>CAZFKU010000047.1:0-12029 GCA_964518835.1 uncultured bacterium
CCGGACAATTTTACTCCTCTTTCACCAATGATCGTATCCATTCCCTTTGGTAGGGATTTAATAAACTCCATTGCGTTTGCGGCTTCGGCAGCAGACATTATGTCGCTTTCCTTTATTTCCGACTGTCCGTAAGAGATATTATTTTTTACCGTATCATTGAAGAGGATCACCTCCTGACTGACAATTCCCATCATCTGGCGAAGATGTTCCAATTTAAAATTTCGAATATCTGTTTCATCAACATTCACTGATCCTGAAGTGGGGTCATAAAAACGGGGAATCAGGTCTGCGATGGTAGATTTTCCAGCTCCGCTTGAACCGACTAGTGCTACTACTGAACCTTTTGGAATGGTAAAAAATATCCGGTTTAATACAGGTAATGAGTCATCGCTGTAGGTGAAGGTGACGTTTTTGAACTGAATTTCCCGGGAAAAAGTTTTGATATCCCTTGCATCTGGTTTGTCAATAATTTCCGGTTTTGAATCCAGAATGCGGAACACTCTCTCCGAAGCAGCCAGACTATTTTGTAGGGTAATATTTACGGCTCCTAAACTTTTTATGGGAGCCAGCATTGCAAACAATAACAGGATAAACCGAAGAAAATCCTCAGATGTGAGTGAATCAGTCTGGATCACCTGAAGCCCACCATACCACAAAAGCAAAACACCGATGGACACTCCGATCATTTCATTGATTGGTGTTGCCAAATTATCCAGTTTTGTTCTCCGCATCAGTAAACGGAAAAATCGCTTACTTTCTTTGGTAAACCTGCTGACTTCATGGCGGTGTGCGGCAAAGGCTTTAATGACCCGCATGGAAAACAGAGTTTCTGTTAAATGCTCCATGATATGAGCAATCTTCTCCTGGATTCGTCTGGATTTTCGCCGAATACTTTTCCCTACATTTACATAAAGAACTGTTGCAAACGGAAGGGTAAGTATGGCGATGAATGCCAGCTTTACATTGATGACAAAAAGTAGAAAGCAAAACACCAAGATATTTACCGGTTCCACAAGTATTTTCTGAAAAGTATTGGTAAATGCATCCTGCATTACAGCTACATCATTCATTAATATGGAAGTTAATTCCCCGGATTTCTTTTTATTAAAGAAACTCATGGAAAGAGTATGAATATGGCGGTACAAATCATTTCTAATCTGAACTATCAGTGAAAACTGGACAGTTGAGACCAATATATTTTTTACATACAGGAATAAGTTTTTGAATAAAAAAGCTCCAAAAATAAACAAACAAAGCTGTTTCAAAGATTCTAATTGTGTCTCTTTTAAAATGAGTTTGTTGCTAAAATACTTAATGGTGTCATTTAAATTTAATGATGTTGACTGCGCCCATTTTTTCTGTTCCGAAATGATAGAATCAAAATCAGTCAAAATATTGTTTATTAATGAGGCAGTTAGCCAAATGGATAAACTGTTCAGTAATACGAAAAATACAGCAGCAATGGAAGATCCAAGGATGTACGGCCAGTAATGAAACACCAGCTTTGCTAGTCTTCTGTAAATAGGAGTTTTCATAAAATTAAATGAGAATTTCGGAGTTGAAATAGATGTTAATTTACATGCATGAATTCATGAAAAAAAGATGTAATCCACCTAATTCAATTCCATGAACCAGTGAGGAATCCCCGCTTCAAAAAATCTGCTTCCTTTCTTTTTAAATCCAAAGCGCTCATAAAACTTGACCACATGCTCCTGGGCATGTAAGTATATGTTTTCACTGTTCATTAATTCTTTTAAAATAAAATGTACCAAATATTTTCCTACACCACAGGATCGAAATTCACGAAGGACTGCAAACCGTTCCAATTTCATTCCTTTTTGTGTTGTCCTCCATCGTGCAGTCCCAACAGGTTTTTTATCAATTAATGCTAAAACATGATTCGATGATTTCTCGAATTCGTCCCATTCAATATTTTCAGGGACTTTTTGTTCCTCTACAAAAACCTTTTTACGTATGGTAAACGCAATTTTTAAATCATTTTCAGATATTATATTTTTGACATTAATTTTCAATTGTGTGTGGTTAATTCTATTAATACTCTTTTCGGAAAACTGTTTTTTTTATTTAACCTCTAAACATAAGGATTATGAAAAGTAAAAACAAACATGTAATTGTTGTAGGTGATCGGGTGCTTATCCGGCCGGATACCGGTGAAAAAAAATCCGCAGCGGGGTTGTATCTACCGCCAAGTGTGATAGAAAAACAAGATGTCCGGGGAGGAATTGTAGTGGAGGTTGGTCCGGGAATTCCAATGGGAAATCCTGAGGATGGACTTTCTGAACCGTGGCAAAATTTGGATAACAAAGGCACAAAATATATTCCATCCCAAGCAGAAATTGGAGATTATGCATTGTATTTGAATAAGGCATCCATAGAAATTAATGTTGAAAATGTTGAATATCTAATCGTCCCCCAGTCAGCAATCCTGATTTTGATACGTGACGATTTCGGTGACATGACTGATTAAATTCTATTTCCATTTTTTACAATAATCAATTTTAGATTTTTAATTTTTTATGAATGATAAACAAACAGCAGGAATTTATATTCACATCCCATTTTGCAAAACCAAATGCATGTACTGCGACTTTTACTCCATTACTGAAAGGGAAAAGGATGCAGATGATTTTGTGACAGCGCTTTGTGCAGAAATTTCCCGTTTCCCATTTGTAGATTATTCCTTTACATTCGACACTCTGTTTATTGGCGGAGGTACACCCTCACTGCTGAACAGCAACCAGCTTGAAACCATTTTAACAGCTTTGTCAAACCAAATCCCTCTTTACTATTTGATCGAAAAAACCATAGAGATTAATCCAGGAGAAGCACCTTTGGAAAAATTAACCGATTTCCATTCGCTGGGAATGAACCGAATTTCCATGGGAGTTCAATCTCTGGAACCTGAATTACTAAAATTCCTGACTCGATCTCATTCAGTGAAACAGGTTTTCAAGACATTTGACAACATACGATCAGCAGGATTTGAAAATGTAAACTGCGATTTAATTTACGGAATTCCCGGACAAACACCGGATATTTGGAAAAGGGATATGAACCAAATCATTAAGCTAAATCCCGAACATATTTCCGCTTATTCTTTAACGGTTGAAAAGGGAACTGGTCTTTTTCAAATGGTAAAATCAAAAAAAATAAACATGCCAAAAAATGATGAATCTGCAGAATGGTTTTCCTGCACACAAGAACACCTGAGTCATTCCGGTTTTATTCCTTATGAAATTTCAAATTTCTCAAAACCGGGAAAGGAATGCCGGCATAATCTCCATTACTGGAACATTGAACCCTACATTGGATTTGGTCCGTCTGCCCACAGTTTTGACGGTGAAAAGAGATGGAATAATGTTCGGTCATTAGATCAATACATGGAAAAAATAAATATTGGGTTTTCTCCAATTTCAATATCTGAGTCATTGACACCCATTCAAAAAATGAATGAAAAAATCGGATTTGGTCTTCGATTAAATGATGGGATTGATTTAATAAAATTTCCTGAAAAATTCAGGGAACAGTTAATAAACAATGTAAAACAAAATAAAAAAAAATGGAATGGGTACATCAATCAAAATAATAGCAGGGTCAGATTGAAAAAAGACGGTTTTGCATTTGCCGATGCTATCGCTGTGGATTTAATGTTTTAATACGTAAAATGTTTAATGGTTTCCCCTTCCCTCCCTATCCGTGTCATGGCTTCGATTCCCAAATTAATATGAAGGTCAACGTATTTTAGTGTAATCTCCCGGTCGGACTCTTCCGTTTTCACACCTTCTGGAATCATAGGAGTGTCAGACACGAGCAAAAGAGCGCCTCTGTTTATCCCATTGGCAAATCCGGTAATGAAAAGGGTTGCTGTTTCCATATCAATTCCCAATACCCTGATTTTTCTTAAATAATTTTTAAATTCATCATCATGTTCCCACACCCGGCGATTGGTGGTGTACACAACTCCGGTTCGATACTCAATTTTTTGTTCTACCAAAATCTGGGACATGTATTTATGTAATTTGAACGAAGGCATAGCAGGGACTTCCTTGGGAAAATAATCATCGCTGGTTCCTTCTCCACGTATGGCAGCAATAGGCAGAATAAAATGTCCCAGTTCCGTAGTCTTTTTCAAACCACCGCACTTTCCCAGAAAAAGGACACCTTCAGGTTTAACACAGGATAATAAATCCATAATAGTAGCAGCATTTGAACTACCTATGCCAAAATTTATTATACTCACTCCTTCTGAGTTTGTCACAGAAGTCATAGGCCCGCCTAAGCCATTAATCGGTACTTTGAACTTTTCAGAAAATTTTTCAATATAATTTTGAAAGTTTGTCAATAGTATCCATTGTCCAAAGGAATCAGGATCCGTTCCCGTATATCTCCTCAGCCAATTTCGTGTAATTTTATCTTTTACGATCATAATTCCAATTCCAGCGAAACGGGACAATGATCCGATCCCAAAACATCATCATGAATATCCGCATCAATAACGTGTCGAGTAAATCCTTTATTCACAAAAAAATAATCAATTCGCCAACCCACATTTCTGTCCCGGGCTCCAAATCGATAGGTCCACCAGGAATACCTTGCCGGTTCCGAATGAAATAACCGAAACGTATCCACCCATCCGTTTTCCACGTAGATATCCAGCTTTTCCCTTTCGATGGGCATAAAACCGGAATTGTTGATGTTGTCCTTTGGTCGTGCAAGATCAATGGGATGGTGTGCTGTATTCCAATCACCTGTAACTACTACATTAATTCCTGACTCAACTTGCTCATTTATTATAGGAAGCAATGCATCATAAAAATCAAGTTTATACTGAAGTCTTTCATCATTTTTTTGACCATTGGGAAAATAGATATTGTAGAGCAGAAATGATTGATGTTCCGTGATCAAAACTCTGCCTTCATTGTCAAAACGGTCTATTCCCAGCCCTTCTTGAACGAAAAGTGGTTTGGCTTTGCAATATGTTGCTACTCCGCTGTACCCTTTTTTTTCTGCCGAATGAAAATAAGTAAAATAACCGTGTTCCTTTACCAATTTATCGGATAATTGGTCTTTATGAGCTTTGGTCTCTTGTACACATAGAATATCAGGATTAGTGTTATCCATCCAATCCAGAAATCCTTTTTTCTCCGCTGCTCTTATTCCGTTGACATTCCAAGAATACAATTTCATTTAGACTCCGTAATTTTGCATGAATGAACTTCAATCAATTCAATAGTTTATTTTTCTTATGTAACATGGTATAAAATATACTGTTGATTAAGGGAAAAAGATTTAACTTTTGACATTACAAAATTCGATATAGGAAATTATCTTGAGTCAAAGAGTACGAAAACGGAAAAGAATAAAAACCAATAACAAATCCTTTTATGAGGAATATAATTTTGAAATTCTCGTTTTAGGATTGTTCGCCCTGGGCTTTTTCCTCCTGTGGGAAAAATGGAAAATTAAATCCATCGTCTGGCGATTAGTCACCAATACTGCCCGAACTTTTTTTACTTTCGTTCGGGATGTTGCTGTAAGTATCGGTAATGTTGTTTCTTCTGTAGAGACATCTGACATTATAGGAATTGTCTTAATCCTGATAGCATTCATGTTGGTGTTGAATCGTGCAAGACTCAGAATTATTCTCCATCATCCAACATTATCCTCCTGCCCTAATTGTGAGGGAGATTTGCGGAGAACTCATCGAAAACTGAAACATAAAATAATGGAATCTTTTCTCTTTTGCAAAATCAAAAGATACAGATGCAGAAAATGCTCCTTTGATGGTTTGGCGATGATTCGAGGGGGGGGGTAAATAGACGATCCTGAATAATGAACTGAAACCATTTGAATTTATCCTGAGTGAATTCTAAATTCGCCCCGTTTTTTACTCTGATTAACAATTAATATGAATAAATCGGATAGAAAAATGCTTTTCTATCCTGATAATTAAATTGTTTGGCCCGTTCGTCTAGTGGTTAGGACTCCAGGTTTTCATCCTGGCAACAGGAGTTCGATTCTCCTACGGGCTACCAAACTGTACTGAGCCACACTTGGGAAGCCATTTCTCACTCTATTTCCTGCTCAACACAAGGTTGTCTGCTTTGTTCGGAAATGATATTTTATCTTAAATTTATATCATGAATTTACCCATCCATCCTGCAATCGTTCATTTCCCCATTTCCCTTTTCATTTTCGCTTTTATCATGCAGGCACTCCATTTATGGAGACCGTATTGGATATGCAGGACAACGTCCATGTGGCTTTTGGGGTTTGGAGTTTTAACTGCATTCGGAGCCATGCTTTCCGGACAGCGTGAAGCGATTAAAAGTGGAGTGCAAAGTCACGAATTATTCGTCCTTGAAGCCATTCAAAATCATGAATTGATCGCATCGATCACAACATGGAGTTCGCTGGTTATTTTTCTGCTCTGGTTATATTTATTTTTAAAATATATGGATGATACACGAATTGATAAATTAGCTCTTGCCTTTTTGGGATTACTCAGCCTTTCTGTTATAGTTACCAGTTATCTTGGTGGAACTTTAGTTTATATTCATCATCTGGGAATGCGATAAACTAAAAACGATGAAGGATATTGCACTCTTTGGAGGTACGGGATTTGTGGGTTCCTATATGATTGAAGAACTTATTGCTAACGGATACTTTCCAAATATATTGGTAAGGGACGATTCGAAACAAAAATTGGCTCATTCTGACAAATGTTCCATCGTGACTGGTGATATTGCTTCAATTGAAAAAATTAAAGAAACTATCAACGGTACAGAAGCGGTGATCTATTTAATTGGGATTATCCGGCAATTCCCAAAAATGGGTATTACATTTGAAGAATTGCATTTCCAAAGAGCAAAACAGTGTATGGATACAGCACAAGAAATGGGAGTCAAGCGGTTTATTCTTATGAGTGCAAACGGAGTGAAACCGAACGGGACAGAATACCAGACAACAAAATTCCATGCGGATCAATATTTAAAAGACATGGTTCTGGATTGGACTGTGTTCCGCCCTTCACTTATTTTTGGTGATCCTCAAGGAAAAATTGAATTCTGTTCACAATTAAGGGATGATATGCTATCGCTACCCTTCCCAGCACCTCTTTTTTACACGGGGATTCTTCCAAAAAATGCAGGAAGTTTTTCTTTGTCTCCTATCCACGTTAAAAACGTTGCAGAATTTTTCGTCAAGGCATTATCTGATAAATCAACCATCGGAAAAACCTACGAATTGGGAGGATTAAACTCATTTTCCTGGAAAGAGGTAATTTCAATTATCTCCGCATCAAGCGGAAAGAAAAAATGGAAATTTCCTGCACCCGTATTTCCAATAAAAATGATAGCATCTGTTTTTAACCGCTTTACCTGGTTTCCCATAACCAAAGATCAACTTGCAATGCTTATAGAGGGAAATACATGTGATTCAAAAAATTTATTTGAGGAGTTTGACATTGAACCCTTAGATTTCTCAGTAACAAATTTGTCATATTTACATCCGGAATGAAGAATTTTACTTATTTTTTTTACATATCAATCTTTATGACCATGGCATTTGGTAAATCAAACATCAGTGTTGGAATGAAAGCACCTGAATTTGAACTTCCGGATCAGGACAGCACTCTGCACAAACTCACTGATTACCGTGGAACCACAGTTGTCCTTTACTTCTTTCCTATGGCAGATACTCCCGGATGAACGAAAGAGGCTTGCGGGTTCCGTGACCAATTTAAAAATTTTGAAAAAGCGAATGTAAAAATAATCGGTGTCAGTTTCGACACACCGGATAAATTAAAAGCTTTCCGGGATAAACATAAGATCCCCTTCGTTTTTTTATCCGATAGTAAAAAAACAGCAGCAAAATTGTATGACGCAAAGGGATGGTTTTTTGCTAAAAGAATTACATTTATCATTGATAAAGAAGGGATTATTCAAAAAATTATCCGTAAGGTAAGCGTTCATTCTCATGCAGTGGAAATTCTGGAAATAATCACTGACTTGTTGGAATAAGAATAACTAAAGTCACATTTCATTTAGGAAAAATATAATCTGCATGGTTAATTTTCACTTTCATTACAAGGAAATAAATGATGAGTGAAAAATTATCTCCCAGATATATTGTATTAGCAGGACTGCTGATTTTTGCTGCATTCAGCCGTCTAATTCCCCATCCGCCTAATTTTACAGCATTAGGAACAATGGCATTATTTGGCGGAGCATATTTGTCCAGTCGTATAATGGCAATTATATTACCATTGGGAGCGTTGTGGCTCAGCGATATAGTCTTGAACAATTTTGTTTATTCCGATTACTATACCGGATTTGTTTTGTTTTCGCCAAATCATGTATGGATTTACATCAGCTTTATCGTCATTGCTATTCTCAGTAAATCTCTTCTAAAAAATGTTAATGCAAAATCTGTGGGATTGTCCGCAATGATTGCATCTGTAATATTTTTTGTCCTTTCTAATTTTGGTGTCTGGATGCAGGGAATCATGTATCCCATTTCAATGGGTGGATTGATTTCCTGTTATGTTGCAGCTCTTCCCTTTTTTGGATGGACTCTCATTGGAAATGCTGTTTACTGCTCCATCCTGTTTGGCAGTTTTGAGTTTGCCAATAATAAAATTTCTGTTTTACAAGTAAGATAAATATATACAAGACTTTATTTAGGCGTAATAATATAAAGCCAGTGGACATTAATTCGTCACATGGAGTAGCAAAGCATTATCAAAATGTGACTTTTCCTCTTAATTCAGAAATCTACTCAATATAAATTCCCTCTCATTTTTAGTCACAGAATTTCACTCAGCTTCAAATAGATTAGTTTTCTATAACTTCCCGGACACCAGTGTCGGAACTACTCAGGTTGACATTTTTTGTTTCGGTTTTTTACAAGTCAATTATAGACATCAACTCCCTATAGATTTTAATCAGGATTTATTGATCAAATAAACTCCTGAGACTGCTAAAACACTTCCTAATGCAGTCGTCCAATCCAGTTGTTCTCCCAAAATAATCATACTGAACCCCATGGCAGTAACTGGAACAGTAAAAATGTAAGCGCTGGCTTTTCTAGAGCCCAATCGAACCGCAGCTAAAAAATATATGGTTGTCCCGAAGACCATTGCTCCTACTGACAAAATAAAAAGGTTCATCCAAAAATTCCATCCAAAATTGAAAACAGAAAAGAGAGGTTCATCTAAAGCCAATAAAAATGATATCACTCCGGCAATTGCCATAGACCAAAAACTATATGGGATAAAATGAATTTTATCTTTGGCTGATGTTGTGATCAAGGTTACAAATGCCCAGGATGTTGCAGCCAATAGAAAGTGGATGTTTCCATTCTGAACGAGATCAACATAACTAACTGACCAGATTTTAATGATAAATGCTCCACCTGTCAAACCAAGGAATGCACCAAAAATATCTTTTGCTCTTAACAATTCTTTTAAAATAACTGCAGCTAATATGGATGTGATGATCGGATTCAGGGTTGTTACAATAACTCCACCTGCTCCGGCTAATCCAATCTGAGTTCCACGAAAATAAAAATAATTATAGACAGTCATAAGAAAGCCATTTAATAAAACAAATCTGAACCCGTTTTTCGGTATTTTGAAAGAATGACCTGTCCATTTCATGACTGGAATAAAACAAAATATGGCAAGCAAAAACCTCCAAAACATGGACAAAGGGGGGGATGTATAAATTCCCAGAATTTTTGCATTGGTCCAGGATAATCCCCACACTGCCATTGCAAGGATCAAAGCAATCTGCAGTTTAAATTTTAGAATGGATCGCAGATTCAAATATTTTTATATCCGTAAAACCAGTGGTTCGTAACTGAACCGACATTTCTTACAGTGTGAGTCATTCCAGCAGGGATGAGAATCTCCTCTCCTATAATAGGATGCAATATTTTGCCGTCCATTTCCAACTCTATTTCTCCATCAATGAGCATCAAAAGTTCATCAGTGCTGTGAACAAAATTCGCCCAGACTTTGCCAGGTGGGTCTGTCCATATATCGCAGGAGAATCCACGTTTTCCCCAATTCTTTCTGACAGCATTATGGTCAATATTCACTTTTGTTTATCCTCTTTTCTTTCTTTGGTACAGAATAATTATAACCAGAAAATTTACACCTAATCCCCATACACCGGCGTGAATTCCCCAAGGTTTTGCAGAAATCGGAAGTCCCAGCATATTTGAACCAATGATGAAAAGAGCTAAACCGGTTCCTGCCAGAATTCCCGATAATATCATGTTTTTATCCAACTGTTTTAGGTGAATTCCAATGAGAATCGCCGGTGCAATCTGACAGAGTAGTTCCAACTTAATTTCCATAAGTCTCCAGATGGTTTGAGGTAAGTAGATTGCCAAAATTGCCGCCAGCGCCATGATCATCCACGAAAATACCTTGCCCAAAAAAGTCAGGGTTTTTTCATTTGTTAGCGGTTTGATCCTTCGATAAATATCCTGAGTGGATAGAGACGAAATGGCCAAAAGGGCAGAATCCACCGTGGACATTATAGCAGCAATTGCTGCAGAAATAAACAGGACCAGAACCGGTGTGACAACAGGATTTTTCTGTGCTAAATCTGATAATAGCAGGAGCGAGATGTGTTCGGTCTCCTGTCCGGAAAGTCCGGGGAATTGGGTGGCACCAACAATACCGATCGTGATGATGAACAAAGTTGTGACAAAAGGCATGAAGACCATAATCTGGAGGGAGCGTTTTAGAGATGTTTCATCTTTAGCTGAATAGATCCTCTGTATAGCATGAGGATAAACGGAAATCCCTGCAAATAAAATGACAATGGTACTGAACCAAAGTCGTTTTCCACTCCAGTCCGGTGGTGACCAGAAATCTGTATTGGACTGAATTTGTGAGGCAACCAAACCTCCATAATACACCTGTACCAAACCGAAAATGAAAACCACTCCCAGAAGCAAAAGAATCCCCTGAATCATGTCCGTCCAAGCCACACTGCGCATACCTCCCAGCGATTCGTAAATGACCATGATCAACGAAAGAAGAATAATTCCGTTCACAAAGGAAACAGCACCACCTGTAGTTGCTTCCACAATGATACCAATGGCTTTTAAATTGGTTACAATATAGTTCCCCAGGGCAATGATAGAGAGAACGGTGACAACTATTGTAAGAAAAGTAGATTTATACCGAAATTGAATAAAATCACCAATGGTAATGAATTTGTATTTCCTGGAAAGTTGAAACAATTTTGGAGCAAAAATAAAATATGCCCCTATGACAGAGCACATAAAGGTTACTGTAACCAGGGCAGTAAATCCGTTTCGATAAGCTCTTCCGGCAAAACCGATGAGGGTATTCCCACTGTACTGGGTGGCGTATAGTGTAAGAAATAAAACAAAAAAACCCATCCCCCGACCGGCGAGATAAAAATCAGTAAGGGAATTTTCTTTTCTCACAAATCGTCCTATTAGTCCAACTCCAATTAATGAAAAAAGGTAAACCAATAGAAATACCGTTCCACCGGTTGAAAGTAATGGAGCGTTCAATTTGCCTCCTCGGGAGAATTTCCCGCTGAGGTGCCCCAGTATTTCTTCACCAGAATAAATATAAAACACGCATACGTAAACGTGAAAAATAAGGAATAAAATGCCCAGACCGGCATCCCGGCGACTGCCTTTGATTCACCATCAAAAAAGAACCAGGGAATGGTAAAGAACAACCCCACTAATAACATTGTAAAAATATGAATTTTTTTCATGGTTTAAAAAACATGAATGTTTTAAAACTGATACTCCAATTTAATTAAATTTGTTGCTCTTTACATTTTAAAAACTGAAGAACTTTTACTATTTTATGTTTAACAAATCAAAAAAAGGAATATTCTTGAAACATAATTCTTTAATCACCAATATTTTATTAATTGTATTCTCTTTTTCTATACTGAATGCACAGAATTGGCAGGGAGGTGGCCGCGGAAATATGCCTGGGATATGTG
>CAZFKU010000048.1:0-11469 GCA_964518835.1 uncultured bacterium
ACAGTGCCCATCAAATGTTTACTATGAATAAATTCTGGGAACGGTTTTTTCATTTGTTTACTTTTATTTCTCAGGGATCATCCTATTTGAATGCCCGGGGATACGCAATCCTCCATCGTCTCCATCATGAACACAGTGATACTAAAGACGACCCTCATTCACCAAAGTATTTTAAAACAGTGTTTGGGATGATGTGGAAGACGAAAAAAATGTACAGCGATTTGGTACGAGACAAAATTAATGTAAAACCGGATTTGTTGAAAAATATCCCCACCTGGAATCTTTTAGACAGGATCGGGGATACATGGATTTCCCGAATTTGCTGGGGAACCGGATATGTCATTTTTTATCTCATATTTTCTCCCTCGTGGGGGTTTTTTCTACTGCTTCCCATTCATTTTCTCATGGGGCCTATTCATGGCGCTATCGTAAACTGGTGCGGTCATAAATACGGTTATCGAAATTTCAAAGAAATCAAAGATAAATCCACCAATATGCTTCCATTTGATTTTATTACACTAGGTGAATTATTTCAGAATAACCATCATAAATTTCCAAACCGTCCTAATTTTGGATTCAGAAAATTTGAATTAGATCCGGTTTATCCCGTTATGTGGTTGTTTGATAAATTATCTATAATCAAACTGAAAAAGAAACTTTAATATATTCTTGAATAATTAATGATGTAATCTGTTCGATTTTCAATATCGAATGGATGTTCAATTTTTTAAATAGGAATTATTCTATTTTGATTTGCTCTGTTTTTTGGGATTTTTATGTAGAATACCAATGAGATTGAGTAAATTTATTGAGTAACATAGTTTAATTTATAATTGTGAAATGCCTAAATTAATAAAGATAATTCAACTCATTTTTCTTTTGAATTTTCTCTCTGCAGAGATTATAGAAGAAACCGGAAGTTTAAAAGAATTCATAAGCGGAACACAGGAGGGAATTGCCTACGATAATTTTGTCAGTCATATTTCCGAGGGGATTGCAGATACAGGTTACAATGATTACGGTCCCGCCTGGTTAGACAATCAGACCAACGACTTCGGCAATTATACCATCATACCCCAGGGATCTTCAACACTGTCCGTCTGGGATGAAATTTTGAATCATTTTATCAAGGAAGAATATTCTGAAGTAGATGCCATACTTACCGATTCGTTGGAATCATTTCAGTATGACCTTGTCATGTTTCAGGATTCGGTGTTAACCAGAACATTTTATTTACTCAGGGAAAGGATTGACTCATCTTTTGTTGATAACAACGGGACAGGAAATCCCGACGATGATGTAATCGGGAGTTTTCAAAATGGATGGGGCTTATACATTCTAAATCCGGAAGCACAGAATAAGAATCTGGTCATTCAGGTTCCTCATCCCTGTGATGATTTTCTTTCCCCTTACATCGGGATTGAATTGTTCCTGCAATGTGATGCATTCGCTTTTCAAATTTCCGGTGCCGGCAGGGAAGTGGTGTGGACAGAATCAGGCAATTACAATAATAATCAATCCCTTTCCGATCCGTCCCGGAATGAAAATTCAGTTTTTCATCTTTTCCATAAAGTTGTTACTGATTCACTTGAAAATGATCCGCCCCATTCACCGGTGGTTCTGCAAATTCACAGTTTTGATAATGCCAGTCACCAGAATATTTTACGGTCTGTTGTTTTATCCGGTGGTTACGATGCCGGCAATGCCAATAAACCCATTCGGGATGTTACGGACAGTCATCTGGATTTTGTCAATTTCACCGAGGAAAATCCAATCCCATCCGGGATGTACGGTGAACATCCTGACCTGCATGTAACCTATTATTATCAGGTTCATTACAATGGGAGTTTTGTCTATGTGGGGGACACCGCATCCTATGCTATTCCCCACACTTACGAGTTACTTGGGATCAATACGAACCGACAACTTCTTGACCTGCATAATGGTTACAACCATGGAACTGTGTATGAACCGTTTGTCCATGTCGAATTAGACGAAAAACCACTCTTGTTTGATGCTCTTGAATTGTCATTGGAAGAATTGCTTTTCCAGGGAATGCTGCCGGTAACCTGGCGGAACTACGAAAATTATCTGGTGTATTATCAGCCGTTTGTGGATGCGGTTAAAAATTATTTTGATAATTGGACTAATGTCCAAGACACTACAGCACCACTTGAGATATCATCCCTAAATCTTATTAATTCAAGCAGTTATTATGTTGATTTAAGCTGGGAACATGTTGAAGATACTAATTTTAAGACCTACCGTATTTTTTATGATATAACTCCAGATATGAACGAACCGCTGGTCTGGGATTTCAATAATGACTGGAATTTTGTGAATATGTTTTATAATAATACACGAATAACCGGTCTTGTTCCTGAGACGCCTTATTATTTTCAAATTGAATCAGAAGATCATTTTTCCAATGTCAGCGAGATTTCTGAGATCATCATGGCAATCACAATTGATCCGGTGATCCTCAATGATTTTGACACTCCTTTGGACAGTTTGGGATCATGGGATGTGCAGGATGAAGATTCATCCGCATGGGAATTTACAGATTCGCTGACTTATGCTCAATCTCCGCATGCTTTGTACTTATACGGAAATACGTGGAAAACCATGGAAATAAACCCGTTTCAAGTGGCAGATGGACAAGTATGGCAGATCGCTGTCTATTCAGACGGGAACAGCGAAATTCAGGGTTTTGGAGTAAGAGATTCTGTCAATACATTATTTTATTCCTTTGCCGGTTCTCAGGAATTAAATATTGAGACTTGGGTTCCGGTTTACCAGGGGAATTTTCCGGATGAACAATGGAATCTTTATCAACTTCCCATTGCAGATGACTGGTTTGCCTGGTATGATCATTTGCCACTCATCGAGGAGTTGATCTTCATCAACGATGCTGATGACGGCAATCCCGGTGAAGTATTCTTTGATTATCTGGTTGATCTTACCACAGTTCTCCCCGTACCTCCTGATGTTGCGATCGAATATGAAATTGGGAGTGTCTATCGTTCAAATTCCATCCGCCAGGTGGATGTTCAATTTTATGCAGATGTCATTGATCCCGATACTTATTCACATGATTATTTTTGGTCATTTGGCGATGACTCTACCAGCAGTGAAGAAAATCCTGTTCACACTTTTTTGATCGAAGACGATCATCCCTACACTGTATTTCTGGAAGTGACTGACCAGACCAACCGAGTAGGACATGCCACCGTTCAGATTGAAGTGGATGATGGGGAGACGTCTTTTCCCCTTACGATGAATTTTGTTGGCGATATCTTATTAGCCCGCAATTATGAAAATGAAGGAGGAATTATCCCTACTCTTGGTGTGGAAGCAATATTTGAACCCACTCTATCTATTTTAGGAGAAAATGCAGATATCACTGTTGTTAATTTAGAAGCACCTTTAACTTATGCAGAGACCAATCACCCTTCGAAACCAATTTATTTTAAAGGTTCCCCAGAAAATGTTGCAGGTTTGGTTTATGCTGGAGTCGATGTAGTAACGTTAGCCAATAATCACATTTTAGATTATATGCTCCCTGGATTACAAGAAACTCAAAATGTCCTGATGGAAAATAATATTCTATATTCAGGAGCCGGAGTGAACAGTCTGGAAGCATACCAGCCGGTTTTTCTTCAGAAGAAAGGGATAAACATTGCTTTTCTTGCCAGCAGTGACAGAACAGGACAATATAACAATTATCAACCTTATCTCAATGCAGGATTTAACAAACCGGGATTTGCATACATGACTCCCTATTATATTCTACAGCAGATTGAGTCGGTACAGGATGTGGCAGACCTCATCGTCATTGAAATGCATGCAGGGAGCGAATATTCTACGGCACCAAGTTTTGATTACGACAGTTTTACGGGTATTTTAAATCCTCCGGATCACCCTGCCAATGAACGGGAAATGAATCATGATCCAATGATCGAGGATGAGGAATATTCTCCCTATCTGGATATCCCGCACATGTGGGACAGGGAAATTCGTCATTTTGCCATTGATTCAGGGGCAGATATTGTGATTGTGCACCATCCTCACATCATTCAGGGTGTGGAAATTTACAATGGAAAATTGATCGCCCATTCCTTGGGGAATTTTGTGTTTGATTTGTCCTATCCGGAAACATTCCCATCCATGATACTGCAAAGTAAAATAGACGATACCGGATTTTATGAGTTCACTTTAGATCCGGTGATTATAGATGACTATATTCCCGTTCCTGCATTGGGAGAATTGGGGCTTCATATCATGGATGATATTGCCAGGAAGTCTAAAGCACTAAATACAACCCTTCATCTTGACCGTCTTACCGGCCAGGCTCATGTGATGATGGATACGCTCTTAATGCCTCAAACCACAGTCTATAACCGTACAACTGTTTCTCTTCTTGAGTCTGACTCGCTTTGGATATCTCCGCCGGTTAAACTCAACCGCAACGGATTCATTTCATCCGTTTTAACAGATTCTAACCTTTATTCAATGGAATACAGGCTTGGGAAGGAAAGAGTATGGATGGGAAATATGGAGAATGAAGGATTTACATTCTGGAATATCAACAGTGCCTGGGAATTCTTTGATGATTCCGTCGCTTACAGAGGTGAACGTTCCATTGGGCAGATCAGGGAATCGGGGATGGGAGATAATGTTGTAACCAATTTTGAAAAACGGTTATTGGTTCACCCGGAAAAAGAATATACAATTCACGGTTGGATGAAGACAGAAAACGGCGCAGATGTTACACTTGAAATCCGTTGTTATGCATCCCGGACTGGAGGGAATATTCTGGTGACTGAATCTTTATTTCATGTCAATGGAGACACCGAATGGAATTATTATCACAAAGATGTTATTTTAACGGAGGAAACCAGATTTATAGATTACCGGTTAAGTAGTAATGTACCGGAAGATGGAACGGCTTATTCCTGGTTTGATGATGCAGGTCTGATAGAATGGGGCGAATGGAAAAGCATTTCCGAAAATATGATAGATGCACCCAACGATTTCTCCTTTATCCAGTTAAAAAATCCTGAATCATTGTTAGGCACCGAAATTTACTATATTGAAACTGTTTTTGAGGATATTCCTATTCCTGTACCGGATTTTTCAGCAGATGTAATTAATGGTGATTTTCCACTAACTGTTCAGTTTACGGATATTTCCACAGGTGTAATCACGTATCGAGATTGGGGTTTCGGAGACGGAACTACTACCGATGAAGCAGATCCGACTCATGAGTACAGTGTCCCCGGATCGTATTCTGTTTCATTAACCATACCGGATTTTGATGGAAATGAAATCACATTACTTCGGGAAAATTACATTCAGGTTTCTGATACAATGTTCGTCCAGGTTGATTTTATTGAAGATTGGAATTTAGTCGGTTTGCCCTCAGTCGTTCTGAATGAACATGTGGAAACTATTTTTCCGGAAGCCATTGAAGGGACATTATTCCGTTTTGACGAATCCTATTTTTTAGATTCACTTCTGGAAGCAGGATCCGGATATTGGCTGCGCTTTGAAAACGGAGGGATTCAACCGATTCAGGGAACGCCATTGGACAGCCTGACTCTTCAATTAACTGAAGGATGGAACCTAATTTCTGGAATCGGTACTTCTATACCTATTGAAGCAGTACAAGACCCCGAAAATATTTTGGTTCCCAATACTTTTTTTGGGTTCAATTTTGGATATTTTGATGCTGAATTTGTGGAGCAGGGGAAGGGTTACTGGATACGAACATTTGATGAAGGAACAATTACATTTAATGAAGGTGAAAACCGGCAAAAACAGAAAAAAAACTCAATTGATTTCGAATATTCTGGTTGGATCGAATCTGGAAATTTAAAACTTTATTTTGGCTTAGAGTCACTGGAGGAAGCTGATTTTTCCTGTTCAATGCCTCCGTTACCACCCGATGATGCTTTTGATATAAGATTTGAAGATAATCTCCGTTGTGCTGAGGATTCAACATTGATTCATTTCCAACATAGTCCTTCACCTGTTCAATTCAATTATGAGTTAGATCCGGGGGAACATTGGGTCATTAAATTTGAAAATGGAGATAAAATTGACTTAATCAAAAACGGTACATTCATGATTAATAATCCGTTGGAATCAATCCATTTATTGAAATCTCCACCCGTTCCTGAAATGTTTAATCTTTACCAGAATTTCCCAAACCCTTTCAATAACAAGACGGTTATCAAGTACGATCTTCCAAATTCTGAAAAGGTTCAATTATCCATTTTTGATATCAGGGGAAATTTGATCAATACCTTGATTAACAGAGAAATCCCTGCCGGTTTTCATCGTTTTGAATGGAATGGAATGAATGAATTTGGAAATCCTGTCTCAACCGGTGTGTACTTTATTCGGTTTGAAACACAATCCTATTCTCAATCACGGAAAATGCTTTTACTGAAATAAAGATTAATGAATTTCTATTTCATTTTTATTATTTCCGCTTTAACGATTGAATTTCTCCTGAATCGTATCACTGGATTTTTGAATATTCGTTCCTTATCACCTGTATTGCCTGAAGAGTTTAATAAAAGCTATGACCAATCTAAGTACGAAAACTCCCAGGAATACACCCGCACCAATGAAAAATTTGCCAGTATTGCAAGTACATTCAGTTTTATAGTTATCCTGATAGCTATTATTTCAGGTTTATTCAATATTTTGGATGTGTTCGTAAGGAATATGGAATTTCAATCGGAAATTGTAAATGGACTCATTTTCTTCGGAATATTTGCTTTGATTCAGGATATCATTTCTACTCCATTTTCTCTTTATAGACATTTCGTGATTGAGGAACGATTTGGGTTCAATAAAATGACAGTAAAGACTTTTGTAAAGGATAAAATCAAAGGTCTGTTTTTAATGGTAATTCTGGGAACACCAATCCTGAGTATGATATTGTATTTTTTCGAAACTTTTGGTGATTATGCCTGGTTGTTTGCCTGGGGTATCGTTTCTGTCTTTATATTGATTTTACAACCTCTTTTTACTACTTTCATCGCTCCGTTGTTCAATAAATTTACACCGCTTGAAGAGGGTGAATTGAGGAATGCGATTGAGTCATATTCCGAAAAAGTAAATTTTCCCATCACACGGATTGATGTGATGGATGGATCAAAACGGTCATCCCATTCAAATGCATATTTCAGCGGAATCGGTAAGAGAAAACGGATTGCATTATTTGATACATTACTGGAGAAACAAACTGTACCTGAAATACTATCAATTGTAGCACATGAGGTTGGTCATTACAAGAAAAAACACATTCAGCAGGGAATCATAATTTCTATCCTTTCTAGCGGATTTATGTTTTTTATGCTGTCCGTATTCATGAAAAACCCTCAGTTGTTTTCTGCCTTCAAAATGGAAACACTTTCTGTTTATGGGAGCCTTATTTTTTTTCAAATTTTATTTTCTCCACTCAATTTAATTTTGTCTCTCTTTACAAATGCCCTTTCCCGAAAAAATGAATTCGAGGCAGATAAATTTTCGGCAGAAACTACAGGAGAGCCGTTCAACCTTGTATCGGGACTCAAAAAACTCACAGTTGAAAATCTGGGAAATTTAACTCCCCATCCCCTGAATGTTTTTTTGAATAACAGTCACCCACCGGTCTTGGAGAGAATCAGAGTATTATCCAGAAAATAATTAGTTAATGAAAAATCTTTTTTCAATAAAAACAGCAGGAAATCTCTCAGTTATAATTTTACTGTGCTTCACCCCAATTTTAACTATGGAACCGGAAATCACAATTCAGGAAATACATGAGCAAAATGTACAGTTCAGTCCATTAAGCAAAATAGGAGATTATCCTTTTCCCACCAATCCGTTGAATGATAGGGCAAGGGGATATCTACTGAAAGGAAAAGTAAAAAGCGCTGTTGGAAATTTCGGAAATTTTATCGAATGGCTGAATCATCCGGCAGGTCTATGGGGAAATTACACCTATCTGCCCCGTGTTGCGTTTGTAGCGGGAGTACCCGGACAGAATTATTCCTATCATTTTGAATGGGATACATGCGGTACTGTTTCCACAGGTATTAACATCTGGTGTTCTTCCGAGGCTTATGATGATTGGTATTCCGAAAATGATGAAAAATATGTGGGAATAGTGTTTGAAGCGTTGGATGATAAAGGGATTGTTGGTTCATATGTTCCAAATATTGCCTTGGTTCAGAGTAATAATCAATGGGGTTTTCAGGGTGATGAGATATTTATCAGTTTACCTGTATCCTCTACGCTCAGTATTGATCCAAATAAAGCAAATGTCTATGGAGATCCACTTGAGAAAAAAAGTGTTGGACTCATTTATCCTTGGGCTTTAAGACCTAAACTGTCCCAGCGAACTGATGATTTTGATGTCTATGACTATGGAGAAGACAAGGAAGAATGGACGAGCGATGATGAGTATAGTTATTTTGGCGCTACGGTGTCAGAATCCTGGGTTTCCCGTTATAGCCCAAAGTGGAATACGGACTGGCAGCCGGTTACATTTTCACGGTCCGCTACTCATAATCTTGACGTCACAGCCGGCGATATTTTCGGGGATACTCCTTTTACAGATTCCAATGATCCTTATCCACTCCTTGCTCACAGCTCCTATTCTGATACCTGGCCTGTCAAAATAACCGAATTCGGGACAGAACCATTTTGGCCCGGGTGGTGGGCGGAGGATTTTGTAGATGGTCTTCCGGGATGTTCCGGTTCAAGAAAAGATCCCGATTGCTGGCAGGAAGTCCCCGGACGTCATATCTCAGATAATGATGTGTATATGGAATTTGATGACCGCTGGGCTCATCAGGGAAACATCGTTGACACAAATGATGAATATGAACAGACCGGATATCCCATGGGATTGCGGGTCATGGCGGAAGCTCATTCATACGGAGTTTCTTTTGCGGAAGACATACTTTTTGTCACCGTCAAGGTTCGCAATGAAAGCGGAGATTGGTGCGCATTTGAAAGACATTCATCCGGAGGGGAAATTCCGGTGAATGATGAAGACGGAAATCAGATTTGCGGTACTGCCATGGTAATGCCGGACGGAACAGTGATGAACAGGGGGAAGGGATTCGATTACGAACAGGTGTATCTTGGATTTTATATGGATGCAGATGTGGTTACACTGGACACTTATGGAAATAATTTTCATACAAATGATGACGATTTTATGGAATATTACTGGGAGAGATTTTATACCCATAATGATTCCATGCTCATCAGCATGGCGATGGTGTATGATTGGGACGGGAACAGCGCAGGTGCTACGGATATAGGAATCGTTGCAGCACAGCTTTTGGACACTCCCTTAGCAACGGAACCGGTAGATCTTGATGATGACGGATTTGATGATATTTATCCCGGAGAACCGTTAAAAATGACAGATTGGCATTGGTTCGACTGGTATAACCGTCCAGGTGTGGTAACTCGGGAAAGCAATACAGGATGTCATGCAGGATCACCCGGATGTCCACAGGCTTTTAACAGGGAAGAAATTCAATACAAGCTGATGGCTGGAGATACTACAAATTTATCTGAAAAGGAGAAGTCATGGTATTTTCATACTGACAATCCCGATCTGGATATGGATGTGGATTTGAACCCTCATTTTGATTCGCTGGAAGGATTGGAAAGGGAAGATGTTTTTCTACAGGGTGAAGAAGGACTGGATTGTGTACTTCTTTTCAGTTGTGGGCCCTTCGACTTGAAAGTTGGGGAAGAAGTGCCATTTTCGTTTTGCATTATTTTTGGAGAAAATAAATTGGATCTTATTAACAATGCCCGGTTTGCCCAGATCATGTATAATTCCCATTATCAAAGTTATACACCACCGGCAGTGCCGAATGTAACCGCAATTACCGACCATCAGAAAATCACTCTGACATGGGATGACGGTGCGGAAAAAACCATCGATGCCGTGACGGGATATGCAGATTTTGAAGGGTATAAAGTATATAAAAGTTCGGACGGCGGTGAAACATGGGGAAATCCCGAAGATATCATTTATGATGACAATGGAATACAAGTCGGTTGGAAACCCATCGCCCAATTTGACCTTTCAGCAAATGATGATAGCTTATTTTGTGTTTTTACACCGGACAGTTGTTCCGTAGATGATAATAGAGGCATCAGTATTTCCGGTGCCGATCCATTGACTCCCTGGTTTCATCTCGGTTCAAATTCTGGACTTCAGCACAGTTTTGTAGATACAGTAAGGGAGGATTGTCCCCGCTGTGGAGTGGTTGACGGTATCGAATACACTTATTCTGTAACCTCTTATGACATGGGCATACGTCCGCCTTTTGTAGTGGAATGGTCTGAAGGATTGAACGGTGGTTTTATTCAGGATACAGTCTTCAGTTCTTCAAATCCGCTGGGATGGTCTGCGCCGGATGGGTATCAAAGCATTGAATCATCAAAAGGAACCACCATTCACGATCCCAATTTTCTCACGGTAACTTCAGGATTCCCTGCCAATCCCAATTATGCATTATCGGAAATTAAGGTTGTTCCGAATCCCTATTTCACCCGCTCTTATTTTAATGAAAATGAGTATATCCGCAGGATACGGTTCACAAAACTACCTGCCAAATGTAATGTTTCGATTTTTACCATTACGGGAGAATTGATAACCAAAATCGCCCATGAAAATGAAACGGACAGCAATGAATGGTGGGACCTGCGAACTGTTAACAATCAGGAGATTGGACCTGGATTATATCTGTATGCAGTTGAGACAGAAACAGAAAAACATGTTGGTAAGTTTGTGATTGTCCGTTGACAAAACCACATTTTTACGGAAAAAACCTGTCTCAAATTCATGATTCGGACTTTGGATTTTTTGCTGAAGGAGCATCCCAGGGAATTCTTGAAATTTTGAAAAAACATAATATTCATAATGGACATATCGTTGATTTGGGTTGTGGTTCGGGAATTTTAGCAAAAAATCTTACAGCGTACGGATATTCAATTACAGGAGTAGATTTATCACCGGATATGATCGCACTGGCAAAGAAAAATGTTCCAAATGCACATTTTATTACTTCATCATTTTATTCTGTTGATATTCCTCCGTCAGCTACAGTGACAGCAACGGGAGAATGTTTCAATTATTTATTCGATGATTTTAATTCCATGTCCATGATTAAAGCTCTGTTCCGGAGGATTTATAATTCATTGAACCAAGGCGGATTGTTCATTTTTGATTTTGCTATGCCCGGCAGGGTGGAGTCCTCTAAAAAGAAAAATTGGAACCGGGACAATTGGGAAATGAAAGTTAAACACCATGAGGATAATGAGTTAAATATTTTAACGAGAAACATAACATTGAAGTTTAATAATGAGAGTGGAAAAAATGAAGAACAGGAAACTCACCATCTGAGACTTTTTGAAAAGGAAGAATTTAAATCCCTGTTG
>CAZFKU010000049.1:0-11085 GCA_964518835.1 uncultured bacterium
AACTTATACAATTGTTATTGAAAATTGGTTGGATTTCAGTACTATAACTCACTCCTGCTGGTGGGTCTTCACCAACAATTAAGGACACCTCACCATCCTGGAATGCTCTAAGCCAGTAGCCCTTACCAGGAACAAGTATATCCGTTTCTAAATATCCTTCATTGAAGCCATACAAAGTTCCTGGAATGATACTACTGTCTGGATCAGAAACAGAATAGATAGATATATCCTCTGACAATCCAGAAATAAGGTTCCATCCTTCATTCAGGCTAATAGTAAGCTCATAAATTGGAGTGCCCGAAATTGTGGTACTTCCTGATTCATTAAATCTTAACCAGTATCCTTCACCATTCATGAGATTTGTTTCAAGGTTGTAACCGTCATTAAAAGAATATAGAGTTCCTTCTATAGATCCAGGAAATAGGATATAATAAGCTGCATCTTCTACATCAAGAGGTAAGCCAACAAGGTTCCAACCGGTTTGGTAGTCTACATTTATTCCTGAGGGTGGTGGTTCTTCACCATCTCCCTCAAGACGTAATAACCATACATCAAAGCCTCCACTTCCGTACGATTGTGTCCAACCAGTGACTATATATCCTCCGTCAGTGGTCTGTTGAACAGACTCACCACCATCAGCACCCCATCCGCCAAAGGTTTGGTTCCACTCTTCATTACCATCTGAATCAGTCTTTATTAACCAAACATCATTATCACCATTTCCGAAAGAGTTAGTATGCCCTGCAATGATATAACCACCATCTTCGGTTTGTTTAACGGAATATCCATAATCATCACCACCCCCACCAAAGGTTTGAATCCATACCTCATTACCCTCTGAATCAGTCTTTATTAACAAAACATCATTATTTTCATTCTCATAAGATTCTGTATATCCTGTAATGATGTATCCACCATCTGTGGTCTGCTGAACGGAATAACCTTCATCATAATTGCTAAAATTAAAAGTCTGATTCCACTCTTCAATTCCTTGAGTATTAGTTTTGATTAAAAGTATATCTTCACCACCACTGTTGGTATTTGTAAAACCCGTAACAATATATCCACCATCAAATGTTTGTTGAACAGAATACCCTATATCAAAATTGCTAAAATTAAAAGTCTGATTCCATTCTTCATTACCATCTGAATCAGTCTTTATTAACCAAACATCATTATCACCATTTCCGAAAGAGTTAGTATGCCCTGCAATGATATAACCACCATCTTCGGTTTGTTTAACGGAATATCCATAATCATCACCACCCCCACCAAAGGTTTGAATCCATACCTCATTACCCTCTGAATCTGTCTTGATCAACCAGACATCATAATCACCGTTACCAAAAGAACTTGTATTACCAGTAATGATATATCCGCCATCATTTGTCTGTTGGACTGAATTTCCATGTTCAGAATAATACCCTCCAAAGTTCTGATTCCATTCTTCATTTCCATTGGGATCGGTTTTTATTAACCAAGCATCTGAATCACCATGCCCGAAAGAAGATGTATGTCCAGTAATAATATATCCACCATCAGTAGTTTGTTGAACGGAACGGCCATAATCAGAACTACCCCAACCAAAGGTTCTTGTCCAGAGTGTATCAGGGGGTTCTCCTGGTGATTCCTGATGGTAATAATAAGCACCCATGTCTGCAACTGTACCATCGGGATCATATGATGAATCTGGGTCTCCTGCATCTATACACGGTGAGTTAGCTTGGATATGAAAGTTTCCACTTTCAGGGGCAACAAATAATGGATCTGAATCAATGTTTCCTATGCCTTCCCAATTGCCTTGGATATCACAATAATTGAAAATGGGATCAGCGGAGTAAATGGAAATATTTGAATCTGTGGAAGCTATATTATCCCAGATTATTGTATTTGTGACGGTAGGTGAGGAAACATTAACGCAATAAACCCCGCCTCCATTTGTTAAAGCAGAATTTCCAGAAATGGTATTGTTTATGATGGAAGGTGAGGAAAAGACGGTACAACTGATTCCGCCACCTTGCACTGCATAATTACCGTTAATATTGTTTCCTTTAATAACAGAAGATGTATATCGATCGAAAGAAATCCCACCTCCATAATAACCTGAATTAAATGTAATCATATTATCCATTATCACAGCGGAAGAATAATTACAGCTGATACCTCCACCATAGGTTTCAGACACATTACCGGTAATAATATTATCTTTTATGGTTGGGGCTGACGACGTACAGTAAATTCCTCCTCCATCATATGCATTTCCTCCTGTAATAGTGAAATTGGACAAAACTGCTGTTGAACCTACAATACTGTCAAAAGTCACAACACTCCCACTTTGGTTACCATCAATAATAGTTGTCTCTCCATCCTCACCTTGTACAACAATATTCTTCCCATTGAAGTTGATATTCTCTACATAAGTCCCAGCTGAGACAAAGACTGTATCGCCATCAGAGGCAGCATCTATACCTGTTTGGATTGTGGGGTAGTCGTCAGGAATATGGATGGTAGTTGCAAAGACTGGCACCATCAATAACACAAAAAGTGTGACAATAGAAAGTATATTTTTCATAAAACGTCGAAAAGTCCTTTGAGATAATAAACTCTGATGCTGAGAATGTCAAGGAAGAAATCACAGCCTATTTTCCCTGTTTTGTGTGAGAGGTGGTAATATCTAAAACACAGGGGGTATCCCCAATGGTCTGGGTGGGTACACCCCTACCCTAAGTATCCCCAATTTGCATTCATTTGACTCGTATTTGACTTTAATTGACATTTTCAACCTACATCAATGGATTAGAAAATTGATAATTTAATTCCTTCATAAAATTGACGGTTATACGACCTGAAAATTGCAAGTACCCGGGGACGGACTCGAACCGTCACGGATTATACATCCGAGGGATTTTAAGTCCCTTGTGTCTACCAATTCCACCACCCGGGCAATAAATTGTATGGAGGCGTCGGCCGGATTCGAACCGGCGAATAACGGTTTTGCAAACCGGCCCCTTAAACCACTTGGGTACGACGCCGTTTTATTAAATATTTTAAAATATTATCAAAAAATGAAAGTGAATTTACATTCCGTTTTTCTTTTCTTACAAAGAACACATAATTATTTTATTTGAATTATTCCGTCAGTAATTTTATTCATGGAACTGAACAAATTAAACATGTATCAGCGTCTCCGGGATTTTGAAGTTCCTGCGGTATTTTTAGATGAAATATTTAATAATGACAAAGACCTGAGCACATTATCGGAGGCCTGGGACTCCTTGAAATCCACGGGGATTTCCGATGACGATATCGCACGGGAAATTGCTTCCATTATTTTTGATCTCGATCTATTTAAGGATCCGGAGATTCAGGAAGCATTAAGCTCAATTAAAAACGGGGATGATCTCACCAAAAATTGATCGCTCTTCCTGAAGTTTTCCTTCATTCCCAACTACACAGATCACTTCCTTATCCAAAACGGCTGTAATCATATCTGTGATTTCACGAATGTGTTTTGGTTTTGTGCCCATAACTTCTTCCCGGTGAGTTTGAATTAACTCTTCGTCTATTTTCTTAAAATAACGGGCAGTCCCGATGGACCCTTTCATGACCGGTGTTAAGGGTTTATCCAGTGCGGAAACCGAACCGATTATGTATTTTCGCATTTCCCGATCTGTTGGATCAAATCGAATTAAATAGTCCTTAATCCCATGAAATGCCTTCAATGTTTCCTTTAAATTAGGATCACGATAGGAGGAAAAGACTGTGTCCCCGTTTCTTGCCAATGAGACAAAAGATCCATATGCCCCACCCTGAACTCTTACTTTATTCCATAAATAATCCAGTCCTGCAATCCGGCTGAAAACAGTCAATGCACCGGAATAATGAAATCCCATTTTCCTGAAATTATAACCCTGAGTTACATACTGCACCCGGGAAGGAGTTGCCAACCCTTCATTTAATATTTCCGGAGAAAATTGGTAGGGACTTTCTTTGAATTTATCATTTGGAACAGTTGAAAGAAATTCTTTCAAATTCGACCTTGAATTGGATATTTCAGCATTTTCTGTTACGAGTCCAATAACCATATTCCTTTTATTAAAAATTGATACGGAAATATTTTTAAGTGTTACTTTAAGTCTTTCAAATTGATGATCAAAATCTTTCTCAAGTTGACAAATAAAGCGGTAATATTCAAGTCCGCCTATTTTTTCATGATACATACCAAGAGAGCTGAGATAAGAAATTAAGCGCCTGGAAGCCACCTGATTTCCGGAATGCATAATTGCCATTTCCATCCGGGATTTTAATTCCTGTAGGATTTCCCTGATTCTTTCCCGTTCGTCAAATTTAGTCCGAGACATTATTTCTGAAATCAACCTGTTGGCTTCATTTATTTTGGGATTCAGCGCTTTTGTATAAACCGTCAATTTTGGGTGGAATTCTTCACTATCCACCGATTGAAAAGTATCCATGGAGAATCTGATACCACCGGTATGAAACAGGATTTCATTTGACAATTCACTGTAGGAATAATGGGTAGTGCTTACCTTCCCTAAAAGAGAGATAAGGAGGGACAGATAAGGCAATTGATCTTGATGGATCATTGTCGTATCAAAAAAATACCTCACATAACCGATTCCCCGGGTTTCACCGGTATGAAGAAGAGTCAGGTTATCCTCTATATTTTCATGAATTAAATTGATTGCCTCTGCCTTTTTATTTAGATCAGATAAATTGAGCAGAGGGATCGTTTTCAAATCCTCTTCAGAATCTTCGCTGACCTGCCTTTCCTTTAATGATTTGGTTTTTTCCACAAAGGAATTGATTTCATTTTGAGTCAATTCAGCCTTGAATTGTTCAAGATGATCCGTTTTGTCTTTAATCCTTTTTTCGGTGAGACCTTTTTCCGGTAATAATGTGACCATAATTTTATGAGAATTATCCAATAAATATTTTTGGATCAGGGATTCAAAGTATCCTTTTTTCACCTTCTCTTTTATAGTCTTTAATGGTGTTTCAAATTCCAGGATTTCAAGAGGATTATCAGAATACATCCAGTGTGACAGCGCAGTAAGTGTAAAAACCAAACCTTTAGGGAATCCCCCAAATTCCGCTTCTCTCAGCTCAAATTCCTTGATATTCACAGATGCCTGAACGACCTTCTCATTCAATCCGTCCTCAACTAACGAAATGAGTGTTTCCCTCACAATTTTCTCAAATTCATCTCGTTTCTCCGGATCGGTATGTTTAACCGTAATGGAGAAAATCGGTTGTAATAATTCTTCATCAAATTGCCCGAAAATATCTTTTCCGATTTTTGCTTTTAACAGGGCATTTTTAAGCGGAGATGCAGGAGTACCCAATAGAATGTGCTCAAGAATTTCTAACCCCAAAATTGATTCAGGTTTTAAATAGCTTCCGGTAACATAACTGAGATTCAGATAGGCTTTGTTTTTCCCAGATTCTTCTTCCGATAAGGGATAAACCAACTCAACAGAATTCTCTCCGTGAACACCATCCTGAATCCAGGATCCATGATTCATATCTTTTCGTTGAAATTGGTCAAGAAATCCTTCGTTTAAAAAGGCTAATTGTTCTTCGATTTCTCCGTCACCATATAATAGAATTTTGCAATTTGAGGGATGATAATATTTTTTATGAAATGCAATGAATTCTTCATAGGTCAATTTGGGTATAACATCAGGATCTCCTCCGGACTCATGGGAATAGATTGTATCCGGAAGAAGATTTTTTCTGACCGAACGAAACAAGATTTGTTCAGGAGATGAAAAAGCACCTTCCATCTCATTATAAACGACTCCTTTTATGCTTAGTTCTTCATCAGAGTTATTCAATTCATAATGCCATCCTTCCTGTCTGAATATATCCGGATTTGTATAAATATTTGGGAAAAATACCGCATCCATATACACATCCATCAGATTGAAAAAATCCTTGGGATTGGTGCTGGCAACGGGATATACCGTTTTGTCGGGATACGTCATTGCATTTGTGAAGGTTTGCATGGATCCCTTCAGCAATTCTACAAAAGGTTCCTTACACCGAAATTTTCTCGACCCGTTTAACACACAATGTTCCAAAATATGTGGAATTCCATAACTGTTTTCCGGTGGAGTTTTAAATCCTGCTACGAATACTTTATTATTATCAGAATTTTTAAAGTGGAGCAGTTCTGCTCCGCTTTGTTCATGGATAAACCGGCGGGACAAAGATGAAATTTCTTTCACTTCCTTTTCATTCACCAGTCTGAAACCGTGAGTTAAGACAGAATCATTCATATAGATTTTTTTGAATTATGATAATCAATTTGGCTGAATTCCCAGACTGGTTAAAAATGCATCCATGTTTGGTTCCCGCTCTAAAAATTCTTGAATGAGTATTTTGGGATGTACTGTACCTCCCGGCTCAAAAATTATTTTACGAAATCGCCTACCCGTTTCCGGATCGAGAATTCCATTTTTCTTGAATACCGAATACATATCCTGGGCATATACCTTTGACCACAGATATCCATAATAAGCTGCCTCATAACCCACCAGATGACCAAAAGATGCCTGCATATGAGTTCCGTCAAGATATGGATATAAAGTCAATTCATCCTGAAGTAATTCAGCCATATCAGTTGTGTTAAATTCACCGAATGGGTCAAATCCGTCATGAAGAGTAAAATCATATACACCGTAAAATATTTGCTGGAGAGTGTTCAACCCGGAATTCACATTTTTCGCAGCGATCATTTTATTCACTAATCTGTCAGGAATTACTTTCCCGGTTTCATAATGACGTGCAAATAATTTTAATACTTCCTTTTCCCACACCCAATTCTCCAGGATTTGGGATGGTGCTTCCACAAAATCTTGTAATACAGCGAATCCAGAATAATAATGCAGAGGAGAAACGGCAAGAATCCCATGAAGAAGATGTCCGAATTCATGGAAAAATGTCTCCACATCATCATGAGGTAATAGGGAGGGTTTTCCCTTTTGCGGTGAGGGAAAATTGCATACCAGTGCTATGGCAGGAATTTGGTATTCATCGTCTGATAATTTACCCATGGTTATGCTGAAAGCAGCTGCATGGGAGTATTTATTTTCCCTGGGAAATAAATCCAGATAGAAACGACCTAATAGGGCACTGTCTAATTCATCATAAACTTCATACATGGTTACGTCTTCATGCCATACTGACGGGTTTTCAACTCTGGAAAACTCGATTCCAAATAACCGTTTGCAAATATTAAACAATCCATTTAACACTTGGTTTAATTCAAAATATTCACTGATTTTTTTACTGTCCAGCCGAAAGCTCTTCAGCTTTAGTAGATGTTCATAACGTGAATATTCCCACGATTCAATGGTAGTTTCATATTTCCCTGTTTGTTGAGATTTTATTTTCAACATTTTTTCATAATCATTTAATGCCTTAGGCATAATCATCTCGTGGAGTGATTTCTCAAACTCCCATACCTTGTTGGCATTCTCGGACATTAGTACTTCTGTTGCATAATCAGCATAAGATGGATAATCCAATAATTCAGATAATTGGTTTCTTAGCAGGATCAATGAATCCAATATCACCAGATTCTTTTCTGATGCACGGTTCCAATACAAAAACCGCAGGGCTTTCCTTGCACTGTCAGATTCTGCATATTTCATGAACGGAGAATAACTTGGATAGGACAGATCAATGGCAAAAATATCGCCTTCCATTTTTCGGTTTTCAGCGTAATCATCCGGTACTCCTGCCATCTGGTCTTTTCTCAGGAATAGCGTGTCTTTGGACTCTGAGATGTTTTTATCAAAAGCCAATCCTAATGATGTTAATTTATCCAAAATGGTTTTGATACGATTTCTAACTCTTTCATTGTGTCCAAAACCACTACGGTTAAAATTCCTGAGAGTCTCAACCATAAATTTTTTCTCTAAACCCTTAACTGTTTTTCCATTGGCATTTTTTGAAAAATTTTCTACCGCATCAAACAGTTTTTCATTGACCGATAAAGAGTTGAGAAACTCCTCAATTTTCTCACTGGCTTCCAATCCGGCATCCCGAATATCTTTATTGGGATGTGTAAATGCAAGTAAACCAACCGGACTCCACACATTTTCAATAATATTACCAACATCGTCCAAAGGAAGAAGAGTGTTATCAAATGTTTTCCGGGAAGAACTAATTTTATAAATATTTTTCAGTATTCTATTTGATGCACCAATGACATGGTCGGTTGCTTCATGAATGTGAGAGGATGTTATTGAATAAAAATCAATTGGTTCTTCCCTGGTTTTTAACAATGGATTTTTTTTCTCTCCAGAGCAACCGGACAAAATAAATACAACAGAAAATAAAAAAAGGAATGTTGAAAATTTTTGGTATGGGAATTGTGAAAACATCAAAATAAATTAAGAAACAATTGTGCCTGTGAGGGCATTGAGCGAGAGACGAGGTTCGAACTCGCGACATCCACCTTGGCAAGGTGGTGCTCTACCAGCTGAGCTACTCTCGCAAATAAGGGCTGAAAGTTAAAGTCTTATTTACTTCCGGTCAATCTGATTTAGGAAATATTTCATACAAAGGTGACGGTCTATTTAGTATGACCCATCCCATTAAAAATAAAATGGTATTTTCCAGTAATTTTTGTGTCCCCACCAATTCACCTTCCTTCAAACCGCATCCGCAATCAATATTATATCCTCGTAAAATTGCAGAACTTATGGCTACGATAAATATTACCAACAAACTCATAGAAATTATTGCGGCTCCATCCACCATACAGCCGACCACAAGCCCCAGCCCAATCAATAATTCCAACCAAGGAAGGATCACCGCCACTGAATTTTCCAGTCCAAATGGGATGATATGGTAATTATCAATACTTCGGGCAAAGGATTGTGGATCTGCTATTTTATCAAGGCTTGCAAAGATAAATAATGCTCCTAAAAATAACCGGATGACTAAAATGAAAATCGGATTTTGAAGTAAGTTTTTCATTTTTCTATTTTTAGACCTTTTTCTTCCCATTCAGTCCAACCACCCAAATAGATATAAACCTGGTTAAATCCGCTTTCCAGAAGACCATAGGCAAGTTCTTCACTCTTGGCACATTCACCCCCTCCGCAATAAGTAACTATTGGAGCTGTTTTTCCCTGTTTTTCTTCAATAGTAAAAGTGAGATCCATGAAATCTTCCGAAGAAATTGCTCCAAAAATATGTCCTTCTTCATATTCTTCTATTTCTCGTGCATCCACAAAAAGTACCCCTGCTTGAAAAAGTGATAAAGCTTGTTCAGTCGAAATGGATTTTATCCCGGTAGGGCTGGATGGATCAGACAATAAATTTTCATCGGCTGCCATTTCAATCCTTGGAGACTTAAAAGGAATGGCTTTGGAGTCTGTCCTGACTCCATTGGCGAATATACCAACCAAAATGGAAAGGACAAGATAAATTCCCCCCTGTTTTAAAGGGGAATTAAAAATCATTTTTTGTAAAGCGGGGAAAATGATTTATCACGCAGTTCTTTATCCTTACTTAAGCATTTATCCACAAAAGCAAGCATTTCAGGATCGTCCTTTATTTTCCGGTTCATAGGAATCAAATCAAAACTCATCTTATTAGTTGCATTTGATATCTCGGTTTCAGCTTCTGCTACCTGTTTTTCTAAAGTGACAATTTGTCGGTAAACAGCTTGATTCTCATTATATAATTCTTTAAGGGGTGTGTCAGGATCTTTCTTTTGATAATTTTTCAGACGTCTTTCAGAATTTTCTCTAAGTTTATCATAGTAACTCACATCAACAATGGGCGAATCAATATGAGATATTTCCAATTCCAAATATGTCATATATTTCCCCTGTTTCCCCGGAATAAAAACTGGTGGACGGTCTTTTGGTTGCGGTTGTCCTTTCCGTGTTCTGGAAATATCCCTGCTCATAACAATGTAATCCACATCTTTAAATTCATCCTGCAAAACCTGTTTTTCTTTCCGATCTGCATTAATCAGCATGACCACTAAATCCGCTTTTTTCCTTAATTCCCTGATGTATTTATGACCTGTTTTATAAATATCATCCATTATGATTTGTTTATTCCCTTTTTCCAAAAGACTGGTAAGTCCCAGAACACCAATTCTGAAAGGTTCACGTTCAATTATCACATAAGGTTCGGTGAATAATTTCCCCGTTGATTTATCCCGTAGATTTGCAGAAATAAACGGGATTTCGGTTGAATCCATAATACTTCGTAAAAAGTCAACTCCACTGGCAAGTTCATACCCGCCAATATTGATTGCATCACACCCGATTTCCTCATAACCTTTGATGATATTCTTTGCTTTAAATTCATCGGCAGACCGGGTATTATCCAGCACAATTCCCGAAGGGAACAAAACCTCCCCTGCATCCAGAATTACTGGGTTTTTTCCCTGCTCCCTCAACTCATTAATGTACGTTAATTTTCTTGGCAGACCGCCAAGAGGATTTTTCTTTCAGCCGCAGGGATCGAATTGAGCCCTGACATTCGCAGAAAGGACAAAAGACAATGTTCCTTTGAGGTCTCGTTTTTCCGCACAGGAAAAAACCAACCCGGAAATCAGGAGAGTAAAGGTCAATCCGGTTTTATTTTTAAAATATTTCATAATTCCTTTCAATTTAATTTCTCTGTTATCCACCGCTTAATTTAGCATTATAGCCATGTTCAATTAAATAGTCATAAACCTTATTTCTTACATTTCCCTGGATCATGATTTCACCCTTTTTTTCTGTTCCTCCAACATGGCATAAAGATCTTAAGTTTTTTCCCAATTTTTTCAACTCAATTTTTGGACCGTTAAAACCCCGGACAATAGTAGCTTTTTTCCCTCCGGGTTTATTTTCCAGCCAAATTCGTAAATTTTGGCTTGAATTTCCAATAGATTTTACCTCGGCTTTTTCGTCTATGGATAAATTTGAATTTGTGGAATAAACCAGTTTTGAATTTTGATTCATGTTACATCAATACTTTATTTTTTACAATATATAATCAGTGGAGCCGGACGGGATCGAACCGACGACCTCCTGAATGCCATTCAGG
>CAZFKU010000050.1:0-10889 GCA_964518835.1 uncultured bacterium
CATCCACACCTTCTTCAGCCAATGCAATGTCATAAGAATCCGTAGCAGAACACATAGCAAACAGAAACCCTCCGTGTCCTACATAATTTTTAATGGTTCGGGCTACAGCCTTTTTTTCTTCGTGAACAGATGGAAACCCCAGCTTCATTGCCAAAGATTCGAACTGCTCTTTTTGCTTTATGTACCACAAAGCAGTATGATAGCTTCTATAAAATTTTCCGTATTGTCCTGTGAAATCCTCGTGATGGAGATGGAGCCAGTCAATTTTATCAAGCCCCTGAACCAAAACTTCTTCATCCCAAATGGTTTTGTATGGAACTTCTGCATACGTAAGAGCAAGGGTGACCGCATCATCCCAGGGTTGTTTATTTGGCGGAGAATAAATTGCAATTTTCGGAGCTTTTTCCAGTAGAACAATTTCCATGTTGTTTTTCTCAATTTCACCGTAAATGGACAAAGTAGCGTTTCCATCAATAATTTCAAATGTTACTCCACGAAGTCTGCATTCCTGAATAATAAATGGGAATTGATCAATCAAAAATGAACCGCCACGGTAATTCAGAAGCCATTCCACATTCACCCGTTCTGTAAGAACATGAAAAGCAACTCCGTAAGCCTTCAAGTGATCTTTTTGAGTCAAGTCCATGGGGATGAGTATTTTTTGAGAAAAAGAAAAAGTTAAAAGAAAGGAAAGGATAATTTTATTCATTTTATATCAGCTTTTCATTTGATCTTTTAATTTTCGAACATGGAGCCTTACGGGTTCTGCTAAATAGCAATCAGGATATTTTTCCAAAAGTGTAAAATAATGTTTCAGCGCTTCTTCATTATTCCCCATATAAATTTCCTGTATTTCACCCAACAAAGCCCACCCTTTATAAGCTGATTTTGTTTTTGTCAATTGTTCTGCCAGGAACTCTGCATTTTGAATTTGATTCAGCTTCAGTTGAACTAATGCTTCCCTCAGTAATGCATTGCTGAAGATGGATGCATCCGGATAATGTTCCTGTACAAAAGCATAGGATGCCGCCGCCTCAGGGAGTTTTTTCTGTCTGAGATAAAATTCTCCAAATACAAATAATTCGAAAGCATGTTTATCAATATCCGTTCCGTTTTGATGATATTGTGAAATAAAATTCCTTAATTCCAGCAAGTCGTTAAAATCAGGTGACATAGGTGCGGTCTTTTCTACTGCCTGTTCTAAAAAGAGAAATGCAGTGTCAATTTGACCTGAAAATAACTGAGTTAAAATGTAACGATAATGAAATTCAGCATTAAATTTTTTCAATTTCAAAAAATATCGCTGAGCCTCATTTAAATCTCCTTTAGATAAGTACATTTCACCAATTCGCAGTTGGATATCTTTCCTCAGTTTTGACTTTGAAGCGGACTTTAATGCAGCACGGTAGGATTTTAGAGCTCCGTCAAAATCATTTAACAACCTGAATTGAATTTCTCCTAAACGGTGATAAGCAGAAGCAGAAAATGATGATGAAGGCATGGATGTAAGTAACGAATCATAGAGTTCAAAAGCCGTATCCAGTGATTGAACGGAAATGTTTTGTTGATGATAGAAGGGATCTTCAAAGAACAAATTTTCATCGAAAAATGATACAAAAGTGAGACCCCGGGCTACATTGGGAATAATTTTGTCCTCAAACGTCTTCCCCAGTCCTAATAAAGCCTGACCGACAGTTTTAGGAGAATTTTGAATATTGTCTTGCACCAGAATTGTTTCGTAGGCTGAAACAGCCATTTCATATTGGGATTCAATCCGCAGCCCATTCGCAAATTCCAACCAGCGATGGATATTTTTTTCTGTGGAGAAACTTAGTGTTAAATGCTGGGTAAATGCCTTATCAAATTGTTGAGTTTTAAAATAATAATCCGCCAAAACAGGTCTATAGAGCTTAGGGTCTTTTTTTATGTTGTTGTTCAAGGTGTTCACGATAATATCATGAGCATCTTCATCATCACTTATTAGCAGAATACGATCGGTTATCATTTTTCTCTGTACCGGGTGGGAAGAAAGATAATTAAGAAATTCTATAACGGCTGTACTATAGCTTTTTCTTGAATAATGATAATTGGCAATTTCCATTGAAAGAATGGTTGGATCATTAAATTTTACCCTTACCCTGTCCACCAGAGATTGAGCATCATTAGAAAGTCCAAGATTTGTAAAAAGGTAAAAGAATTTTTTATAGGTATTGACGTGAGCACCAAACTTTTCTTCTGCAATTGCCCATTCCTTTCTGGCGTGACTCTCTTTTTTCAATTTCCAGTATGCTTCTCCAATATCAAGGTACGGTTCCATTTTTTTTGGAAATCTTTGTTTGTAAACTTTGATTAATGAAACAAGGTCATCATATTTTTCCATTCGGGAGTATATTTTCTTCAGGTTCGAATAAGCTTGTTGATCGTGTTCTTTATTTAAAATATCAGAGTAAATGGCAACTGCATTTTCAAGGTCTCCCCTTCTTTCCATAAGCCGTGCAGTTCTTAACGCACCGGAATTGTTTTGACAGAATGATACGGATATCTGAAGCAAAATGAAGAATAGTGTGATTTTAGTCATTTTCAGATTCCTTATTAACTGCAGGATTTGAAATATCAATGGAGGGGGTTTCCAGCATGGATGATCGACTGAGAGCATTAAAATATCGGCGGATCATGGTGACATATTCCTGTGTGTATCCTGCTTTCATGGCCTGGTTCAAAGCTTCAGAGGTTAGAGTCTGCCTTTGTCCCATATCTTCCGGAAGACCTGACGGTCCTGTCAGTTTTACAATTTTGGAAGCAGTTTCTGCTAACCGTTCTTCTTTTTTCCCTCTTTGAGTCATGGATTTTTGACTGTCCAGCATTCTGGATAGAATTCGTTCCTGGCGCTGTTGTGTTTTTCTATTGTAACGCTTTTGTTTTAAATCTTTGATGACCTCATCCATGTCCTGCCCTATTCCGCTCATGTCGCCCATTCCCTTTGAACCTGATTGTGCCATTTCTTCCATTAGTTCCTGCAGGGATTTTCTTACACCCTGCTGTTGCGAAAGCATCTGCTGCATCATGGACTGCTGCATTCCTGCTGCCATTTGTCCCAATGCCAACTGCATTCCCTGGTTGTTGATTCCCTGTTGCTGCCCCGCCATTTGTTCCATTTGCTTAAGGAACTGCTCATAACCGCTGGCAGAACCTCCGGATTGCATTTGTTGGATGGATTTATGAATACTGAGAGCGGCTTCATTTAATCCTTCCATAGCTAAGTCCTGTCTGTTTTTTGCAGATGTTGTGTTCCGATCCGCCAGTCTGGAAATGGATTCATTCATTTCTGCAAATGTTTTTCCCATTGCCTTCCCCATTTCTGGAGTTACTGCAAAGGTTTCTTTGGATAGCTCCATCATTGTGGTCATTATCTGGGAAAGCTGGTCCTTCAAAATCTGCTGGTGACCCGCCAGGTCTTTCACTCTTTGAGAATTCCTTGGGGTACCTGCTGTTTTTTTTCTGAGATCTTCTTGAGATTTTGACAAGGAAAGCACATCAGACATGATCTCCTGGAATTTTTCAGCCATTTCCGCTGATGTCTCCTGCTGAAATTGCTGTTGAATATTCATTGCCATCTCATGGAGCTGGGACAATCCGGATAATGCTGATTTGCTTGATTTTCGTGAAGATTCCAATTGTTGCTGATTCAGATTTGAAGTGGTGTTCTCAATTTGTTTTTCAGTTTTTTTAGTCAGGGAAGATTCTGCCATTTCCTCCATAGCTTCAGATACTGAAGAACTGAATTCTTCAGTGAGTCCTGCCGCTTCTTTCATAGCGGATTGGATATGGTCAAATTCTTCCTGGATCCTCAACTCGCTTTGTTCATTTCGTATAAAGGTGGAAGGATCTGTATCATTATTCATTTCCCATAATTGTTGATCCAGATGATCCTGCTGTTCTGTTAATTGTTCCAGACGCTTGGCTACCTCATCTACTTTTTGTTCAGCCTGAATACGCTTTAAAATATCCAGAAAACGGTCCAATTCCTGCTCAATTTGGTCCATATTTTCCGCCATTTCATTGATGGCATTCATCATATCTTTTGGGTTCATGTTTTCCAAAACATCTTCAATATTTTTAAGATTCGACAATAAATCCTCCGAGATAAGCTCATGGACCAATTGATTCAGTTCACTGAATTTTTCCATAAGTTCTGGGGTAAATAGCTGATGTTTCTCTGCCGCATCCTTCAAGGATTCCATTGCTTCAGCCATTTCCTGAAATTCAGATATTCTTTCTTTTGTCTCCTCCAGGATATTTTTCATGGTCTGCTGTTGCTGCCAGTCCATGTCATTGGACTTTATCATATCAAGTTTTAAATCTTGTAATTCTTTTTGGATGGTTTCTAAGTCCTCAAGATTCATAGTCATATCTTCAATGAGATGTTCTTCTTTTTTCTCTATTCCGAAAAACAGGTCTTCAAGAGAAGGAAGACGGGCAACAAAGTTTCCTGATAATGATTTTTTTGGTCCTGACACTTGATCGTTGTCATACAACTCAAAATGATAATGAACCTCATCTTCCGGCATTAACATCAAATCAGACAAATTCCAATCCAACGTAATGGTTTGTTTTGGTTTATTTGGTATTAGGTCAGGAACCTTGAAAACAGAAATAACCGGATCCGTTTCAATATATGCCGGTCGCTTTATCTCATAACCAATCTGTAGATTGGAAAAACCAAAGTCATCTTCAATATCAAGATGAACCGGAATTATTTGATCATCCCCTAATTCAATGATGGGATGAGGTTCATACACCGAAAGCTGGGGATATAAATCAGGGATTATTTCAAGGTGATAGGGAATTGGATCCCGATTGGTTATATTCCGATTATCGTAAAGATGAATAGTAAAAATACCATTTTCTTCCAATAAAAACCCTCCTTCAGCTCTTTTTCCGGAAACCTGTAATGGATGTGGAGCATCATTTATCTTTAAAAATGCCTGTGCTAAATATCGATTGGATGTGAATAGAATTGCTACGGTAGAACCTTTTAACCCCTGAACACTTGCTTGGTTTCCGGATTGAATGATTGGCTCTAAACCAGAGTAATCAGGTGGAATCAATGTAAGGGTAAATGTTTTAATGGCAGGACGATCCGTAACCATAATTCTGTATTCCGGGGAACGCACCTCTTTCCAGACCTGCCAGAAATGATCTGCGTTGACAAATGCTTCATAAGTATAATCCCGATTAATGTCTTTGAGTTTAAATGTATATTTTCCAGAAGAATCAATTTGTGCTTTCAATAATAATGATTCAATTTTTTCTGAATTCTTGTTAACAGGTGTTACAGGTGTAAATTCCAAAGAGACCGTATCCGGTTGTAAATGACTGGAAACCACTGTGATTTTGGTGCTATCACCTCCAAGAAGGTGAATATCTCCGGTGGAAGAACGGAGATAAAAAGGTTTTGGTGCTTCGAAATCCTTTTGAGGATGAAACCATCTATACACGGAATATCCTGCTGTGTCTTTAAATCCTGTAACCCCAACAGTTATAATGACAAGAAGAAATAATGCAGTGATTTTCCCTCTAGGATTATCCGTGAATGTTTTTTTGTGATCAATGCGTACCAGAGAATCTGTTACCCTGTTAATGAATGCCTGACTTAACCCTGTGGATGAACTCTTTGCCATTGTATTCTCCAACTGTAAGGCATTGATGACAGAATCTTTTTTTGGGAAGAATTTTTCACCCATAAGCTGGGCAACCCGGGACCATTGATATTTTTTTAAATAATTTGTTTGAATGAAAAGAGCACAAGCCCCCAGTCCCATAACCCACAAAGAGAATATCAATAAAATCGAATAGACTACGAACATTTTTACTTTTGCAGGGAAATAAAAAACACTTTCCAACCCTATTCCAACAATGAACAAAACCAATAGGAAAGCATAAGATACCCACAAGAATTGAATGAGATCTTTTTTGATCAGGGCTAAGCGAAACGGTTTTAAAATGATTTTCAGTTTCATGATTATTGTACCAATGCGTAGTAGATGATGTTCACACCCATCTGCAGTGCTTTCAGACGGATGTCTTCAGGGTTGTTATGTACCTCTGGGTCTTCCCATCCGTCCCCTAAATCACATTCGTACGTGTAAAGAACCATCAATCGATCACCTTCAAAAATACCTAATGCCTGGGGAGGTTTTCCATCGTGTTCATGGACTTTGGGCAATCCGTTTTGGAAATCGAAGTAAATATGAAAAATAGGATGATCAAAAGGTAGTTCAACGAAATCCCTGTTCGGGAATATCCGTTTTATTTCTTCCCTGAACGAAGCATCCATCCCGTAGTTATCATCCGCATGAAGAAATGCGCCCCGGAGGAGAGTTTCCCTTAACCTCGTAATTTCATCTTCAGAAAATCTTACATTTCCATGACCGGTTAAGTAAAGATAGGGATAGTTGTAGAATTCCTGGTCAGTAGGACGAAGACGAATTTCCTCATCCTCAATAGCAATTTTTGTATTTTCACCTAAGAATTTTAACAGATTTGGAAGACTGCTTGGGTCACTGTACCAATCCCCGCCGCCACTGTAGTGAATACGTGCAATAGTAAAATTCTGTCCAAAAACTGGGATGGAGAATAAAATAATATAAAATATTTTGAGTAAAGCAGAAGTTCTCTTTTTCATTGTGAAATTCAATGGTTTTTCTCCGGAAATGTTCCAACTTAAACTATAGTTAAAGTTAATAAATATAACATTTTAAAAAACATTAAAGGAGGTGAGCATATCTAACAAGGAAAACGACTTCCCGGGTGATGACTTTAATGACTCCCGCTGTTGGTATTGCAAACAGCATTCCAAGTGGACCCAATATGATTCCTCCGATAAACAGTGAAATCATGACAAGCATGGGATGAAGCCCGACACTTTCTCCCACAAGAACAGGTGTGATGAGATTATTGTCAATTTGCTGGACGATGATAAACATGAGGATGATATCAAAAATAAAGAATGGAGAAGGAATTAAATTAAACATGAGATGCGACAAAGCCATATCATTTCCTAAATTATTCATAACAGAAATGAGGACCGCAGGTATCATTCCCACAAATGGACCAACCATGGGAATTAAGTTTGAAAGTCCGGCGATAATTGAGATAAAAACAATCAAGGTTAGATTTGCACCGTATAGATTTAAAATCAATAAACCCACGAAAGAAAGAACTGCTACGCTGGAAGCAGCCATAAATTGACCGGTTAGATATTTAGACATTTGCCTTTCTACATTATGAATAATTCGAAGACCTAATTCAAAATATTTGTTTGGGATCATGGAAACTAAAGAACGGCGGAAATGATGGTATTCAATTAACAGGATAAACGTAAATACAAGAATCATTGCAGTCAGAAAGATAAAATTCATCCCGCTTTTTGCTACAGAGAGAATTTGCTGCATTAAACCGGAAAACAAAACCTGAATTTTTTCTGCAAGTTGAGGATTTTCAAGATTCCCGACAGAAGATACTCCCGGCAGAGAAGAAAGGGTGCGCTGGTAAAGGTCATTTAATTCGTTCACATAATTTTCATGGGACAATCTGTGATAAAATTCTGATGTTTGTTGAAATAACCCTGAAGCAAAACCAAATAGAAATCCAAACAATAAAACCAAGACTCCACTCATGATAAAAAAGGTACTGAACAACCGACTTTTTATTTTTCTCTCCAATGCATCTACCCCCGGCAATAGAACTGTGGTGAAAAGGAAAGCAAAAACCAGAATCATAACTATTGAAGAAATGTAAGGCCAAATGAAAAACAGTACACCCACTGAAATGATAATTAGAGTGAGAGTGTAAAATTTATCTATGGATTGATCTTTGGGTGTCATACCAATTCCGCGGAGCTTTCGGACATCTGCTCACTGGTTTTTCTGAGACGGGTGGCCATCACTCTGGCAAGATTAAAAAGGATTTTATTTCCCGTTTGTGGATTTCTCTTGGAAAAAGACTGCAGATCCGGGCGAAGAAATGCAAGCAATTGACTGTCTTTTGAAGCAATTGCTGTAGCACTTCGTGTGTCTGAATCCAAAAGGGAAAGTTCCCCAAAAAACTCGCCGTCATTTAACACAGCAAGGATATTATTATTACCATTTTTATCCGTGGTGAATATTTCAATCGTTCCGGAAATGATGATAAACATACCTTCACCGGGAGCCAGTCTTTTGAATACCGTCTCTCCTTGTTTGTATCTTCTTTTATGACAGAGGTTTTCAATTTCATGAATTTGCCTGTCTGACAGTCCATGAAATACAGGGATTTGCTTTAAAACAGCTTTTGTCGTGCTTTCATGTTTATTCCAGTGTTTAAAAAGATTTTTCCACATGGCTTTCATTATATTATCTCCAAATCTGGCGGATAAAATAGACATAAGGATAAAGGAGAGTCAAGATAAGAGGACAATTCAATTTCTAATTCATTGATATTAGAAAATAAGCAGGAATTAGCATGATTTTACAATTCCAATAATTGATGGAATCTCCATTTCTATGAAATAGAATCAATCGGTAACTTTAAAGATGTCCCGAAATGTAAAATATATTATTTGGATATTTTCATTTATTTCCATTGTACTTCCTCAGAGAGATTTTGATGAGGAATTAAAATACCAAAATAAATCCATTGAATCCCTAAAAAAAGAAATGGAGGAACTACAAAAAAAAATAGAGAAACTTTCCACTCGTGAAGAATCAACAGCAAAAAGGATTATTGTTTTGGAAAAAGAAATTGCCCTCACAGACAGACTGATCTCTGAACTTGAAAAGGAAAAAGAAATAACCCGTGATTTGATTTTAGAGACAGAAAAAAATCTACAATACCAGGAAGATGAATTAGATAATCTGCGTGAACGATACAGAAAAAGAGCTGTTTATGCGTATACCCGGGGAAGGCCTTCGCATCTTGAGAAAATGTTAAGTACTGTTTCCTGGAGACAGTCTGTATACAGAAAGGAGTACCTGAAAACCATTTCTACTGTAGAGAAAAATATTAGAAAAAAGATAAACTCCCTTTTAATTAACATAGGTCAGGATAAATTGAATTTGGAAGCAGGATTGAGAAAAAACATTTCGCTAAATAAGGAAAAATCAAAACAGAAAAAAAACCTGAAACGAAGTAAATCCACCAGCAAAAAAGAATTGGCATCATTAAGTAAAAACAAGGTGCAGTTATCAGAATATTTAAAAGAAAAAGACAGTGGACTTAAAGAATTAGAAAAACTAAGAACCTCTATTCTTGAAGATAAAGCTCGGTTTGAAAGAGAAGAAAGAATTAGGCGTCAACAGGAAGCACTGAAGTCAAAACAGTTTTCCCAATTAAAGGGACAGCTCCCCTGGCCCATTGATGGAAAAGTTGTCACCAAATTTGGGAGACAGTATAATCCAAAGCTGAAAACAACAACAGAATATCCCGGCGTTGATATTCAGGGAAAAACAGACATGCCTGTACAAACCGTGCTGAATGGAATTGTAGCAACCATCACTTATTTACGGGGTTATGGAACGACAGTCATTATTGACCACGGTGGCGGGTTTTATACAGTGTACAGTCAATTGAAATCTTTGAAAACTCATGTGAACAGTGAGGTTCGATCCGGTGATGTCATTGCCCATCTTGCTGAGTCGAATTCAGAAAATGGTGCCGTTCTCCATTTTGAAATATGGGGTGATGGGCAGAAGCTGAATCCTGAAAAATGGCTGGCAAAATAGTGTTTTCTGATATTACAAATGCACAACCGCAAATTTGGAAAAAATTAACCTCCATTTTCAATTCCGGGAGGGTTGGTACTGCCTATTGTTTTAGCGGTCCTCCTGGATGTGGAAAAGAAGGAATGGCGATCGCTTTTGCCGGTTTAATGAATTGTGAAAATCCAAAGGATTTTCCTGCATGCAAATGTTCATCCTGTTTGAGATTTAAAACATTACAGCATGAACATTTAAATCTGGTGGTTCCTCTTCCGACTCTGCCAAAAAAAACCAAAGAAGATTTAGACAACAGAAGTGTGGATCATTACACACATGAACTTGCAAAAAAGAGGGACAATCCATTTCATAAAATACGGATTCCCAAGGCAACCCGGATCGCACTGCCAACCATTCATAAACTGAGAAAAACTCTTTATTTAAAGTCAGCCCTGCCGGGGAGGAAAACAGCAGTAATTTTTGATGCGGAATTGTTAGGTTCCGGTGAAGGAACATCCGCCAATGCATTGCTGAAAATACTGGAAGAACCACCTCCCCTGACCACAATAATTTTAGTGACGGATTTTAAAAATAAACTGTTTCCTACCATTATCTCCAGATGCCAAAATATTCAATTGCCTGCGTTGGAGAAAAAGGTAATAGAATTTATGCTGGAAAAGAAAGGTGTTAAACAAGATAAGATAAAATGGATATCATGTTTGTCTCGGGGGAATTTTGTAAGTGCCAGTAAAATCGCTGGCAGGGATTGGAAAGAGATAAAAAAAATATTCACCTTCATTTCAGATTTTATGCTGGTGAATGATCATAAAAAACTGATTCGTTTCGCATCGGATTATTCTCGTTTATCCATGACGGATGAAAATGAATTCCGATTTCATTTTTTACTCATTCAGCGATGGCTGCTTGGAGTTTTGCACATAAAAAAAGCAATCCAAGACGATTTAACGGAAAGTGAATTAAACAAAGGGATGAACCGATTTTTGTCCATGTATCCCCAGGCTGATATCAGGGAAATCAACCTGCTGTTTGAATCTGTAGTGAATGGGTTAAACAGGAATGCTCACATGAGTTTATTATTGACACATTTTATTATTCAATTACAAAAAGAGTTAAAACCAAAAAGTAGATCATGAC
>CAZFKU010000051.1:0-10693 GCA_964518835.1 uncultured bacterium
GTAAATCGAAATTCACCGTTGAAATTCGTTGAGGTACAATGTGGACATTTGCCCTAGATACTATTTCGTATCCTATGATTGACACTTCAATGTTAAAACTTCCTACGGGGATGCCTTCTATCCTGTACCGCCCATTTTCATTGGTAGCACCTCCTAATTCCGTACCAACAATGAGCACATTTACTCCGGGCAAGGGTTGATGTGTAGAAACGTCCCGAATGAGTCCTGACATTATCCCAGTTTGACTCAAACCTATACAGAGCAAACATAACCCTAACAATGACTTTATTAGTTTCATTGTTTCAAGTAGTAAATGCAACATATAAATTAAATTTTTGTCTGACAAAAATGAGTGTAGTACTAATTCAAGGGAATTCTCTTCAAATTTTTCTCCTGAAATAGTTTTTCTTCGAGTCCACTATCCACAATAATTTCTGAAAAAGTTACTTCTGTTGTATGTTCTTTCTGCACATCTTCCACGAACACTTGTTTTAATACATAATATTTTTTCATTTTTTCAAAGGTAAAATTCTTTTTCTTTTTCAGTTCACCCCGCTTGTCAAATGACTCCTCTTTTACTCCGTACAAACCTTCTATTGCTATCCAAGAAATATGTTTGGAATAAGACGATTCTGCTTCTTTCTTGGGGATGATTTCCAATACATAACAATTTTCTCCGTTCACCTCTTCATTTTCCAGTCTGTTATATTCATTTTCATCCAGATCACGGCTTGAAAGATCTTCATAGCTTAAATCAGAACCCATGAACGAATCCCCTTTTTTCTTGGCAGAAATTCTGCGGACCTTTTTAAATGCGGGAAGCCACATTCGCATTTCATCATCTTTATCATCATGTTCAATCTTTAAAAATGCCACACCTTTATCATCTTTTGGTTCCATAAACCAGATGATCTGTTTTTTATTCCCATCCACAGATTTCGATACCATTGCATTTATTCGTGATTTTCCTTTAGCATTTGTCAAAACCATTTTTGTCTTGTTTGACAAATCCTTTGGGGTAGGTTTTTCATCCACCATTTTGGCGATTTCTAATCCGGATTGTGAAAAACTTATGGATATAAAAATAAAAGATAATAATAATTTTCTCATCAATTAACTCCGTTCAATTAATTTTTTCTTTAAAATTTCAGTAAGCGCAGATAAAACCGTTAATGTTCCAAGTGATGTAGAAACCATGGCAAATACCATTAAACCGCCAATGTATTGAATAGGAACAAATGCAGAAATAAGTAACGCACCGAAACCCATGTTTGATGCTGCATCCAAAATAATAGGATATCCAACATCATCCACCACTTCCCTGCTAAGTTTATTTTCATCAACTGTTCGGGATAGACGACGGAATTGAGCAATGTAATGAATAGCAAAATCCACACCCACACCAATGATTATGGATGACAATATTGCCGTTATATGAGATAATTCAATCCCGAAATATCCCATAAATCCAAAATTTATTAATACAGCTGATGTCAATGGAATCACAGCCAATATCCCCCATAAAAGTCTTTTAAAAAATATTGAGGCGATAATACCGATCAAAATTAGCGATAATACAATACTTAGAATCGTGGAATTTATTAGCAAATTTATTAAATCTCTTGTAACCACTATCATTCCGGTAAAATCAACTTTAAGATTTGGATTAATAAATTTATCAATAAATGATTGACAGGATTCAACCAATTCAAAGGTTTCTCCAGTTGATAACATTTTACTAAATGCTGTAATTAAACCCACATCATAATCATAATTAACCAAAGATGAAAAATCATCCGGGTCTCCTGACATTGAATACATTGTGAATAAATTATTTACTTTTTCCTTAGACTCAGGAATTCTTTCAAATTCCGGATTATCGTCCATCACAGCCCTGTGCATTTGTTCAACAACGTTTACTATGGAAACACTCGTTGAAACTTTTTCATGTTCTTCAATATGGGATTGGAGATATTTCATACTGTATAGAGTTTCGGGTTTTTTCATATCTCCTTCAATTCTGACTCGGATATCAATAGTTCCTGTCATTTTTTCATCAATGAATTCCATACTGTCCCTGATTTCAGTCCCGGGTTTGAAAAACTTTGCCATGTTAACATCGACAGATAAATTTAATAACCCCATGACACCAAAAATGACGAATAACAATCCTGCTGAAAACACATATTTTGGATGTTTTAATACCACTTTTCCTAATTTATCGATTATGTTTTCAAAAATGCTTTTTGATAAAATCGCTTTCGACTGAAGATTCCATTTTTTCAAGCTGATTATTGAAGGGAGTAATGTTGAGCTTAAAATCCATGCCCATAAGATTCCAGCACTAATTGTGATTCCATAACCGACAAGTGGTTCCAATGGAGAAGTTGTCATGGAAGAAAAAGCTGCAACAGTTGTTATGCTTGTTAAAAATATTGGGATGAGCAAAGAATCCATTGCCATCGCTATTGCAGTTTTTGTTTTCTTGTATTTGCGTAATTCCTTGAAGAATTTTGTGATCACATGAACCCCGTCCGAATTAGCAATCGTTAATAATATGATGGGCATGGATGTATTGGCTAAGGTAAATAAAAATTTGTTTGAACCTGTAATTCGTAATGCCCAACCCATAAATCCAACCATTGACAGCAATGACAGCAAAATTACCATAAGAACCATACCCACGGCTGGAACACTCCTTAAATTGAGCAATAATATAATTACCATGATAATCATACCGACCATCATTAAACCTTTCACATCATCCCGAATCATGGCAGGCATTACACCAGTTACATACGCCTGACCACCATAGTAAACTTCATAATTCTTCAATAATGGATTGGATCTATTCCTAACCTCTAAAGCAAATTCGTCCACACCTAAACTCTCAAATGGCTGGACAATTAATATAAAAAAATCATCGTCCTTACTCACAAATCTCTTTTTAATATTTTCATTCCGATCAAGATATTCTTTAATATCGTTCACTTCTTCCATGGTGAGATCACTTTTGGATTGTAAATCATCAATTTCCATAAATCCATCACGATTATCTATCCGAACTGCTGTTGAAATACACGAAACTTCCTCAACAAGTTTTGACGCTTCAAGTTCTTCAGTTAAATCCCACAAAGTTGAAAATGCTTGAGGATTAAATAATGAATGACCTTCCAATCCAAATGCAATAAAAATCACTTCTGTACTACCAAACTCATCTTGAATACTTTCCCATGACAATCTCGACTCTATATTTTCAGGAATCATTTTTAGTATGTCGTCATCGATTGTGAAAAATCGTAAACCCGAAGCTATTAACAGGGTAGATAATAATGATAAAATAATTGTTCGTTTCGGATGATCTAAGCTATTCCTTATAATCCAATTCCTTATGGGATGATTTGAATACTCAGAGTTTATTCTGTTCATGATACCTTTTTATTTCTCTTATACCTTTTTCTGTGAAAATCCCCCTTGCTACAATTTGGACAAATCCTCGAATGGTTTCGCCAATGGGTAGATCATTTTTTAAAAAAAACTCTGGTTGAAATGTTGAATTGATAATGTTGATATACACAACGGAAACTGTTTTCATATTGATATCATTTCGAGCCAGACCTCGGTCCTGAGCACTTTTCAAAATAGTATAAAAATCATCCTGATGGCTTAAGCGGAATGATTCCACTTCTTTCCAAATTCCTGGATACAATGTTTTCAGTTCCGCTAACTTATTAACAGGTGTCCGCCCTGCAAATTTAGAAATTGTCTCCATAATCTTTATAAACTGCAAAGCCGGATTTGGCTCATTGTTCATCACTTTTTCAAACACAGAATTTATCTGGTTAAAAACAAAATGGATTATGGAACGAATCAATTTTTCTTTTGTGGGAAAAAACTTATAGATGGTTTTTTTGCTCATCGCTAATCGCCGGGAAAGTGCATCTACTGTAAATGCCCGCACACCAGTTCTAGAGACTGAATCAAATCCCCCTTCTAATATTTGATTTTCTAATCTACCAAAATTCATTGTAACTTGGAAACGGTATTCGTTTTTATCGTTTCCAAGTTACAAAACTAATTTCTGATAAAACAATTCCTTTTTAATGATTTTTTGGAGAAATTTCACCTAATTTCCGCTTCGAATCAACCTATGGAATATCAACTTAAACCCCCCTTTGTGTTACTCGTCAATGGAGAATTTCCCACCGATCCGGTTCCGTTAAAAATACTACACTCTGCAAAAACCATCATTTGTACAGATGGAAGTGCGGATTCATTGATTCATGCCGGAATGAATCCCCAGGTAATTATTGGAGATTTGGATTCCCTGAAAATTTCAAAAAAATCATTTGAAGGCATTTTAATTCATAATCCCAACCAAAACTCAACAGACTTTGAAAAAACCCTGGAATGGATAATTGAAAATGAGATTGATGATCTCAACATTCTCGGAGCAACGGGTTTAAGGGAGGATCACTCATTTGCCAATCTTTTTATTATGGCTGAGTATATTTCCAAATTAAACCTCAGGATGGTCACCAATTATTTTACTGTTACCTGTCATATAGGAAATAGGGAATTTGATTCTGAAGCGGGGCAGACTGTATCCATTTTTGTTGTCAAATCTGACACAATGGTTACAACTCATAATTTGAAATACACCCTGAAAAAAACTGTTTTAGACCCCTCCTGCAGGGCAATTTCCAACGAATCACACAAATCAACATTTTCTGTTGAATCGGACAAGCCCGTACTGGTTTTCCGCAGTCATAATAAATTGTAATCCATGCACTGGATAGATATTTCCCTGTTCATTCTTTTTATGGGAGTGATTGTGGGAGTTGGATTCTTTACTTCACCTAAATCTGCGGAGAGTACCGAAAACTATTTTTTAGCTGGTCGAAGGCTGAGTCTCCCGGGATTTATCGCAACACTGGTTACCACCTGGTATGGTGGAATTTTGGGAATTGGTGAGAATACAGTTCAATTTGGGATTCAATCCTGGATCATTTTCGGATGTCCTTATTATGTTTTTGCTGTACTATTCGCAATTTTTATTGTTCCTAAAATACGCAGATTCAAATTACTGACCATCCCGGATCATTTCAATTCAAGTTTCGGAAAAGAAGCGGGAATCATCAGCGCTGTTTTCATCTTTATTTTGTCCTCTCCTGCTCCATATATTTTGAGTATGGGGCTTCTTTTTAACTACGTTTTTATGGTCCCGTCCGGATTGGGAATTCTCATCGCTTCAGCTTTGGGTTTGGCTTATGTATGGAGAGGAGGATTTTCTGCAGTTGTTCGGACTGATGTATTACAATTTATTTTCATGTTTGGAGGATTTTTCATCCTGATTATTACAGCATGGTTGAATTTTGGATCACCATTATTCGTTATTAAAAACATACCGGATCACATGCTGGATCCAACTGGCGGAAAATCAATTCAATATATTTTAGTCTGGTTTTTTATCGCTCTGTGGACTTTTGTGGATCCTGGTTTTCATCAAAGGACATTGGCTGCAGACTCGCAGGAAACTGCCCGCAAAGGAATCCTGATTTCCGTAGGATGCTGGTTCATATTTGATATGCTGACCCTCATGACTGCACTGTATGGAGTTGCCATGTTCCAGAGTCCGGACCCCTTTACTGTCTATCCGGAATTAGCATTGACACTGCTTCCTCCCGGACTTGCGGGATTATTTTTTGTAGGTATTTTTTCCACCATATTGTCAACTTTGGATTCCTTCGGTTTGATCAGCGCATCAACTTTCGGACGGGACATTATGTGGCGAATAGAAAACAAAAAGGAGAGGACAGAGGATCCATTACCTTACATCCGGAAAGGATTGATAATCACTGCATTCATTTCTCTCCTGTTAGTAGTGAGTATTCCATCCGTGGTAAAACTGTGGTATGTGACCGGCTCCATTTTTATTCCGGGTTTGCTGATTCCTTTTCTTTACACACTTTATTTCCCCAAACAGAGATTAAGAAAACCGGGGTTTACACTGATCGTTCCGGTTTTGGTTTCCCTCCTTTGGTATATTCACGGACAAGTGACCGGAACATATTTGATAAACATTGAACCGTTTTACCCGGGTTTATTTTTTTCAGGAGTGCTTGTCTCTATCAATAAGGTCCTTGATTGAACTTAAGTTTCAGTCTCCATTTCTTCGGAATAATTCCCGGATGCAGCAGCACTGTTTAACTTAGCTCTTTTTAAGAAAGCACTTTGTCCAGCTATTAAATTTTCATCCTTTCCACCCCATGCCTTTAATGCAGGTGCCTGTAAAGCACGTCCATAGGAAAAACTCAGTTTCCACGGCATACTTCCATTGAGTTGGTTCATTGCATTTAAGTGTTGTGTAGCTAAATCATCACTCTGACCGCCAGATAAAAAACAGATTCCTGGTACCGCAGCAGGGACTGTTCTCAAAAAGCACTCCACAGTGGCCTCTGCAACTTCCTCCACTGAGGCTTGTTCCGGACAATCCAATGCTGATAAAACCATGTTGGGTTTCAAGATAATTCCTTCCAGAAAAACACTCTGATCAAATAATTCCTGAAATACGGATTTCAATGTCTCTTCGGTCACATCAAAACAGGTATCTATATCATGTGTTCCGTCCATTAAAACTTCCGGTTCAACAATAGGAACAATATTTGCTTCCTGACAAAGAGCAGCATACCGAGCCAGGGCATGAGCATTGACGTAAATGCATGTAGAAGAAGGGATGTCTTCTCCAATGGTGATGACGGCTCTCCATTTTGCAAATTGTGCCCCAAGTTGTCCGTATTCGGAAAGACGCTCCCGAAGTCCGTCTAATCCTTCAGTGACTTTTTCATTGTCAAATCCTGCTAAAGGTTTTGCTCCCATATCCACTTTTATTCCCGGTAAAACTCCTTTATCTGAGAGAAGTTTTGGAAAAGGTATTCCTTCTGAAAGACCAGATTGCCGGATTGTTTCATCATACAGGATCACGCCACTAATGTAATTTTCCATTTCAGGACTTGTAAACAGCATATCCCGGTATGTATTGCGGGAGATTGCAGTGCTTTCCGTCCCAATGGAATTAAACCGTTTTTTGATTGTTGGTGTACTCTCATCAGCAGCTAAAATTCCTTTACTGTCTGCTACGATCTTTTTTGCTGTTTCTGATAAAATTGTTCGGTTCATCATTTTTCCTTAATTAATTATGAATGGTTTTAATTGTTTTAATTTCTCCTGATTCGACATATATGAGTTTACTCCAAGTTTTTATAATATTTTCTTCAAATTTTACACCGGGAAGCCAACCATCACAAACTCCTGTTGCAACAAAAAGTGCATTATTAGATGTACAAAGTTCACTTTCATTCCAAATTTTGTTAGCATTTTCTCCAAGTACTTTTTCAGCATTCTCTTTATATGATATTTTATGAAAATACAATTTCCCTTCAAAAATTCCTTTCAGTCCCTTTACAGCAGTAGCAGTTATTACACCTTCCGGTGCAGAACCGATTCCCATCAATAGATCAGCATCGCCATCAACTGCTCTCAAAGCACCAACAATGTCTCCATTTTGGATAAAATCAATTTCAACCTCCATTTTTTTTAACTCTTTAATTTTGTCATAGTTTCTAGGACGATCGAGAATGATTACTTTTATTTGTGAAACCGGTTTATTCAATATTTTCGATGCTACTAAAACATTATCTTTAACAGATTTATTTAGGGAAATATGACCTCTAAGTGATGTTGCCCCAGCTATTTTATCCATATAACATTCAGGTGTATGAAGCAAAGCACCTCTGGGAGCGACAGCTATTACACACATAGAATTGGGTAAATTGTATGCGCAATGTGATGTGCATTCTAATGGGTCCACTGCTATATCCACTTGCATCATGGATGAATCCTTAAGCCCCTGTCCCAATTCCTCTCCAATGTATAGCATAGGAGCTTCATCCATTTCTCCTTCGCCGATTGCTACTCTTGCATGTACAGGTATGGATTTAAATACATTTCTCATTGCATTTACTGCCGCATCATCAGCCTTGTTTTTATCGCCACATCCCCTAAATTTTCCACTAGCGATAGCTGCTTGTTCTGTTACTTGTAGAAAATGAGGTGCTAAATCTTTCATTTTTGTCATTTTATCCAATTTATAGTTGTCCAATTTCTACTAATAAATTTTGAAACCAATCGGTGTGCGGATTGAAAAGTTTTCCCCCTTTTATTCGCTCAAATTCAATCAAGGACATTTTACCTTCTTTTTCCTCATCCATACCCACAACACCGGAATTAGAATTAAGAGCATATTGCACCGCCTTGGATGCGGAAGTCTTAATTAACTGGATATCTTTTTCATTTGGTGAAGCCGATCGAGAAAAATATCCGCTTTTTTGAACCAAAGTTTTTTCCGCATTAATTAATTGTGAAAATTGTGTTCCAAACCACTGTCCGAGATTGATATCATCCAAACGAATATGTCCAAAAGCATCTCGTTTTATTTCCTTATTATTGCGTTTCATTTCTGTAACAATTTCATTTACACAGGCACCTTCACTGAGAAAAATATTAACACAATCCTTTTTATTCATTTTATCCAGCAATCTTATTCCCTCTTTTTCAATGTTAATTTCCAGTTCCGGTATAAAAACTGCGTCTATATCCCAGTTTTTGGAATGTAATAATAGATCACTGTCAAATGTCCGGGAGATAAATCGGTCTCTGTATTTTTTTGCTGTAGCAGCAGTGAGCCATCCACAGCTCCTACCCATGACCTCATGTATTATTAATTGTCGTGGGTTTGATGTATTTTCATTTACTATATTTTCAAAAAACAATGCACCCTGTTCAGCAGCAGTATCCGCTCCCAAAGACTGAACGACGGGAATAATATCATTATCCACAGTTTTCGGTAGTCCCACTACGGTAAGATCATATCCATTGTTCTGTAAATATTTAGATAATTCCGCTGCCATCGTATTTGTATCATCTCCACCAATCGTATGCAAAATGCTAATTTCATCCCTTTTCAACTGCTCCGCAGCTTTTTCCAGGGGATCCTCTCCCGGTGAGATCAATCCTCTCCTTTCACAGTCTTCTCCATTGGTCAATTTCACACGACTGTTCCCTATAATACTCCCGCCAAATGAATAGAGAATCCCTGCGTTTTGTGTGACGTGAGAAGGGAATATATAAGATTCCCCTTTAAGAAGTCCCTGATATCCATTTAGATAACCAAAAAATTCAGCGGATATATTTTCTTTTTCATAGGATTCCAAAAGGGCTGCAATAGATGCAGAAAGACAAGGGGCCAATCCACCGGAGGTAAGAAATGCAATCTTCATTTAATCAAATTATTCACAAGAAGGATGGGGAAATTAATTCTGCTGACCATCATAATTCACTTACCAATTAAATCATTTAAATCAAATATTTTAGAATTGATGTGAGACTTTTAGGGTTCAAATCTTGTACTTTTGTGCTTCATTATAGTGTAAATCATGGGAAAGATCATCTGGAAACCAAAAAAAAACCAAGTTCTCTCATCTCAAATGTGGAGCTTTTTACAGGGTATAAATAAAAAAAACAGTACACAACTTAAAGATTATCAGGAGTTGTATTCCTGGTCTGTTGATAACCCCTCAATGTTTTGGGAATTTATTTGGGAATTCTGCGATGTCATACATTCACAACCTTATTCACAAATCGTGGATAATATAAGTTGTAAACCGGGAGCAAAATGGTTTCCTTCTGCCCGCCTGAATTTTGCTGAAAACCTACTCAGATTCAAAGATGATCATCCAGCAATCATATTCATAGGGGAAGATAAAATTGAAACCACCATATCTTATGGAGATTTATTCCAAGAGGTCATTAAAACAGCGGCAGCCTTAAAATTTGCAGGTGTAAATAAAGGTGATCGGGTTGCCGGGTTCATTCCAAATATTCCCGAAGCTGTCATTGCAATGCTGGCTTCTGCAACCATAGGCGCAGTGTGGAGTTCCTCCTCTCCTGATTTCGGAATCAAGGGTGTACTGGATCGGTTTTCTCAAATCAAACCGAAAGTATTATTCACTGCAGATGGATATTTTTATAATGGAAAACGATTTGATACTCTGAAAAAACTGAAGGGGATAGTAAATCAGTTACCTTCTGTTAAAAAAGTGATAATCATTCCCTACACTACGGAATGTCCCCACATTTCATCTATACCAAATTCTGTTTTATATGATGACTTTATTTCCGGTAAAACATCAGACGCCATTGAATATAACCAGTTACCTTTTGATCATCCCTTATATATCATGTATTCTTCCGGTACGACCGGGCTTCCCAAATCCATCGTTCATTCCGCAGGTGGTACATTGATCCAGCATGTAAAGGAACTTCGTCTGCATACCAACTTAACCCGAAAAGACACGATTTTTTATTTTACCACCACTGGTTGGATGATGTGGAACTGGCTTGTTTCATCCCTTGCAGTGGGGGCAACTGTCGTCTTGTACGATGGTTCACCGCTCTACCCGAATTCAGATGCAATGTGGAAAATGGCAGAGGAATTGGGTATAACTGTGTTCGGAACCAGTGCAAAATTTATTGCAGCAAGTGAGGTTGCAGGTGTAAAACCTCATAATTATCTGGATCTTTCAAAACTGAAAACCATTCTATCCACCGGTTCTCCGCTTGTTGAAGAAAATTA
>CAZFKU010000052.1:0-10284 GCA_964518835.1 uncultured bacterium
TGGAATTAATTTATTCCAAATTAAAACCCTACCGGAAATTACATAATTTTGTTTTAATTATAGTTTCGGTTTTTTTTCTTATCATAACTTTTGTAACTGAATACTTTTGTAAATGCAGTTGATTTTTTATCATCAACTTCCACTAATGGATAAATAAAAAAATTAACGAATTTATCTTCATATCCTTCCAAAACAAAATCACGCCCTACCATCATTTCCACTCGATTGTGATCTACAGTGCCAAAGTAATAATCAGACTTAGTTGAATCTTTGTCCGCTTCTGAAATGTCAACGGGAGTCCAGCCTTGCCCAGCCACATAAAAATCTGCCCAGCAATGGTATCCCTTAATGTCTCCTTCAGAATTTTGTGGAATAGGAAAGCCCATGTGGAATCGTACCGGGATTCCCAATGTTCGTCCCAGTGACATGAAGTATGAATGATAATCAGTGCAATTACCAACACCTACATCACATGCATAGACTGAATTACCCTTCCCAAATGTATAATTGCTTTTTTCTCTTTCTGCTTTTTGATACAGAGCAACCACATCATCCCTCTTCATGCCTTTTTGTCCATAAACTCCGTTTGAAGTCAACCAAGGTTCTCGAAAATAAACATCATTAACGGTTTTCGGTTTAGCGTAGTGCATTCCTGAAAGAACGAAATTGTAAATTCCTCTTACATCATTTTTGGATAATTGATTTTCCCGGATAATGGATGAAAATATATTCCCAACCGGAACAGTACTGTATGCTTCCAAATACAAGTGTGGATCTACATTTTTATAGGATACCTTACCGTGTTCTTTGCGGGAAACATCAAATGTCATTGTTATGGTTTTGGATGCGATTGTACCGGAATCCTCACGGAAGTGAACATATTTGTTTCCGTGTGTTGTATCATCTTTCATTTCAAATGGAAGTCCATCCGATTGGATTTTTAAATTTGATATGGTTTGGACTTCATTACTTCGAGGTACGGGAATCCACAATTCAAGTTTTTTTCCAAAGGTAGGATCAATAGAAACCTCATAGGAAAAATGAAAAAACCGCATTTGATTCGGTGTGTGGTTATTCATTCCACATCCGGACATCATAAGGACAAAAATGAGTATATAATAACCCATTTTAATTAGATGGTTTTTTAGTAAATGAAATAGAATGATGAATCAACGGCAGGACTGAAAGATAAATGGGGTATGTTTCTTGAAAACACATGATTGCGGAGAAGAATTTTATAATAGCATTTTGATATTTTTGTTATCAACATCATTTTAATTTAGACTTAATTCGCTTAAGGATTTAAATGGTTTTTCAAGATCAAGGGGGGAAACACTTTTTTCTTAGAATATTGCATAAAAAGGCATTACCATTCATTGGCTACAACTGATAAAATCAATGTCTTGAAAAAATAGTTAAAAAAAAAATCTAAATATTTGATTTTTTAATACAGGACATGTATCTTTTATCCGCAATTGGTTTTGAAAATTAAATAATTTGTAACAAATCGGTTGGCAAGTTGAATCCTGCATGTGCTTTGCGGGTACCATTAAAGGCTCCAGGTTGGCGTTTGGAGCCTTTATTTATTTACAGTAAATTTAATTGTTTTTTGAAAATGGGGGCGACCGGTTTCGACGGGACAAGAGATAGGTTAAACGGCATGCCGAGGCTCCGCAACCTCGTAAATCAGGCGGACCATCTTATAAGTGCCGATTACGGCCAAGTTGCTTACGCTTAATTGACGTAAGTCGTCCTGGATAGAATGAGTCTGTGGTTTAATCTAAGGGCGTCGACTACGCAGACTGGTTTCCAATCTTGTTCGGGTATTGGAAATGAGATTAACCGGACTGGTTTCAAAGATATGGGGTTTTCCGGCATACTTTGGAATAAGACAAACCCGGAGAACTAAGCATGTAGAAGTTTTTCAAATCTCTGTTTCGGACGGGAGTTCGATTCTCCCCGCCTCCACTCAATTACTACGTTGTAAAAAATTTTGTTACGACCTGTAAACTCGCCTTCCCTATTATAAGATTACCTTATGCGTTTTAAAAAGTGAAAGAAAACCGATAAGATTTACTGGAATTACAAGAAATCTAATTGAAACATTAAAAGTGAAACAATCGAAAAAAGAACTAATGAAATATGCTGTTTTTCTGGCTGTAATTACAGTAGGTTATAATTTAATCGAAGGGATTGCATCTGTATTCTTTGGACACAATGACCATACACTTGTACTATTAGGATTTGGTTTGGATTCTTTCGTGGAGGTCATTTCTGGAATTGGCATTTGGCACATGATCTTGCGAATCAGAAAAAATGAAGATGAAATTCGTGACACCTTTGAAAAACGAGCTTTAAACATAACCGGCTTTTCATTTTTTCTGCTGACAGTGGGCTTGGTTCTTTCGTCCGTATATATTCTTTGGACTGGAGTTCAGCCAGAAACCACTTTTTGGGGTGTAGTGATTTCCGGATTATCATTGGGAGTCATGTGGTGGCTCATTCGTGAAAAGAAAATTGTAGGGAAGGCTTTGAATTCAAACGCAATTATTGCCGATGCCCACTGTACACGAACCTGCCTGCAATTATCAGTTGTATTGTTGGCAGCAAGTTTAGGATATGAATTATTTAAAATAAATAGTATTGATGCAGTTGGATCCCTTCTTATTGCAGGGATTTCTTTTCGTGAAGGAAGAGGGGCATTTGAAAAAGCGAGAAATGCAGATGGGTGTTGTGACTAAATAACTGTTGTCATTTTCACAAAATTATATTTTTGATTGAATGACATTAGCCAATACAGCTGTCACCCCATTAATAACAAATTGTACCGCAATGACCATAAGGAATATTCCCATAATCCGCTGAATAATTCGCAATCCCGTTGTTCCGAATTTAGCAGATAATTTGTCAGCACCCCTTAAAAAAATGTTAAAATCAGAGTATACAGGATTGCGAATATTAAAATTCCGTAATCCATAACACTGTGGGCTTCTCCGGATAAAATCATGGATGCAGTGATAGCTCCCGGTCCTGCAATCACCGGAATACCGATTGAACTTATGGCAATTTCATCATTATCCAAACCCTCTTCTGTTTCTTTGGGGGTAGATCTACCACGGGAAATTTTAGCATCCAGCATTCGTAATCCTGTCCGAAAAAAAATAATTCCTCCCATGATGCGGAATGCATCAACAGTGAGAGAGTAAAATTTAAAAATATACGTTCCAACCAATGCAAAAATGATAAGAATCAAAGTAGCGGTGATGGTCCCCTTCTTTGCAATTCTTATCCTGTCTTTCTGTTCAAACCTTTTCGTTAACACCAGAAAAAGAGGTGCCATCCCCAGTGGATTCACCAATGAAACCAACGTAGAAAGACAAAAAAATTAATACTCCAACGACTCAATAGACATCACATTCGTTCTGGAGCTGAAATCCCTAAAATACCTAATCCATTTGAAAGGACCAGTTTTACTGCTGAAATTAATTTTAATCGAGAATTTGTGAGAGATTTATCTTCGGTTACTACACGGCAGTCTGCATAAAATTTGTGATATTTTGTTGCTAAAGTCTGGAGATAAGTTGAAATGTTTTGAGGTTCCAAGGAGTCCAAAACATTTTCCATAACTTCGGAAAAATTATGCAACGTCTTGATCAAATCCAGCTCCGATGGATGCTCAAGAAGTGATGGATTAAAATTTTCTGTGAAGGATACCCCACTTTTTTCTGCATATCGAATTGTATTGCAAATCCGAGCATGGGCATATTGAAGATAAAAAACAGGATTTTTTTCAGATTGATCTTTTGCTAAATCCATATCAAAATTCAGATGACTGTTCATACTTCTCATGATGAAAAAATAGCGCACAACATCTTTATCCAATTGATCGATCAATTCTTGCAAAGTAACATACTCTGCTTTTCGAGTGGACATTTTTATTTTTTCTCCACCCTTTACTAAAGTAACAAATTGGTGAATGCAGACCCTTACCCGTTCCGTATTGTAATTCAATGTTTCAAGGGCAGCCAAAACATCCGGAAAAGTGTCAACATGATCAGCGCCAAAAATATCAATTATGAGATTGTAATTTCTTTCAAATTTATTTCTGTGGTAAGCAGTGTCAGGAAGCCTGTAAGTAGGTTCACCTGTGTTTTTAATATAAACCCTGTCTTGTGCTTTTCCTATTGCGGTAGCTTTAAACCAGGTGGCACCATCTTTCTCATAAATCAAGTCTTTTTCTTTAAGGTCTTTTAGTATTTTTTCAATTGCGCCTGAGTCATAAAAGGATTTTTCATTCACAAAAGAATCGTGTTGGATTTCCAGAGATAAGAGAGTTTCTTTTATATGCTGAAATATTGACTCTTCCGCTTCTTCTCTAAATATTGGGTCCTCCGCATCGAGGTTTTTTCCATGGGTTTGAAGGATATTTTTAGCAATATCCCTAATATATTCACCTTGATATCCGTCTTCCGGGAATTCTGTGGAAGGATTTATTTCCTGAAAATAACGAGCAGATACGGAGTCAGATAACATTCGCATCTGTCGTCCTGCGTCATTGTAATAATATTCCCGTGTTACCTTAAATCCGTGCCATTCGAGAATTTTTGAAATAGTATCACCCAACACTGCTTGTCTCCCGTGTCCTACGGTCAGGGGACCCGTTGGATTTGCAGAGACAAATTCCACATTGGCTGTTTTACCAACTCCAATTGAGGATTTCCCTAAGCTGTTTTTCTGTTCCAGAATATCAGATAGGAATGATTGGTAATATTTCGTGGATATGAAAAAATTGACAAACCCTGGAGGAGTCACATTGGTGTGGGAAACCCAATCAGCGTTTATACGTAATTTATCATTAATTGTTTGTGCAAGTTGGACCGGATTTTCTTTCACTTCCTTTGCCAGAAGGAGCGCAACATTACAGGAAAAATCACCAAACTCCGGATTTTTTGGATGTTCGAGGGTGATGGGTTTTTCAGGAAGATCTAAAGCGGAAAGAACTTCAGCTAATGCTTCAGACAGATGTGTTTTCAGGTTCATCTGTGATCATCCACGAAGGTGCATCTCCCCAAAGTTTATCTAAAGAGTAATATTCCCTTTCACTGGTGCGAAAAATGTGAATGACAACATCCACGTAATCAAGCAAAACCCAGTAGCGATGTTCATATCCTTCGATTTTCCATGGTTTGTGAGGAGTTCCTTTTCTCACCGCATCTGCAATAGATTTAACCTGAATATCCGTATCTGCTGAACAGATCATAAAGTAATCTGTGATACTGGTTAGTTTGCGGACATCAATAGCTTGGACATGTTCCGCCTTTTTTGAAAGGACCAGTTGACCTGCCAGGTCCAGTAAATCATGGGAATTCAATATGTATAAAGTAAATCAGTTTTGATTTTGCCAAAATTCCATGACTGGTTTTATGGAAGTATAATCACTTCCAATTATCACTGTCAGATCAAATTCTGAACCGGAATCGGGTTTGTTCAAAATGTGATTTTTATCTTTTAAATCAAACCCTAATAAGGAAGACACTTTGTCCAAAATTTGGATATCTCCTGTCCTGGAAATGATAAGGGTATGGGTATAATTATAGTGGTCTGCATCATCTGAATTCAGCACATCAATATTATTGTCTCTCAAGTATCGTGAGAATTTTCCCGCAATCCCCTGGATCCCGCATCCGTTTAACACTTCTACCTGAGATTCATCGATGGGATTATTTTCATAAATGGTTGAGAGAGGAGGAGGATTTGACGTAGGGGGAAAGGTAATTTCAAAAGATTTTCCGTTATGCATCTGTTTGGTTGAAAATGAATAAATAAAGACTCCGATAAATACAGTCAGGATAAAAATCAGAGAATTAAGGAAGATATTCTTGATAGAAGTATCTTTCGAATTTTTAGATTTACTTTTTTTAAGATTCCGGGAAGATTTCCGTCCGAAAAATGGAGACATTCGTATTTTATTTACCTTGATTCAGAGAAAATGGAGAAAATGATCTTCGGTAATTGAACGGTAGTTTTTGAACAGAAAATTGAATCATGGAATTTTTTGATGGTTTATATGAAAGACTGAGGTCATACCCGATTTCACCCTGCTGGCCCAAAGTCCCTGGGGTTTGAAAGAGTGTAAAATTGGAATGCAGCATTAGATTTGGTTTGAGCAGGTACGATATTGAATTTGTGTAACTGCTTGTATTAAATGACTTTCCACCCAGACTACTGATACTGAAGTTAAAACCGTGATTCATTTGCAGTCGGTCAGGTGAAAAAAGAGGAGATGATGAGGAATTACCCAAACCCATTAGGGGAAAGGTACTCATATCCGGTATATCTTTTTTAAATTGACCAAAGATAACACTACCAGTCAACAGAAAAATGGAGATTTGAAATAAAATTCGTCTCATATTCAAAAGGTAAAATACAATGAATTTTAACAAGGGGGAAATTGAAACCTTCGATTTACAATTTTTCTTCAATGATCCCACCGCCTAAACATTGTTCATTGCAGAAAAATACAATGGATTGTCCCGGTGTAACGGCAAATTGCTTTTTATCAAAGGTCACAATACAGGAGGCATTTTCTTCATAACTGAGTGTACAGGGCTGATCTTTCTGACGGTAACGAATCTTGGCGGAAACAAAGTTATCTTCGTTCGGTGATATTTCTCCAATCCAATGGAGTTGTCCTGCACGAAGTTTTTGGGAATGTAGAAGTGGATGGTCATGCCCCTGCACAACAACCAGATCATTGGTTTTTATATCTTTTTCCACCACATACCAGGGTAATTCCTTTTTACCATGCCCTCCTCCGATTCCAATTCCTTTTCTTTGTCCGATAGTAAAAAACATCAGCCCTTCGTGCTGTCCTACAATTTTACCTGTGTTGGTAACAATATTCCCGGGATTTTCAGGGATGAATTGACGCAGGAATTGTGGGAAATTTCTTTTTCCAATAAAGCAAATACCGGTGCTATCTTTTTTATCGGATGTAACCAAACCTGCATCAGTCGCAAGTTTTCGAACCTGGGATTTTTTCAAATCACCCAATGGGAAAAGGGAATGGGAAAGAGCATACTGGTTCAAGGGATACAGGAAGTAACTTTGGTCTTTTCCCTTGTCAGTTCCTTTGTGGAGAGAATATTGTCCGTTAGATCGTTCAATTTTTGCATAATGCCCGGTGGCAATAAAATCTGCGTTCAGGGATAAGGCATAATCCAGGAACAGTTTAAATTTAATTTCCTGATTGCAGAGGATATCCGGATTGGGTGTGCGACCTGATTTTTCCTCTTCCAGAAAATGTGAAAAAACAAGGGACCGATATTCTTCTGTAAAATTTATAGTATGCAGGGGAAGGTCTAATGTATTGCATACTTGTAATGCATCCCGATAATCTTGTTCTGCCTGACAAAATTCACTGTCATCATCCCAATTTTTCATGAAGATGCACTCTACCTCAACCCCCTGATCTTTCAAAAGCAAAGCAGCAACTGAACTGTCCACACCACCACTCATTCCCACAATTACACGTTTAGGCATGAACTGGTTTACCAGTTACAATTTGTGAAATAGCTTCAGCTAATTCAATTGCTTCATCTTCAGAGTTTCCTTTTCCAAAACTGATACGCAATGTTTTCAGGTTCATCTCATTGCTCAACCCGATCGCATTTAAAACATGGGACGGCTTCACAGTGCCCGATGAACAGGCAGACCCGCTGGATACTGCCATTCCTCTGCGGCTCAGTCCAATGATGAGTTTTCCACTGTCAGTGGATGGGAATGTCACACTGACAATTCCAGGAAGTTGTTCAGGAGCTGAGTTAAAATTGATGTTTTTGATATGATTTTTTAATGATGATTTGAACAAAACTGCCAGTTTTTTCAGATGAGTTTCTGTTCCGCTTAATTCTGATTTTGCCAACTTTGCTGCCATTCCCATTCCTGCGATTCCCGGAACATTTTCTGTCCCGGCTCTAAGATTCCGTTCCTGCCCTCCACCAATTATAAATGACCGCAATGGAGTATTCTCTTTAATAAATAATGCACCAACGCCTTTTGGTCCGTAGAATTTATGGGCTGAAAATGACATCATTGTCACTCCTGTTTCATAAACATTAACGGGAATTTTTCCCAATGCCTGAACTCCATCGCTGTGAAAAGGAATACCATTGTCCTTGGCAATTTTAGCCAACTCCGAAAGAGGTTGAATTACCCCCGTTTCGTTATTGGCATACATAATAGAAATCAATCCAGTGTTTTTCCTGATAGCATCTTTGAGGTGGGTAGGATTAATCATTCCGGTTTTATCCACATTGAGAATGGTTGTTTCGATACCAAATTGTTTCAACCGGTTTAAAACCTTTAATATCGCAGGGTGCTCAATCGCAGATGTGATGACATGTTTTTTTGATCTATGGATTGAATTGTAAAGTACTAAATTATTCGATTCCGTTCCTCCTCCGGTAAAAATGATTTCATAGGGAGAACACCCAATTGAGTCCGCCATTTGATTTCGGGCATTTTCAATAATACTTCTTGATTTTTGTCCCCAACTGTGGGTACTGCTGGGATTTCCGAAATGTTCAGATTCAGTCTTTTGCATCACCTCCATCACTTTTTCATGGAGAGGGGTGGTGGCACAATGATCAAAATAATACATTGTCGCAGAAAAGATTTAGAAGTTTATTACAGAAAAATAAATTAGATATCGTTGCGAATGGAAGCGTACCGGAGAGTATTCTGAAGATTTTTATAAAAAGGGGGTTGTCTTTCTTCTAATTGCAGGATTGCTTTTTTGGTGTCATATTCATAACGATTTACGTCCCATTTGATTGACTCTCCAACCGTTAAAAATGCAACGGAACCACAGATATTTTCATCAAAGGGAATCCCGGTCGCTCCCTGACACAGGATAAGCAAGTTATCTTTCTCATCATACCGGGGAATATGTGTATGTCCATGAATAAAAATAAATTGATTCAAAAAATCATTTTTCGCAATCACATGGTTTTTCCAATTGGTTGCCTCTTCAATTGTGGGAGGTTGATCATCACGTTGGTACCAGGCGTGAGTGAATTCAACCAGTGTATCACCTATAATTTCTCGGTGAGCCACATGCATGGTTTTAATAAATTCGACTCCATCTTCACCTACCTTTTCTCCAGCCCATTTGATATTCTGCACAATATCTTGACAAATGGGATCATCCGGATTCATTCCTTCCAGGGAGGGCTGTTCCTGTTCCCACAGTCGCTCAGCGATATAGCGATCATGGTTTCCTCTGACGTAAATACAATCCTCAATGGATATCAATAATTCCATTGTTTCCTCAGGATTTGGACCAAGAGGGAAACAATCTCCCAGGCACATGATTTGATCCACATCATCTCGTTCATCTATGATTGAAAGCGCAGCTTTCAGAGATTCCGTGTTGGAATGTATATCAGTAATTATTGCAAATGTCTTTTTGCTCATAATAAACAAGTTAAAGAGAATCCGATTCACTCTGCAAGAATCAAATAAAAAGCACTTCTGACATATATTTGAAAGGAATAGTCATTTTCGGTTAAATTTAAAGTTCATGTCTTCACACTCTATAGCCATTGTGGGATCAGTTGCACTGGATACTATTGAAACACCCTTTAAAAGGAAAGAGAATCTAATTGGTGGTTCAGCAACCTATGCAACCATTGCTGCGGGGAGGTCAAGCTCGGTTTATCCTGTAGGAATTGTCGGCAATGATTTTCCTGAAGATGGATTCAGAATATTCCGGGAATACTCTGCAGATTTATCTGATTTTCATGTTGTAAGCGGTACTACTTTCAGGTGGGGTGGGAAATATGACCATTCAATGGATAACAGGGAAACACTGTTTACGGAATTAGGAGTATTCGAAACGTTTTCACCCATATTGTCACAGAAGTGCAGAAATTCTGATTATCTGTTTCTCGCTAATATTCACCCTGAGCTTCAACTATCTGTTATGGATCAAATGGACGGGGAAACGGTCTTCATCGTGGATACCATGAATTTGTGGATTGATACTGCCCGGGATCAACTCTTAAATGTGATTCGGAGATGTAACATCTTATTAGTGAATGACAGTGAGGCAGAATTATTATCAGGACAAAAGAGTTTGGAAAAGACAGCAGAAATATTGTTGGAATTAGGTCCTGAAAAAGTAATCATAAAAAAGGGTTCCAAAGGTTGTATTTCATTTTCTAATAAAAATGTAATTTCAGTTGGTGTCTTTCCCGTGAATAATGTAGTTGATGCAACCGG
>CAZFKU010000053.1:0-10203 GCA_964518835.1 uncultured bacterium
CAGTGTAGGAACCTACCGGACATACATCCACTGTAACCGTCTGATCGGCAAGGGCGCTGGAACGTCCCTGCAGGTCAATAAATCCGCTGACAAGTCCTGAAGCATTCAAATACACCGTAGCATCCGTTGCAGTAACGGTTACAGCATTATTATCGCTTCCTATGATTCCGGTAGCAAATTCACCAGTCGTATTAAAAGAAACTGACTTGGCTAAAAGTGTGTCTGCAGATGAATCACCATCATTATTGATCTTTAATTGAAAAGTAGCAACTTCTACGGGATCATTTCCTATATCGTCACCACCATCAGCCCAGGAAACCCATCTCAGTTCAGCAGTTGCGCCGGTGGTATCAGAAGTATCTGTAATAACAGTACCATTAAAATCCGTTGTCACTGCCGTGAAAGGTGACGTTGCATTCTGTATCGTAAAATAGGTCGTATCAACGGATATGGAAACCGATACGATCTCAGCTGTTGCAGCATCATCCTGTGCATAGACAGAAAAAGTAAGTATATCTCCTTTATCTGCAGTGGTTGCATTGGGACTTAACTCAAAATAGGTATCATTATCAGTAGCCGAACTCAGGCTTAAGGTACCATCTGCCTGGTAGGGATATTCGTCACCGTCACCCCAGTCACCGTCTATTGAGAAAAAGTAATACACATAGTAGGATCCTGATGGAGTTGCAGCATTTCCTCCAGCATCTGTTGTCACACTGCCTACATCCCAGATGTAGCTTGAGGAAGAACTAACATCATGTCCAGATGTCCATGTACCTGGAACATCGGCACCATCACCACCTGCACCTTCTGCGCCATCTCCTGCAGGATCTAAACAGGCCTGGTCATTGCCAGGTTGTGTAGCATCTGCTGTTCCGTCTCCATCTGTATCTGCACCCGAACAGGTTCCAGCATAACTGGTCCATACTTGAGTAGCAGCTTCACAGTCTTCTTCATTATCGTTAGCGCCATCAGCACAAGTCCCATCTTCACCTACGGAAGATGTTACCCAAAAATAATCGGACTCACCTTGAAAATCTGAATAATCACTTACCAATCCATTTGTGGGAGACAATACAATTTGTATCTGCTGAGTAGATGCATCCTCATCGGAATGATCCCAGCGGAACTCATAATGACTGGCGGTGGTCAAAGCATGGTTCACTGCATCAGGTGGATTGACCGGAAAAAACCTTGATCCGTGTGTGAGAACAATGGAGCGGTCATCTGCAGCAGAATTATCTACATCATCAAATCCTGAATTGTATTGAATAACAGCACCATTTGTCCCGTCAGAAATAAATGCATAAATATCGTATGTACCTGCAGCAAGACCTGAATTGCGGACGTCCCACATGTATTCGTTATCCGTCTTATCATCATCCTCACCGCTGATAGTGGCTATCAATACAGTACCGTCAGGATCTGCTGTAACATCCCCTGATAAATCACTATCGGATGTTAAACTGGTTACAGCGGCGGCATATCCCAGATCACTTGCATATAATTTTACAGATGCATTGGCCGGTTCAACCCAGTAGTCACCATCCACATCATCGGCTGCCCAGCTTATATACTGATACTGCTTGATAGCAGAATTAAATGCTTCTGCATCAGCACTATACACATCCGTAAATTTAAAATAAGGAAAATGGGAACGATGCAGTTTTTGAGCTTCCTTGTCCGCTATATTATTCTGGACCTGGTAATCGGTTGTATCTGTTCCGCCAATAGCTCTGACGTAGGTATAAAATGAACCTGTTGCGTCAAAAGTTGAGGCATCCGTGTAAATATCGTAAGTAAAAGATGTGTCAGGAGTACCTGCAGCATTGCCGTCATCATTAACTGCATTGGAAAACAATAATTCACCACCGGTGAAATCTGGAAGTGTATAAGTTCCTGCTGCATCTCCTGCGCCATCACCATCAGAATCACAAGCATCAGCGGCTTCACACTCTACCTGGTCATCATTGTCTCCCGCAATCAGCAATGTACCACTTCCACAGTCACAGGATGCACCTGTTGTTGAAAGATACACTGAAACGGTAGTGGTATCATCCAGATCTTCAAGATAAACTATAAAATCCATCTCATCTAGAACTGCAGCGGATGCCGGAGATGCCCCAGCTTTATCAATGACTCCCTGACTTTTCACATTTGAATCCAAATAAATGGCGTCAGCATCATCATCATTACCGTCTCCGTTTTCATAATCGCCATCTACATCATAGTCAAATCCGGCTTTGGTGAACACAGGTTTATGGGTGATCACTACAGAACCGCTCATTCCCAGTGCCCAGTCGCCTGTCCAGTCTGAGGTTACGTAAAAATACAGGGTCCCGGCAATTAATTCTGAACCGTTGGTATCATCATAATCAAATTGGATACCATTAAAAGTACCGCCTTCATTTGGAGCAGTGGTTCCTGCACCTGTATTATCCGCATCCGCCAGTACACAACCTGAGGTTGATGCAGATACTTCTGTAAGCGTATTGGATGTACAGAACCACAGTGAGAATGTCATTTCATCTCCGCCTTCTGAGTTATCCAAAGTAACACTCTCAAAATCTGTGTCGTCTCCATTCTCAACTTCATCATTTGCCAATGCAGATTCCTCAACTACCCAGTCCGTCAATGCTGAAACAACAGCAGCAGCGTTTGCGGGATAAAACTGTCCTAGATCGTCTGTGGAATCGTTATCGCCTGTATAGTCTGCAGCCCAGGTGACATAGTTCAATACTGAGGTTTCAAAAGTGGCAGTAACTGACTCACCGCCTACTTCCTCATCACCGGAACCATAGGTAATAGAATAATTTTCATTCTGTCCATCTGTTGCGCCAGATGTAGTTACAGGAAAAACTACCATGAATTTATCACCGGAAGCAATGGCACTTCCCGTGGCAAATTTCAGGGTTATTTCTCCGGAGTCAGCAGCGCTGACTGATACACCCAAAGCTGCACCTGAACTTAATGAAACAGACACACCATCTGTATAAGATTCGTCTTCATCGGGATCAGCAATTGCGATTTCGGTTGGTGTATATATAATGATCGTTTCATTATTTGCCCATGCCCCAGAACCATTATTCTGTAAGGTAATGGTAAGAGACTGCATGAATGGTGAATCATTTGAAGCACCTACGGGTAATGTAGAAGGTGCCAGTTCTACTGTAGCGGCATATACAATACCGCTCATACTTAATATAGTGAAAAGTTTTGAAAGTTGACCTTTTATCTTCATTTTTTCCTCCGATTAATTATGTTTTCTTCTGACATTATTAATTGCGACGGTTCTCCCGCCGGAATCTTTATGGTCAATTTATTTATCGGCAGGAACATTCTTAGTCTTTAATAAATTTTTATTAAAATTATAATCCATTTTGGAATTATCATGAGTTTTGTTGAAAGCTGAAGTTTTATCATATTCCTTACATATTGAAACTAAAGAAGATACAGCATTTTAGTTTGATAATATTTTGCAATGAATAATAAGATTGAATAAAATAAAATAATAATAAAGAAAAGAAAATAATATTCATATTTGTTAATTAAAAAGTATGAAAATTTTGTGTATTGTTCTTCATTATTGTATTTTCGACCTTATTTTGACAACATTCATGCCAACTGTAATGATACAGTCCTATTGTATCAAAAGTCAATGTAAATAAAGTAATATCTGTATTTATAAATTATTTATTATTCAGTGAAAATACGCAGTAATAAAAGTGGAAAAGGAATTTTTCATGGAAAACAGGAAAAATTTTCCATAGTTTCTATTTGGTTATTCCGATGATGAAAGATATTCTAATGTCTTAACAAGTGAATAAGACTAAAAGAATTTTAATTTATTCGATAAACTATGGTTTATAATGATTGATGATAGGATATCTCCTGCCGATCCCGAATGCTTTGGAGGTCACCCTTAATCCCGGAGCTGCCTGGCGCCGTTTATATTCATTGAGCCTGATCCTTTCTGCAATATCCAAAACCAATGTTTTATCCAGTCCCACCTTGATCAACTCATCCACACTAACTTTATCCTGCACTATAGATTCCACAATTGGACTGACAATATCGTAATCAAAGGGGTCAACCTGTTTCGGAGCCAATTCTGCTGAAGGCGGTTTGGTGATGCAATTTTCGGGGATCCTATCATATCCTGCAGACTCATTCACCCATTTTGACAGAGAATAAACATCCAGTTTTGACAGATCGGAAATAACAGCAAGTCCTCCGTTCATATCCCCGTATAAAGTGCAGTACCCGAGGGCAAGTTCGGTTTTATTTCCGGTAGTCAAAACCAGCCATCCGAATTTATTTGAAATTGCCATGAGTAAAAGCCCACGAAGTCTGGCCTGTATGTTTTCCTCCGCTACGTTTGCTGGTGAATCCTTAAATATTGATTTCAGGGATTGACTTGTTTCATTAAACATATTCTCTATTGGTAGAGAATGAATGTCTATTCCCAAATTTTGCGCTAATTTTTCTGCATCTTTTACACTATGATCACTGGAATATTCAGACGGCATGGTGATTCCCCAGACATTTTCCTTTCCCAGTGCATCCACTGCAATACAGGCTGTGAGCGAAGAATCGATTCCTCCGCTGAGTCCCATAACCGCTTTTTTGTGACCGGATTTTATAAAATAATCGTTCACTCCCAGGCATAGAGCGGAATAAAGGGTTTCTTCCCTGCTGATTTTCTGACTCGGTATAATATTGGCAGTGTCCAAATCCACAATGATAAAATCTTCGGAAAAGGATTTACCCAAACCGATGACTTCACCATTATTATTATAGACAACTGAATTTCCATCAAAAATGAGTTCATCTTGAGCTCCTACCATATTACAATAGATGAAGGGTATTTTGGTATCCTGAACTTTATTTTTTATCAGTTTTTGTCGAATTTCCCATTGATTATCATGAAAGGGTGATGCCGAAATATTGATAATGACTTCTGCCCCATTTTGTGCAAGTTCATGTGTAATTTTCAATTCATAATCCATGTCCCAGAGGTCCTCACATATCTGAATACCGATGGTTCGGTTTATTCCTCCTATTTCAATTTTAGTAATTCCTATATTCTTCCCCGGGGTAAAATATCTGTCCTCATCAAACACATCGTATGTAGGCAAAAGCATTTTATCATAAATAGTTAATATTTCACCGTTTTTCACAAGAGCAGCGCTGTTAAATATTCTGTTATTTTCCATATGAATAAATCCCGCTATAACGGGAATTTTGGAAAAGTCAGCAATGGATTGGATTGATTGCTTACATGCAGAAACAAATCCACTTTCCCAGATCAGATCTTGAGGTGGATATCCGCAGACCGCCATTTCCGGGAAAATAACCAGTTCTGCCCCGGATTGTACAGCTTTGTCGTAAAACGATTGTATTTTGTTTAAATTAAATGCAAAATTACCCAGTGTAGGATTTATCTGACAGAGTGCAATCTTCATGAGGATACCATTAAGTAATTTTAAATACGGATTTCAAATCCCTGGTATTGACCTATTTCAGGGCTTTCCTCAATAAGTGTATCTTCAACTTTGGAGTTAGGGGATCCCTTTTTCAGGATAGTAATAAATTTTTCCATATTCCTTTCACTTCCCACCGCTTCTCCGGAAACTGATTTATCAGCATTATTTGTCACCCATCCTTCAATATTCAGTGAAAGCGCTTTATCCCGGGTATATGCCCGAAACCAGACTCCCTGGACTCTTCCACTTATCCTAAACTTAATACACCTTAGTCGGTTCTTCATATTGGGAAAAAAGAGTTGATTTTTTCAAGAATTTCGTCAGGAGAGTCAGCCAAATCAACATTTTCAATATCCCAGGTTTTGTATCCAATCACCTTTTTATCAAGGGAAAGAGCATAGGCAATTTCACTCAAAGTACCGTATTTCCCTGCAATGGCAATTGCCATATCACAATTATAGGCCAGAATTACATTTCGCCCGATTCCAATTCCGGTTGGGATTCCCAAGGTTAAAAATGGATTTGCCTCATCTCCATTGATTCCCTTCAGAATTCCGATACAGGTTCCTCCTCCCTCTTTGACTCCTTTTGAGATGGCTTCCATAACCCCGGGACCACCTCCGCAAAATACCAAATAATTTTCCTCGGCTAATTGTTTACCGATTTTTATAGAATCTTTGTAATTCTCATGGGAAACTTCCCTTCCTCCAAAAACAGAAATTCTACCTCTAAATGTTTTCACGGTTCAAGTCGTGTCAAGGTCCGTGGAAATGGAATGGTTTGGCGGACATGACGAATACCGGTAATCCATGTTACCGTTCTTTCAATTCCAAGTCCAAAACCTGAATGGGGCACAGAACCGTATTTCCTCAAATCCAGATACCATCCAAAAACATCCATGGGTAATTTGTGTTCCTTGATTCTGTCCACCAAAATATCATGATCATCTTCTCTTTGACCGCCACCTATAATTTCACCATATCCTTCTGGAGCCAGCATATCCAATCCTAATGCAAGGTTTGAATTGTGTTTGTCACGCTTCATATAAAATGGTTTAATTTCCGAGGGCCAGCGATGAACCATTATTGGTCTGTCAAATTCTTCAGAAATGATAGTTTCATCATTCCCTCCAAAATCTGAGCCATATTTAAAGTCAGTATTTTTCTTTTTTAATATAGTTACAGCTTCATCATAAGTAATACGGGGAAAAGGCGTTTTTATCTTTTCAAGTTTGGAAACATCCCGCTCTAAAATATCCAGTTCGGTTTGGCAATGTTCAAGGCAATGACCCACGATATGTTCTACAAATTGCTCAGCCCAGGTCATATTTTCATCCAGGTCACAATAGGCTATTTCCGGTTCCACCATCCAAAATTCGGTCAAATGACGCCTAGTCTTGGATTTTTCTGCCCTGAAGGTGGGACCTAAACAATAAATTTTCCCAAATGCCATGGCACCGGCTTCACCATAAAGTTGACCACTTTGAGATAAATAAGCTGACCGATCAAAATATCCCACTTCAAATAAATTAGATGTACCTTCTACTGCATTGGCAGTTAAAATTGGTGAATCCATTAAAATAAATCCATTCCTGTCAAAAAATTCACGGCAGGCTTTGATGACGTGATGACGAATGGTCAGGATGGCATGCTGTTTACTGCTCCTCATCCATAAATGTCTGTGATTCATGAGAAAATCGGTCCCATGTTCCTTTGGAGAAATGGGATATTCATCGGCAATTTGGTGAACCTCAATGGTTTCTACACCAATTTCAAATCCTCCCACGGAACGGTCATCTTTGCGTACAATACCAGTTATTGTGACAGAAGATTCCTGAGTGATCACATTTTTTAAATCAAATATTTCAGGTTCAACTTCTGATTTTACGATAACACACTGAGTTAATCCGGTTCCATCTCGCAACAAGAGAAACCAGATTTTTCCACTGGTTCTCTTGTTGTACACCCATCCGTTGAGTGTAACGGTTTTGTTTACATATTTATCAAGATCTACTATAGTCACCTGTTTTGAGTCCATCCTTTTTTTACCATGTTGTTAGTATGTCATTTAAAATATCCTGGGCGATCTTTCCCACCGCAATTTTTGTTGCAAATGTCCGGGCATCTCCAATCTCATCGGAATCTTCCTCATCCATCAATCCATCTCCATCGTTATCTATTTCGTCTGAACTGATGTCTCCTCCAATCCCGTAAGCGCCCCATCCTTTAAATCTTTTTTCCAATAATACCTTTTCGTTTGATACATCGATCCATTCTACATCAATTGCCACTGTAAACCGGTATTCTCCAACGACTTCCTCTTTTGAATAAGTATAGGGAATATCTTCCGCTTGAACGATGGATCCATTTAAAATTGAATCCGAGTTTTCAACATCAACCACCCGTAAAATATTTTCCTCAGTAAATTTTTCAAGGAGATTATCCGTGATTTCTTCCGAGATTCCGAATTCAGCCGTTTGGTTTTCCAAAAGCGGAATGGAAATACTTCGGATATGAGGAGGAATAGAACCTGCCAGGGAATAATATCCGCAATCCATGCACAAAATACAGATAAATATCCATCCGTATATTTTTACTTTTTTCATTAACAATGAGTATTTCATTTCAGGTTATTTATTCCCACGTTTAATTTTTGGTGCAATCCCGTATTCATTAATTTTTCGATACAATGTTCGTTCACTCATTCCCAGAGTTTTTGCAGTTGTTCGCCGATTATTATTATGAAATTTCAGGGTTCTGACAATCAATTCTTTTTCAAGATTCTGGAGATTTGTGTCTCCAATAGCTTCTCCTTTAATATTATTGGGATCATGTTCTTCAATTTTTCCCGGTAAATTGATAGATTCTTCTTTTCTTAGGAAATGACCTATTTCACCTTCGGGATTCAATGGATAACGACTACTACCCATCATTTGTTTTATGGATTCAACATCCTGACGGAGCAGGAATAACTGCCTGAGAATCAATTCCCGTTCGGCTGATTCCGGTGAATGACTTACCGGAATGGGAAGATGTGTATTCACTTTGTTTTCCTCCATAGAGATTCCTAAATGTTTTTCCACCATTTCCAAGGTGATTCGTTCTCCTTTTTCCAATACGAGGATGCTCTCTACAAAATGTTTCAACTCCCTGATATTCCCGGGCCAGTCATGCTGTTTCATTCTACGTACTGCTTCCGGTATAAACCCCCGATATAAAATATCGTTACTGCGGGAAAACTGCAGTGCAAACCGTTCAATGAGAGCTGATAAATCTTCAATCCTCTGTCTCAGAGTGGGGATATCAATCGTCACGGTTTTTAACCGATAAAATAAATCGTTCCTGAATCGATTTTCCCGCACAAGCTCTTTTAAATTCTTATTCGTTGCAGCTATGACACGGACATCTGTATATAATGTTTTAGAATCTCCCACACGCATGAATTCGCCGCTTTCTAAAACTCGCAAAACTTTTACCTGAGTATCCATGGGCATATCGCCAATTTCATCCAGAAAAATCGTTCCTTTATGAGCAGATTCAAAATATCCTTTTCTATCTGAACCTGCGCCGGTATATGCTCCTTTTTTATGGCCGAACAGTTCGCTCTCAATTATTCCTTCCGGAATTGCACCACAATTCACCGTCACCATTTCCTGTTGGTTTCTTCTGCTGATTCCGTGAATTGCTTTGGAAATTAATTCTTTTCCCGTTCCCGATTCACCGGTTATAAGAACGGTGATATCCACGGGGCCTACTTGAAGGACAAGATCCAGTACCTGCTGAATAATATCGGAATTTCCGATTATGCCATACTGTTTTTGAAGTCTGTTTTTGTCCATTTTTTACAACTGTTCAGGTTGTAGTGAATCTACTTTTGGTTGAAGAAGTTCCCAGGTTGTCTGTAAAATATTGGACAGATCGGACTGGAGCGGAGTCCAACCTAGGATATCTTGTGCCATCTTAAAAGATGCAATCAGATTTTCAGGATCTCCCGGTCGTCGTCCCACAAACTCATGGGGAATGGAATGCTGAGATATTTTTTGTGCTTCGTGAACAACATCCAGAACTGAATGACCGGATCCAGTTCCTAAATTTACAATGAGGTCTTTCCCTTCCTGCTTTAAATAATGAATCGCTTTTGTATGAGCTGAAGCGAGGTCAGACACATGAATATAATCTCGTATGCAAGTACCGTCCGGAGTTTTATAATCATTTCCATAAATGTCTAATTTGTTTCTTTGTCCTGAAGCAACTTCCATCACGATCGGTAGTAAATTCTGTGGATTTCTTTCCGGTTCGGTCACTCTTTTTAAAGAGTCATATCCTGCCGCATTGAAATATCTTAATGAAACGAATGAAATTCCTTTTAATTTAGAAAACCAGCGGAGATTTTCTTCGATAGCCAATTTTGTGTATCCATAATAATTGATCGGGTCGGTTTGATGTTTTTCATCTACAGGAAGGTATTGTGGATATCCATAGACCGCCGCTGATGAAGAAAACACTATATTCTGAATTCCTGAATCCACCATTGCAGTTAATAACTTTAGTGACCCGGTTATATTATTCCGGGAATATTTTTCAGGATAAACCATGGATTCTCCGGCGGCTTTCCAAGCAGCCAGATGAACAACCGCATCCGGGGTACTTGAAAATACTGTTTTTAAATCATCTTCACATAAGGTGCTTCCTTTAATAAAAGTTGCCCGGGAATCAAT
>CAZFKU010000054.1:0-10039 GCA_964518835.1 uncultured bacterium
ATCCCCAAAAATTGGAGTCAGGACCTTTTGAAGAAATATTAAGCGATATTGAAGTACATGTAGGTGATTTCTTCAATGGTGCCGTCAATTCATTTAAAAACCAGGATATAGATACTGCCCGAGTTTTAATGCGTGAATATAAAAAGGAAATTTCTGGTCAAAGTGATAAGATTGTCCATGACCTTGTATCAGGAAAAACACAAGGATTGGAAATCCCTGAAGCCACAGCCACAGCAATGTATGCCCGTTATCTTAAACGTATTGCTGCCCATTCCAGGAATCTAGTTTCCAGTATTGTAAATCCATTTGAAAGAATTGGATATCCTGAATAAATGGTCAGATTTATTTGGTTATTTTTATCCTCATTCGGGATTATGTTCGCCGTCTGCTCTTGGTTCCAGGAATCGGGATTTTTAGGTAAAGATATAGGTTCTTTAAAAGGATTTATGGCATTATTATCAGGAACTGTTCTGTACTTTGTAATTGGCAGAAAGGTATAATCGATTATATGATAAAATATTTACCCCATACTTTAGATCGGGGAATCGCCAATGAACCAAAAAACGAGGAGTTTTACCCCTTTCGGGAAGGATTTATAATTTTATTGGAACTCTTTGTTCCATTCAAAGTATAAGTCTAATTTCGCACCCTTAAATTTAATCTTTATGGAGGAATATATATGATAAATGTGGAAAATTTATCTAAGAACTACGGACCGGTAAAGGCCGTCAAATCCATCAGTTTTGAAATAAACGATGGTGAGATTGTCGGCTTCTTAGGTCCCAATGGTGCAGGTAAATCCACTACCTTGAAAGTATTGACTGGTTTTCTGGCTCCTACTGCAGGAAGTATTTCTATTAATGGAATGAATATAATAGAAGAGGAACTGGAAATACAAAAAAGTATAGGATATTTACCAGAATTAAATCCAGTATATCCGGAAATGATCGTTTATGATTATTTGCAGTTTATTGCATCCGTCAGGAATATAAAGGGGAAGCAGTTCAGCCAGGCATTAGGAAGAGTTATAGAACAATGCGGCTTGAAGGGTGTCCTACACCGTCACATAGGAAACTGCTCCAAAGGATATAAACAGAGGATAGGATTGGCAGCATCCATGATACACGATCCAAAAATTCTGATCCTTGATGAACCGGTCAGTGGACTGGACCCTAATCAGATTGTGGAGATACGTGAATTAATAAAAGGATTGGGCAGGGAAAAACTGGTTTTGGTATCCAGCCATATTTTGCAGGAAATCCAGGCAACGGTTGACCGGATAATCATTATCAATCACGGTAAGATCGTAGCAGATGGAACCAGTGAAGATTTGATTTCAAACTCCCAGGGGAATACAGCCTTATCCATGGAATTGAAGAATGCAACAAAGGAATCCATTGAAGAAATGAAAGCAGTCATTCCCAGCGTAACATTAAGCAGCTTTTCTGAGGGAGAAAACAGTTCAATAGCTCATTTGGAATATCCACGTGAAAATGATCCCCGCCAGGATATTTTCACTTATGGAGTGGAAAAGGGGTGGGTTATATTGGAAATGTCAACTACAAAATCAAATCTGGAAGACATCTTCCGTAAATTGACAGTCACGGAGGTTGCTGATGCATAATGTGAAAGCCATATATCTGAAGGAACTCCGCTCGTATTTTAACAGTCCCATGGCGTATATATTTCTGGTGGTTTTCGCTGTGGTGAACGGGTATTTTTTTACCAATACTTTTTTTCTGATTAATCAATCGGATATGAGAGCGCTGTTCAATATTACTCCGCTGGTTTATTTGTTTTTTATTCCAGCAATTTCCATGAGCCTTGTAGCCAGGGAAAGAAACTTGGGAACGATTGAACTGATCAATACCCTGCCAATCAAAATACATGAGTTTGTATTGGGTAAATATTTGGCATCTGTAACTCTAATCGTAACTGGATTAGGAATTACACTTGTTCATCTTTTTACCTTAATGAAAGTGGGAACAAATATTGATTACGGTGCTGCGATTTGCGGTTATTTTGGCTTGGCTCTGGTAGGTGCAGTATATGCATCTGCAGGAACTTTCGCAAGCAGTGTAACAGACAATCAGGTCGTTGCTTTTATCATTGCTGTTTTTATAGTTATAGTCTTCTGGTTGTTGGATAAAATGCTCATGTTTGTTCCTGGGGGTTTAGCTGGATTTGTCCAATTTATGAGTGTGGACTACCATTTTACGAATATTTCAAGGGGAGTTATTGATACCAGAAACTTGATATACTTTGGTTCTGTCATCGGGTTTTTTCTGTTTCTTACCAATAAACTCATGGAGGTAAGAAAATGGAGATAAGACAAAAATTCGAGTGGAAAAAATCCCTGTCAATTCCCATACTTGTAATTACTGCAAGTCTTGTTTTATTAAACCTGATTTCACGAAACTGGTTTGAGCGTCTCGATCTGACAGATAACAAAATGTACACCCTCAGTTCTTCCAGTCGATCAGTGGTAAAGAAAATTGATGATTTGATGACCATGAAAGTTTTCTTCTCCGGTAATCTACCCAATGAATTTGGTAATAATCGCCGATATCTTCAGGACATTCTGGAAGAATATGCCGCCTATTCCAAAGGGAAAATCCGGTTTGAATTCAATACTCCTGAAAAAAATGAGGATGTTCAGCAGGAAGCCCAGCGTCTTGGAATTCAGCCTGTTCAATTACAGGTGATCGAAAATGATAAGATGGAAGTAAAACGGGTTCACATGGGGCTTGCGATCCTGTATCAGGATGAAAAGGAAGTCATTCCTGTCATTCAATCCACAACCGGATTAGAATATGAGATCACAACCAAGATCAAACGCTTGGTTGAGACCGATAAACCTGTGGTTGCAATCGCAAAAACCGAAAATCAGGAAGGAATTGAAAACTCTACAATTACGGATAAACTAAGGCAAAGATATACCGTTCGTACAGTGGATCTCACTAGCGCTGTTTCAAAGGAAATTAAATTGTTGTTGATCAATGGTGTAGAAGATTCACTCTCGCTAGATGAACGTGACAATCTTGAAAAATACATTGATAGGGGTGGAAATTTGTTTCTTGCCCAATCCCATGTGAGTTCAGATCTGACCACTCAACAGGCTAACGTGATCAATTCTGATATATTTGATTTGATTGAAACGTATGGTGTAAGGCTGGAGGAAAACCTTGTTTTAGACCGAACCTGTGGCAGGGTGAATGTCCAGCAGAATATGGGTTTTATCCGAATGGCAGTTCCAATGGAGTATCCTTTGCTTCCCATAATTCGAAGTTTTAACAGGGACGAAGTTGTTGTGAGTGGTTTGGAACAAGTTCAGTTATTTTTTGCCAGTGAAGTATCAAATCTTGATTCATTGTCCAATGATTTCGATGTGAATGTTCTTCCATTAATGTACACTTCCAACAAATCCGGACAGATGACGGGGTTTTTTAATTTAAACCCCGATCCTAAAAATAACCCTGCATTGAAGAGCCTGGATCAACCGAAAAAATTAGTAGCAGTACGATCGGAAAGAATGAATAAAGAATCAAGTTTACTCAGTCAATTGATCCTTGTTAGTGATTCACGGTTTCTTATTGATGGAGCCGGAGGTTCATCTCCTGAAAATCATATTCTGGTTATGAATGCGGTGGATTATCTTTTAGGAGATAAGGAACTCATCTCACTGAGATCACGGGAGATAACCATACGCCCGTTAGATCCTGAATTGGAAGACGGAACCAAACGATTCCTGAAATGGATGAACATACTTTTACCATCTCTGCTTGTTGTTGGTTTTGGTTTTTTCAGAATTTCCAGATTGAAAAGCAGGTCAAGAATATTGGAGGAAGTCTATGACTAAACAAGCAAAATTTGCGCTGATTACCTTGAGTGTTTTGGCTATTCTTTACTTCGTGAATATCAGGATGCAGGATAAATATACAGCTCGAGATACGGCATTGTTCTCAAAAGACAGGGAGCATATTACCCGGATCTATATTCAAAAAGATTCAGAAGAATTGGAAATGGTAAAAGTTGATACGATGTGGACCATTTCCGATCATGATTCTTTGACGGTAAAGAAAAATATATTGAATAATTTCTTCGATGATATTGAAGAAATGGAAAAGGAAGAATCACCTATCTCTACAAATCCCAAGAACTGGAGTAAATATTCTGTGGATGATTCTGCCGGAACTCATTTAACTTTGTATGGACTCAATGATCAAGAATTAGGACGGTTTGTTTTAGGTCGTTCAAAAACCAATTGGAGCCAGAATGCGATACGAATCAATGATGGTTCACACGTGTATTTGACATCCAAAAATATTCTTCATCGTCTGCAGACGAAACCTACATATTGGGGTGAAAAACCCAAACCGCCTGTAGAGGAAGTACCGGAAGATACCACCTTAAAAGCACCGGAGATTCCTACCATCACTATTCCACCTCCTCCAGATACGACGGGTTCATAACCTTTGTAAAACCTCGCATCCGTCTCAACGACCAAGTTTGCGGGGTTTTTTTATTAGAAATCGGACTTGACTTAAAAACCGAAAGTGCCGAGTTAAGGCCTACAAATTCTTTTTGCAAAAGTATTAGCTGTATGAATTTGTCCAATTTAAATTTTGAACAGGAAAAATAATGAGGTCTTACATTTTGGCTGAACAATGAAATTTGGATCCATAGCCGCAGGGAATAAAACAACCGTTCAATCTGCGAGAGATATTCTTGAATGTGGAGGTAACGCTTTTGATGCTGCTGTTGGGGCTGTTTTTACATCCATGGTTTCAGAATTCACCCTCACCGGTCCCGGGGGCGGAGGAGCATTTTTGGCATGTCCTGCCGATACAGAACCTGTTTTATTCGACTTTTTCGTAGATACACCCCCGCCTCAACCAAATAAGGAATTGGATTTTTTCAGTATCCTCATTGATTTTGGACCTGCTTCACAGGAATTTCATATTGGTCAGGGGTCTGTTGCTGTTCCGGGAAATACAGCAGGGCTTTTAAGGGTTCATGAACGGTTGGGTCAACTCCCCTTAAAAACCGTTTTGGAACCAGCCATAGAAACTGCAAGAAAAGGAGTGATCCTTAATGAATCGAATGGTTACCTGATGAAAATACTTGACCCAATCTTAACTCACTCTCCCGCAGGTAAAAAACTATTCACACCTGAAGGAAAAATTCTGGAGGAAGGTAAAAACTTTAAAAATCCCGCTTTTGCAGACTTTCTGGTAGAACTTGTTTCGGATGGCTCTGACTTTTTTTATAATGGGGAAGGGTCAAAATTAATTATCAATACTATCGGTGAAAAAGGTTTACTTACCCATGAGTGCCTTGCCAATTATGAGGTGGCAGAACGATTCCCGCTGAAAAGCCAATTCCACGGAAAAACACTATACACAAATCCGACCCCGTCACCGGGTGGAACACTTATTACATTCACTCTTCAATTACTGGAGCAGTCGACTGCTTCAAGTTTTGACCCAATAAATCTGATCAATGCCATGAAAATAACCGCTACCGCTAGAAAAGAAACATCCACGGACCCTAATGACAATTATCAAATTTCACGAATATTAGAGAACAATATTTTTAAACGATATCTTGAACAATACATGTCTTTGAAATCAGACAATAAAACCGAAAATGGCCATCTTTCAAGAGGCGCTACAACACAAGTGAGTGTCATTGACAGGGAGGGAAATGCAGCCAGTGTAACCACAACCAACGGAGAGGGATGCGGATATTTGATACCTGAGTTAGGCATCATGCTGAACAACATGCTGGGGGAAGAAGATTTGAACCCGTATGGATTTCACAATTTTGTAAATCAACAGCGCCTCCCTACCATGATGGCTCCATCAGTTGTAATGGGAGAAAACGGACCGGAGTTAGTTTTAGGTAGTGGCGGGAGCAACCGAATTCGCTCGGCAATTGTACAGGTAATATTAAATTACTTTTTAAAGAGGATGAATCTTGAAAATTCAATTAGATCACCAAGAATTCATCTGGAAGGAAATACTCTCCATTTTGAACCGTTTACTTCTATCCCAGATAAAAGTAATTTACCTGAGAACATTCAACTCTATGAATGGGATGAACTGAATCTGTTTTTTGGTGGTGTGAATGCGGTGACACCAATGGATGCATTTGGTGATACAAGAAGGGGAGGAGCTGGTGTTGTGTGCTAAATACTTTTATTAACCATTTTATTCATGTTTGTTAAAAAGTGGAGATGGGATATATTGAAAAAAGTTTTAATATGAAAAAACTGATTTTATTATTAAATATACTTATTATTTCCTGTGATACTGACTTAACTCCAAAAATTGAAACAGATCCAGAAATTGAAAAATGGAAAGTATTATCTTCTGAACTTGTTGATTTAGCTTTATTCCATGGCAATAATCCTGAAAACCCATACTATATAACAGGAAATACTCTGCATACTCATGTATTTTTGACTTATACGCTCGCAATTAACAATGGTTGGGAAGATGATCAGACATTAAATTCCTTAAATAATGCATATTCACTGATTGACAGCCTTAATTACGGGTTAGGTTATGAGTGGGATGCATTTCAGGATGGTACCATAAATAGTAAATTTACAAATTATACTATCACGATGACCTATCACGTAGGTTATCCATTTATTCAAGGATATAAAGCAGGAGCAATCCCTATATTAAAATTAATTGATTTAATTGATTCAGTATTAAATGTGCCTCTTGCTGACAGCTTAGAAAATGGAACTTGCTGGGCATATTCTGATAATCCAAATGATGTAGTTGGATGTGTTCATAATGTAAATATTAGTGTCGCTTTTTTCCTCGAACAAATAATGCAATTAGGTTTTTATGAATATAATTTTACAGATGAAATAAATTCAATTGTTGATCGGGAATTGCATAGTTTTCTACCAGAACACAACAATTATTTATATTGGGATGGACAAGATATTTTAACAGATCAAAATCATTTAGCACATCAAGCGTGGTTTATGTATAATCTTTCCGATGAAGAAATACAAACACTAGGTTCAATAATAATTGATGAAATATCTAATAATAGGCAAAAAGATATTAAATCTCTTGTTGGTCAATTATTAATATTACAAACTAATAATTTCCAATCTGATTCTTTATATGTTGTTATTAAACGGTTATTAAATAATGAGGAAAGTGAATACTTTGAAACGGGTTCATACAGTTTTTCCAATCCAAGAATATTAGCTCAGTTAGCATTATATTCAATAAAGTTTTATCAGTCTCAATTACCTTAATCATAATATGGAATGTGAAACATTGTTTATAGATTATGAATTAGTGGATCACCTCTTTGTAAAAAAGTGGGGATTGGGTAAATTGAAACTTTAAAAGAGTACTATATTTGGATATAGTAAATCAACAATATAATTTTCCTTTAAAAATAATTTCAAAAAATTTTATATGTGTCCTGATAAAATATACTGTGGATAATTTAAATTCCCTTACATGAGTTGGATTTCCGGTTATGACCATTGATCAAATTGCCATATTTTTCATTATTATAATGACATTTGCCCTATTTATTTGGGGAAGGTGGCGATATGATATTGTATCCATTATTTCATTGTGCACTTTGTTTATAGCAGATCAGATATTGGGAGGGGAAAAATCGAACCTGATTAATGATACGTCCAATATTTTCATGGGTTTTGGGCATCCGGCGGTCATTACGGTGGCTGCCGTACTGATTATCAGCCGGGCATTGCGTAACTCAGGATTGGTGGATGTTATTGCCCGGAAAATATCACCTATCTCAAAATACCAGTTAGCTCATATTTCCGGATTAAGCGGAGTTGTATCAATATTTTCTGCAATTATGAACAATGTAGGGGCTTTAGCTCTCATGCTTCCTGTAGCACTTAAAACATCAGTCAAACAGAACCGGTCCCCCAGTGTTATCCTTATGCCCCTGGCTTTTGCCAGTATTCTGGGCGGAATGATCACCATGATAGGAACACCACCAAATATTATTATCGCCACTCTCCGCCAATCCCAGTATATGGAACTCAAAACCCAAGCCATTGAAGATAATACTTCCCCTGCTGCTGAATATTTTATTTCTCAGAATATTAATATTGAAGAGTTTCATCCTGAACCATTTGGGATGTTGGACTTCAGTCCAGTTGGAGGAGCTATTGCAATCCTGGGTGTACTGTTTGTAACGCTCATAGGCTGGAGATTCATACCCAAAGGATCCTATAAAAAACCAGGAACAGAATCGCTGTTTTCCATTGATGAATATATAACTGAAATTCGTATTTCCAAGGGCTGCAAGTTCATTAATAGGCAAGTCAAGGAAATCGAAAAATTTACGGAAGACAGACTTACGATAATTGCCTCCATTTCCAGTAATGGGGATATCTATACTCCCCGTCCCGATCAAATCATAGGAGAGGGAGACAGGTTTCAAATTCAAGCGGATCCAATGGAATTGAAGTTAATGATGGATGAGTACGGACTTAGGCTTACCAAAAAAATGCGGGCAAGGATAGATAAGCTGAAAGATAAAGATACCACATATAAGGAAGTACTCATCACACCCAATTCAGCGCTGGTAAATCGGGATAGGACATATTTTCGAAGACGCACCTCAAATTCATTGACATTGATGGCAGTTGCACGACAGGGACAACCCATCCGTAAACGGTTGGGTAATGTCAAATTCCATGTTGGTGACGTACTGCTAATTCAGGGGAATATAGTTAACCTTGATGAAAATATCAGTTCATTGAACCTGATACCTCTGGTCCAGCGGGAAGTACAGGTAGGTGTATTCTCACGGATCAGTTTAGCGCTATTAATTTTTGGCACTGCCATTGGACTTAGTATGACCGGAATCCTGCCTACTACATTGGCATTTGTAGGAGCAATTTTATTATATGTCTTTACGGGTATGCTTCCTATTCGTGAGTTGTACAAACAAATTGATTTTCCAATTATTGTTCTGTTAGCAGCGATGATTCCGGTGAGTAATGCGTTACAAACAACTGGAAGTACCCAGTTAATTGCTGAATTTATGGTCAATCTCACTAAGAGTTTGCCAAGCTGGTCTATTCTGGCTATTATTATGATCATTACCATGTGTCTTTCAGATATTATCAATAATGCAGCTACTGCCCTGATTATGGCACCCATTGCTGTTGGTATTGCCGTATCAATGGGTGTGAGTGCTGATCCCTTTTTGATGACGGTTGCTGTGGGAGCATCCTGTGCTTTTCTAACCCCAATCGGACATCAATGTAATGCCCTGATTCTTGGGCCGGGTGGGTACAGGTTTTCTGATTACTGGAGAATGGGATTACCTCTGGAGATTCTGATTGTTGGTGTGGGTACACCCTTAATTCTTCATTTTTGGCCCTTTTAAATTATTATCAATAAATTCCTCATATAATTGCAATAACGAGATTATAAGGGTTCTATCTTGCGAATAGAGAAATTTTACTTTCAGCTATGTATCAATTTAGAAAAAAAAGAGGGATTTGTCCTGCGTAACGAAAAAACCCCGAATTTCTTCGGGGTTTTGAGTGTAGCGGGGACAGGATTTGAACCTGTGACCTCCGGGTTATGAGCCCGACGAGCTACCAGACTGCTCTACCCCGCGATCAATTTATATTCAACTAAAAAAACGCCGGAAAAATTAGGGAATTCACAATCCCAATGCAACACTACTTCACAATTATTTTTGTATAAACTGCAAGATGGTCTGAATATCCGCCTAACAAGCGATTCCCTGCCCAAAACCGGAATGGGTAATGTGTATATTTTCCTTCCTGTTGGCGGTATTTTGGAAGATCATGAATCTCAGCAGAAATAGAGGCAACTGCTAATCCCACTGAATCCAGCAATCCGGGGCTGACTAAAATTTGATCGTAAAACAAATCTTTTCCACGATAAACGTAGGTTCCCGTTTTTTCTTTGCCGAGTTGTGAAACCATGAGATTATACAAATTATGCGAAGGATATTTTGCCATTTCGATACTTAAAGT
>CAZFKU010000055.1:0-9736 GCA_964518835.1 uncultured bacterium
TGACATTCTCAGCATCAGAGTGTATTATCTGATAGGACTTTTCAAAGATTTATGAGAAATATACTGTATATAGTCACACTTGTCTTAATGGTGCCATCGTTGTCTCTTGCCCAGCCAGATGCATTAAATTGGATTAAAAGTATTACAGCTACATCTGATGCTATTATCTATGACTTATCATTTGGGTTTAATGAAGAAGCATCAGATTTTGAAATTGATTTTTTAGGAGCCCATTTTTGTTCTGATGGAATACAGGATGATCCTTCTGATTGTTTATACAGTGGTATTTGTACTGAAGATGGTATCCCATGGGAAGATGTGGTGGCAGAACAATTTTGTGGAAGTTGTAGTAATCCACAATATACTTCTGAAGCCAATTGTTATTTAAATGGAGGCATTTGGACACCCTTTGCTTGGGAAAATGCAGGATATGAATGGTATGGAGATATTTCTGCACCACCGCCACCACCACCACCATCATTTGATGCAGCCTTGGCCTCGAATGGGGAGAGGTATTATCAACAAGTCTTTGATGGTGATGGAGAGATGACTTATGAAGAACATGTTTTAGATATTCAATTACAGTATTCCGAAAATGATACAATTTTCATTACTTGGGATAATACTGGTTGGTCTTATTTAGGCTCTTTTATACTTCAGGATGCTTTTGGTGGCTCGATGATTAATTTAGATATGACAGTTGAGGACAACCTCATCCTGACTAATCCTGCATTTACAACTTTAAAACTAAAAGTTACTGCAGGTGAGCCAAACCCGGTATATGTTGATTATTTTTCAGGTTGGAATCTCGTAGGACTTCCGGTTGAAGTAGAAAACCCCGATTATGAAATGATCTATCCCGATGCAATCGACGAGACACTATATTCATTTGATAATGGATATTCATTGGAAAATGAGTTGTTTACGGGAGTCGGTTACTGGCTCAGGTTTCCGGAGGAAGGATTCAGTGTGATTACCGGAGTACCGATTTATGAAGTTTTGGTGTCGCTGAATGAAGGGTGGAATTTAATGTCTGGAATTTCCACTACCACGTCCGTTAATAATATTCAAGATGTTTATGATATCATAATTCCCGGAACCATTTATGGATGGGAATTGGGATATGTCCAATCAGAGGAGTTGGAGCCGGGAAAAGGCTATTGGCTTAGAGCATTCCAAGATGGTGAAGTGACCATTACAGGTGACGGATTAGCAAGAATATCATCACAAGATTTTAGTTTAAATGGAAAAGCAAACACTCTCACTGTAAACGGCATGGATCTATACTTTGGTGTTGAGATGTCAGCCAGAGAAAAACTGAGTTACAGTCTTCCTCCAAAACCTCCTTCAGGTGCCTTTGATATACGATTTAAGGGTGATACCAGAGTAACTAAAGAAAAGGCCGAAATAGAGGTAATGAGCACCACTGAGACCCTTACTATTGCTTACAACGTGGTTATAGATGCCGGTGAACACATGAACTGGGTGCTTACATCTGATAATGGTAAAGATTACATCCTGGATGACTCAGGAGAAATTACAGTTCCATCATCAGAAAGATTTGTTCTAAATAGAGAAAGTGTGATCCCCGTCACATTTGCCCTGCACCAGAATTATCCCAACCCTTTTAATCCTATCACAACTCTAAGATATGACCTGCCATCAGATGCCTTAGTAACTCTGAGCATTTATGATATGCTGGGAAGAGAGATTACCCAACTGGTTAACACAACCCAAGAGGCAGGTTTTAAGTCGGTCCAATGGGATGCTACGGACTCTATGGGTAGAACTGTCAGCGCAGGTGTATATCTATACCAGATACAAGCGGGGGACCCTTCGCCAAACTCAGGACATGGTTTTGTGCAGACCAAGAAGATGGTGCTGTTGAAGTAGTACCTCTTTGCAAAAAAGTGGGGATGGGGTAAATTGAAATAAGGAGATAATGTGAACAATAAAACATCATTATTAATATTATTAATTTCAATGTTAGTCTATCCTGCATGCGAAAAGGATAAACCAGAAAAAAAGTTTGATGTTTCGGTGTATGTTGTGCGATATGATACCATGGTTTGGTACTTTGGTATATATGTAAATGATGAATTAGTGTTAGGTGCTACAGAGTGTGGTACTGGGCATCCGGATGCCGAACAATGTGTGGATTTTATAGACCCTTTTTTAGCATTTGATAAAAGTTACAACTATAATACAACCTTAAAGGAAGGAGATGAGATTCAAGTCATGGCAAGTACTAATGGAAATCAAAGTTGTAATGCATCTCTTTCAACTTGGATTTATGTTGATGGAGAATTAGCTGAGTCAGACATAGATGATGGTGATGATGATGAAACAAGTTGTATTTATTTCTCTGGTTCTGAGACAACACTATAAAACTATATAATTTTGCATTGGAGGGCAGACCCCCACCTCTTTGTAAAAAAGTGGGGAAGGGATAAATTGAAGTATTATATAATATTACACCATGATACTTTGCTCAATCTGTAAGAATAAAATAGAAGATCAAAATCTTGCATTAGATTATCCTAATATTGTTTGCTCTGAATGTGATAAGAGAGCTTTAAATACGGAAGGGAAGCCTGCAAAACATTCAATTGAAAACAAGGTTCAAAATAGCAATTTTTCACTTGGAGATGTGATTGGAATCACATGAAAATGAAACTGGATGGAAATTATTTGTATAGTTTTAGCAAATTAATATAGATTTTAGCGAATTGTAAGTGTAAATATTATTTTTAGTTCGGAGGAATAATGAAAAATCACATCAAAGTAATCACAAAAACCATATCTTTTATCCTGATATTTACTTTCATGTTTGAAACAATATCAGCCCAGGAATCCAGACAGAAAAGGGGGGAGAAACAAAGTAGAACAGATAAATCAGCAGAGCAGAGTAAAAAAAGCCAGCCAAAATCGGTAAAGAAAACAGATCGCCGGAAATCTACAATCAACCAAACAAAAAAACAAACTTCTCAGGCTATCACCAAGTCTGATAGAATTTTTAATATGGGAGAGGGTGTGTCATCTGAAAGTTTAATTGGTGCTTGGGAAGTAAAAGATGCATGTGTATTTGATCCGGGATTTGAAGGGGAGGGTGAATGCGCAACTCTAGAGGATATTCAAGAGCATATTACCAACATAAATTTATTAATAAGGGAAAACGGTACAGGATTTTTTGACGCTGATGGAGAAAGAGAAGACATCAGTTGGACCGAAAATGAGGAGAGTGGATTACTGGTTGATATCGGTGATGATGAGTTTGGACAATTCAGCTTATCCTTAGAAGGGGAATTGACCATATCCGATGATTTTGGATCTGAATGTGTCAATGATGAAGATGAAGAGATTGAAGGGGTTGATAATGAGGAGGAATGTACAAACGAAGGTGGATCATGGGAAGAGGCTGCATCAATGGTATACATTTTTACCCGATTACCTGAGGGAGAATATGATACAGATACAGGAGACAGAATTGTTTCAAGTGAAAGAAGAAGCTGGTGGAAAAGAGCAAAAAGAAGGGCAAGAAGAGCCGCAAGGAAAGCAGCAGCATCAGCTAAGCGGGCAGCAGAAGCTCAGGCAAAGAAAGTTGCAGAAGCCGCAGCCAAAGCAGCTCAAGAATTAGCTGAGGCTTTGGAGAAAGAAGCATTAAATTTAGCTAAGAGTATTGCAAAATCCGCTACAAGCACCTATAATGCACAAATTAATTTGGCTGGTGATCTTGCAAATCAGTTGACAAACTCTCCCGCATACACCAGCATGACAAATATCTTAGCGAGTAACGGAACACCCACTATTGAACAGTTTAGTAGTATTTTAGATGAATGTGACTTACTAGGACAAATGATGGAAGATCTGAACAATAAAGGGATGAAATCATTTTTTGTTGGAGTTTCTGGTTCGAGTAGTGTAGGCTATGGTGATGCAGGGTCTGTAAATTTTGCAGTATCCATCGGAGATATGCTAACTGTTTGGGATGACCTTAAAAATTTCAGGGAACCATCACTCGTACCGAATATGGCAATTCAACATACGAAAAGCAAAATTGTTGGAACCCAATATGGAACGGATGCCGATATTGTGTTTGGTTGGAATACAGATGAACCTCAAAATACGTATGGGGATTTTTGGGACTTCTCTTTCGGAGTTGAAGCTCTTGGAGGATCGATTTCAACATCTTCCGCAATAGCCGCACCCATTATTAAATGGAATAAGATTTCCGGAGGTAGATATCTCGGTCAAGGATTTTCTGTGGGAAAAGGAGATCCATTAAGTGCTGATCTTACTTTTGGATTAGGGAATTGTTGTATTTTTCATATCAATAATAATATGAACTTTCGATGTAACTGATCAAACTGGAAAAATATTTCATTTAAAAAAGCCCTCATTTACAGGGCTTTTTTAAATATCCACAACTTAGTAAAAAAGAGGATATGAAATAAATTAAGATGAGCAACAAAATAACATTATGACACAAATCAGAAGAAATGACCCCTGCCATTGCGGAAGTGGAAAAAAGTACAAAAATTGCCACCAAAAGTATGCAGGAAAATTTGGGAAAAATTGGGTGTATATCATTGGTGCAGTCGTTATTGCAGGAATACTATTGGTTATTTACATTTTATTTTCGTCAGGCGTAACCGACAATCCACCTCCCGGAAAGGTCTGGTCTCCCGAACACGGACATTGGCACAGTCCATAGGATTCATTGTATGCAGTTTTTCCTTTTGTGGAGGAAAATACCTTACATTCTGTTAACGAATGAAATGAGGAAGAAGAATCTCGAATGTCTATTATCCAATTAGTGCTTGGGATTCTTCAACCAGCTTGTCCTGAACAAAGTGAAGGGTTCAGTATGACAACTAAATTTTTAATCATGGAAAAATGTTAAAGAAAAAACCATTTAAACGGAACAAGGATTTTCAAAATCAATCTTATTTAAATTTACTGATGCAAATATTAGATTTGAATGCAAAGTTATCATTCTTTGTTTAGTTCAGGCATTCTTTGTCTGCACACCGATTTAACTATTGTACGAATTAAATGGAAATTTGAAAGTAGATCTACCACATATGAAAAGACTCATTAAACAAATTCCAACATTTAGTTTTATCCTTGCAACCATTTTGTCTGCTCAGGATTTTGAAAATCTGGATTTCGGGACAGACTCCACCTTTGAAGTCATGACATGGAATATTGAATGGTTTCCAAAAAACGGTCAGACTACAGTGGATTATGTGACTGAAATTATACAGTCACTTGAAATAGATGTTTTGGCAATCCAGGAAGTGGATGACACCGATATGTTCGATGAAATGATGGACAATCTTCCCGGCTACGAAGGTTATTACGAATCATCATGGTTTGCAGGTCTGGCGTATATTTACAATACAACTGTTATCGAAATTAATGACATCTATGAAATTTATACCACTTCGCCGTACTGGAGTCCGTTTCCACGGTCGCCAATGGTCATGGAATTAAATTTTATGGGTGAAAATATCATCATCATTAACAATCATTTTAAATGCTGTGGAAACGGTTATCTTGACCTCAATGATACGGGAGATGAGGAAACCCGGAGATATATTGCCAGTAATTTACTGAAAGAGTATATTGATACACATTTCTCCAATGATAACGTGATTATATTGGGAGATCTGAACGATATTCTCACCGATCCTCCTCAACACAATGTATTCCAGATGATTTTGGATGACCCGGAAAATTATCTGTTTGCCGATATGGAAATTGCAGAAGGACCTAGCTCAGGATGGTCTTACCCAACCTGGCCATCTCATATTGACCATATTTTAATAACGAATGAACTTTTTGATGAACTCGAAAACTTCGCCTCAGATATTCAGACTGTTAAAATAGATGAATATTTTGATGGAGGTTGGTATCAATATGACCAAAATGTTTCTGATCATCGTCCTGTTGCATTAAAATTGGACTTTAACAACGCTTTGACCGTTGAATATCCTGCCGGATGGAATATGGTTGGGCTTCCCGTGATTACGATGAATAATGACTATCAATTTCAGTTTCCCGATGCAGTTGAAGGTACCCTTTACAGTTACAATGGCGTGTATGAAGAGGAAACCCTGCTTGAAAACGGTAAAGGATACTGGCTAAGGATGGAGAATAGTGGTCCCAATGTTTTTACCGGAGAATCCATCTCGCAATTTGGCATTATTCTCAATGAAGGCTGGAATATGATTTCGGGAATAACCACACCCGTTCAGGTGAATTCAATTATAGATCCGGAAAATATTATCGTTGAAGGAACGGTATTTGGTTTTGACGGGTTATACGAAAATGCAGATGTCTTAAATCCGGGAAAAGGATATTGGGTAAAAACCAATACAAGTGGAATAATAATCATTCATTTAGAATGAGAGTTGTTTACAGAGGCGATTTAGACGGTGCGGTTTATGCAGTCCTAATAAAAGATATAGGACTTTGTGATAAGGTGAAAATTGCTCATCCAGGGGATATGCAGGAAGGAAAAAAGAAAGAATTTTTCGGGAAATTATTGAAACTTGTAAAATCAATTAGCATCCTTTGTATAAAATAGTTCCCATTCATCTTTGATTCAATATTAATTTCCGAATAAGATTATGAACGATATCATAGAAAAATTCAAAGCTCCGGATTTCAAACCGGACGAAAATACCAAAAGTGAACTGGAACGATTAAACCGGGAAGGTGAATCTCTTTCAGGATTTCAACTAGAATATGCCGATCTGAAAAATGCCAATCTGGTGGATGCAGACCTCAGCTCCTGCGATCTTACCCGTGCGGATCTATCTCATACCAGTATGTACGGCGCAAATCTTGAAGGTGCAAATTTGTTTAAAGCAAATTTAGAAGGTGCAAACCTGAAAGATTCGAATCTGACAAACTGTGAATTGCTGGGTGCAAATTTTACCAATTCAAAACTGCATAAAGTGAATTGGGGTGAAGAAGGTAAAATTACTAATGAATTGGAAGCGGAAAAATCACAGGATGCCCTAAAAGCAAAATCTAAGTATAAGGAAGCAGAAGAAATCTACTGTGCTGTTAGATTAACCATGCAGGGTCAGTCTTTGGGTGAGGAAGCCAGTAAAGTGTTCATTAGAGAAATGGTTTGCAAAAGAAAACAATATCCAAAATTATCATTTTTCAGGATCATGTCAAAAATAGCTCACATAACAACAGGTTATGGCGAAAATATAAAAAGAATTATCGGTTCAATTTTTTATGTGTTATTTATAAGCGCTGTATTATTCGGAATTGAAGGTGTATCCTATCAAGATCGCACACTTGGGTTTTTTGTTGACGATCTTCAAAATTACGGGATATGGAATACCTTTGGTAATTTATTCTATTTCAGCGTCATCACATTTACCACAGTTGGTTTTGGAGAAATTACTCCCATTGGTCCAATCGGTAAATTCCTTACCATATTTGAAGGATTGATCAGCGGTATTATCCTGACAATTTTAATCGTGGCAATTTATAGACGGATGATGGACAGATAAATTCTTTGACTTACTTTAATTAGTCCGGTAAATAAATTATGAAGATGGCTGAATCCATCAATGTTTTTGGGGAAAAATTGAAATCCTGCTGTGATAATCCCAAAACGGGGTTTTTCAGAAATGGACTTTGTGATACTTGTTCGGAAGATTTTGGCTTCCATACCGTTTGTGTTATGGTGACCAGCGAATTTTTGGAGTTCAGTAAAAAAATGGGAAATGATCTTTCCACACCCCTACCAGCTTACAATTTTCCCGGATTGAAACCTGGAGATAAATGGTGTCTGTGCGCAATGAGATGGAAAGAAGCTCTGGATCATAACATGGCACCACCGGTCTTTTTGGAATCAACTCATCAGGAAACTTTGAAAATTGTCAATCTCATGGAATTACAGCAATTTGTAATGAATTAATAATTGATTTTATGAAAAATACAAGTTCGGGATTCAGACGAATTTCAGTTGAAGAAGCAAAATCCCTGATTGATAATGAACCTCATATCACCATTGCGGATATTCGGGATGATGAATCTTTTTATAATAATAATATCCGTGATTCAGTCCATGTGACATCTGAGTCAATTGAAAATTTTCTAAAATCAACGAATAAAGAAAATCCCTTATTGATTTATTGTTATCATGGTGTGAACAGTCAAAGCGCTGCAGAATATTTTGTAAAAGAAGGATTTAAACATGTATTCAGTATGGATGGAGGATTTTCTGAATATGAAAAATCCTTTCATCATACAGGGGATAATTGAAATTAATTAGTAACATTTTCATTGTTTTATTGATTTTGACACCTTCGGCTTATTCTCAAAGTGAATGTGACGGAGAAAGGTATGCATCTGAACTATTCCCAAATATTGATATAACCTATAATATTGAGTATGGAGAAAACATCACCGAGGATATTTTGGGTTTCGAATATACCCAGACTCTATATCTGGATGTCTATGAACCTGAGAATGATACAATCAATGAACGCCCTATGGTCATTTTCATGTTTGGAGGAGCATTTGTTGGAGGGTCAAAAAATTCTCCTGTAATGGTAGAACTTTGCACCCGTTATGCAAAAATGGGATATGTTGCTACGTCAATTGATTACCGAATCACTCCTACTTTAATTTGGAATGGAACGGTAGAAAATGCCTATAAAGCAGTCTTAAAAGCTATTCATGATTTAAAAGCTGCCATTCGTTTTTTCAGAATGAATGATGAATTGAATGATAATTTCAAAATTGACACATCCCGAATTTATGCAGGAGGTTCATCTGCCGGAGCTATTGCATCTATCAATGCTGCTTATATCAATAATTTAAATGAAATCCCTGAAGAGATTTACGATTTTGTAATAGAAAACGGAGGATTGGAAGGATTAAGTGGAAACACGGGATACGATTCAAATTTTCACGGAGTGGTGAATCTTTGCGGGGCAATCGGTGATTTCAATTGGATTGGATATGGTGATATTCCAATTGTATCCATTCACGGAGATGAGGATACTGTTGTTCCCTACGCTGATGATTTGGCAACCCTGTTTGGCATCAATGTGCAGGTGTATGGCAGTTATATTATCCACCAGACCATGGTTGAGTTGGGTAACCAGAGCGCATTATACACTTTTGAGGGTGAAGGTCACACTCCATATATCTTTTCCGATGCAAATATGGATTTAACCATAGAATTTACCCGGGACTTTATGTACGATTTAGTCTGTGATGATTCACAATCCGGGGAAATTTCCATTCAATTCGATGCAGATTGGAATCTGGTCGGATTACCCTTGGAAATGGAAAATTCAAATGTGGATGTCATATTTCCCACTTCCATTGAGAATACATTATTTTCTTTTGACCAGGGATATGTTCTGGAATCTTCATTGGAAAATGGTGAAGGGTATTGGCTTCGGTTCGGGGAAGCGGGATCTACAACTATTTCCGGAAATATTATCAATGAAATGACCATTGAATTAAATGAAGGTTGGAATTTAATATCAGGAATTTTTGAGGAAATCTCAATTTATTCAGTAACAGACCCAGGAAATATAATTATCGAAAATACGCTTTATGGATTTTCGGAAGGATATTTTAATGCAGATTCATTGATTCCTGGAATTGGATATTGGATAAGGACTACATCCTCTGGGGAGATTATACTTGTTTTATCAAGGAAATCTTAATCAATTCAATAAATATTTTG
>CAZFKU010000056.1:0-9316 GCA_964518835.1 uncultured bacterium
CTTTCACATATTCCATATCCCCTGCTTATCCAAACCCCTTTAATCCTGTGACAACTATCACGTACAGTTTGCCTGAGGATAGTTATATTTCCTTAGCCATTTATGATATGACCGGAAGACTGATCAAGACATTGGAAACCGGTTTGTCCTCTGCAGGAATTCATGAGAATAGGTGGAACGGAACAAATATGTTTGGAGAAAATGTGCCATCCGGAATTTATTTTTGTGAAATGAATGATGGAAAACGAGCAAACTTCATCAAATTAATATTGATGAAATAACACATAATTTTTTGATTTAGGAGAAAAAATGAAATTAACCAAAAATTTTAGTCTAATTTTATTATTCGCATATACGCTGGTTCCCCAACAATTATTTAGTAATAATTTAGGGAATATTACCGCTCAAAATACCATTTTACAGGAAACGGATAATGATCCGGAAAACCACGTTCAGTATAATATTAATGAGCAGAAGTTCCAAAAAATGCTGGAAAGCGGTCGCACAAGTGTTGCGTCTTCCTATAAGGAATTGCAGGAAATGCTCGCTGCAGCACACGATCTTGAAATTATTCCGGGAGTGAGGGGTGACCTGTATATTGCGATGTATGATTCATGGGGTGACGGTTGGAACGGTAACTGGTTATCAATTGGTGATGAACAATTTACGATTGAAAACGGCGAATTTGCTGAAGCCACTTTAACACTTGAAGATGGCACCTACCCGGTTGTCTGTGATGGTGGGTCCTGGCAGAGTGAGGTATCCTGGGAGATTTACGATGCCAATTCTAATGATCTGCTTCTTTCGGGTGGTGCTCCCTATTCTGGAGAATTGGTAGTTGGAGGAGATCCTCCTCCTGTCCCTGATAATGATGATTGTAATGATGCAGAATTGGTGAGTGGTCCTGCTCCTGTTACCCTTACAGGGACCACTATCGGTGCGACCATTGACTGTCCGGGTCTTTTGAACTGGAACGCTGTCTGGTATGAGATACCTATCTCAAGCGATCCCACAGATTTAGAAATAACTATTGAATCATCGCAAAGTATTAATACCGCAGGTATAATAATTATAGATGGCTGCAACTGCGATGAGGAATCAATAACAATCGGTGATTCTGAACTTAATGGAAATACCATAGAATTATTTTTTGAAAATGCATCGGCATCAACTGGATCCATATTATTTCCCTTAATGATTCAACCTCAATCTGATTTTGAGGTCACATTTGATTTTGAATCAACTGGACCACCTTCTACTGACTTTAGCACAACCATTATTGCAACAGATGATCTTGGTTCTTTACCCTTTGAACTGACCTTTGGAACCAGCCCTGATGCAACCGTGGGTTACGATGATGGTCTGGACGTATTTGCACCGCCGCCCCCCCCACCACCTGCATGGGATGCCGCATTGTTTAATATGGAGATCAATGACCGGTTTTTTGCGGATTACCGTCCTACAACACCGGATGGAGGAATCACCGAATGGGCTGTTGATTTTCAAGCAGAACAGGGCTCAGATGAATACATTCTCAACTGGGAACCGGAATCACTGGGAGCCGGAAATTTCGTTTTATCAGATGCGTTTGGGGGAGTTGCATTTTCTATAGATATGAGAGAATTGGATTCTTACTCTGTGCCTGTTGTGTATAACCGTGTGATCATTACCCATTCATATATTTCACTGGATTTCCAAACTCATATTACTGCAACAAATGATTTTTCTCCGGGTGAATTTGTTATGACTATTGGTACAAGCCCCGATGCAACAGCAGGATATGATGACGGATTGGATGTATTTGCACCTCCTGCACCACCTCCACCGGCCTGGGATGCTGCCTTATTCAATTTAGAGATAAATGATAGATTCTATGCGGATTATAGGGAAACAACTCCATTGGAAGGTTCAACGACGTGGGCGATCGATCTAATGGTTGAAACTCCAAATTCGGTGAATACGCTTTCCTGGGATCCGAATACATTAGGGGAAGGCAATTTTATGTTAACAGATGCTTTTGGTGGTGCTTTGTTTTCCTACGATATGACAACAATGGAATCTGTGAATCTGGATCCAACCATCAACAGGGTCCTCATAGTTCATTCCTATTATTCATTCGATTTTCTTACCGTTTTATCAGCAACGGATAATTTGGGATCTGAACCTTTTGTTATGTCGATTGGAACCATTCAGAACGCCACAGATGGATACGATGAGGGATTGGATGTTTTCGCACCTCCGGCACCTCCGCCCCCGGCTTGGGATGCGGCCTTGTTTAATCAGATTGTGAATGACCGGTTTTATGTGGACATCCGACCCACAACACCTGAACAAGGTTCAACGGAATGGGCGGTAGATTTCCAGGGAGAAACCGGAACCACTGATTATATTTTATCCTGGGATCCGAATACATTAGGTGAGGGGAATTTTACATTGACAGATGCCTTTGGAGGATCCCTCCTTTCAATTAACATGAATGAGGTCAACCAGGCGGAGATACCTGCAGCGTTTAACCGGGTGCTTATCACTCAAAGTCTTTTTACATTGGATTTTGCCGTAAATCTTACAGCAACAGATAATGTTAATTTTCCGATTGATCTTATTTTTGGAACCAGTCCGGACGCCAGTGAAGGATATGATGCCGGGATGGATGTATATGCTCCTCCTGCCCCACCACCTCCGGCTTGGGATGCAGCGCTTTTTAATACCATCGTCAGCGACAGGTTTTATGTTGATATACGTCCTACAACTCCGGAAGATGGTTTCACGGAATGGGCAGTGGATTTTCAGGGTGGTATTGGAACTGAAGAAATCAATCTTTCCTGGAACATTGATGCTTTAGGTGATGGTAACTTCACTCTCACCGATGCATTTGGCGGATTGTTCTTTTCTGTAAATATGAGTTCTACAAATAATTACAGTTTTCCAATTACCTTCACCCGGGTTTTTATTCGTCACAGTTACAGTTCGACCTTAGAAATTTCCTACATGTCAGGATGGAATATGGTTGGACTGCCCCTGATGGTTGAAGATAATAACTGGAATGTTATTTTCCCTTCTGGTGAACCAAATACACTTTATGCTTATGACAACGGTTACTCACTGGAGACCACTTTAGACTTGGGGGTAGGTTATTTATTAAGGATGACCGAAGAAAATACAACCGCAATTTCCGGAACTCCCATTAATAGTGTATCTATTTCATTAAATGAAAACTGGAATATTATTTCAGGGATTTCCAGTCCCGTTGATGTTGAAATTCTCTATGAGGAAGACATTGTTGTTCCTACCACAGCTTACGGTTATGGTTCTAATGGATATTTTTCACCGGATGCAATTGAACCGGGATATGGATATTGGGTTCGTGCTTATAGTGAAGGTGAAATAACCTTGAGTGGTGGACAAAGACCATCTGGAGGCAAAAGTAAAAATCATCCTACTATCATGAACCGCCTTGATTTTGTTCTGGCTGATGGATTTTCTAAATCCCTGTATTTTGGAGAATCACTCACAGACGATGAACAATTGCAATTCAGCTTACCCCCAAAATTTGAAGGAATGGCGTTTGATGTTCGATTTAACGGAGACTGGTCCCACTCAGAATATGGCAGTCCCATTCAGTTGATAGGACTGGAGGAAGGATTGGTAATACACTATTCCATTCCAAAACAATCAGTGGATGAAAAATGGGTTCTGGAATTGGACGGGACCCAAACCATTCTGGGAATTTCAGGTGAGATCGTTCCTGAGGGAGTCCCTTCAATCATTCGTCTGATAAAAGCATCTGATTTACCCCGAATGTTTTCGTTGGGAACAAATTTTCCCAATCCATTTAACGGAACAACGATTATACCATTTGAATTGAAGGAAACATCCCAAATTTCTCTCACTGTATTTGATGTCACCGGTAAAGTTGTAACTGAGTTGGTTTCAGGGGAAAGACCTGCCGGATTTCACCAAATTGAGTGGGATGGAACAAATTCAATGGGGATGAACATGTCTTCCGGAATGTATATTTATTCCCTGAAATCTGGTGAACAAAAATTATTCAAAAAATTGCTTTACCTGAAATAATTCATGAGATATGGGGCGATATTCTTTTTATCGGTGGTAATTCTCACCGGTAATCCGAATAAGATAAATTACCAGAAGAATTCCCTGCTTTTCTGTTTATCTTCTCATTTTACTCCATTACACCTGGATGGTTTTACCCGGAATTTGTCAACAGGAATAGCTGAACTGGATGAGTTCGTCACAGAAAATGAAGTAGTTGAAATATCACCCTGGATTCCCTTTGCAGTTGAAAGCGATAGGGACGGTGAAATCTATTTGAACCGGATTTACAGGGTTCGTTTTAAAGAATACCGTGATGAAAATATAGTTTCATTTAAATCTGACCTTCAATCTTTATCCTGTGTTCATTCCGTTGAATTTGAATTTATCCGCAAACCCTACTTCACACCTAATGATCCTCAGTACGGTCAGCAGTGGTTCTTACCTCAAATCGGTGCAAATATTGCCTGGAACAACTGGAATCCAAATGGTGGAAATCCTCCGATTGGAAATAATGTTTTGTTGGCTTCAGTTGACACGGGAGTTGATTGGGATCATGTGGATCTGAGAGCTAATCTTTGGCAGAATTTGAATGAGGATGCCGATGGGGATGGTCATACAATTGAGTATTCCGGAGGACAATGGATATTGGATCCGGGTGATTTGAACGGAATTGATGACGATAACTGGGATAATAATGAAAATACGTTCATCGATGATTTAATCGGTTGGGATGCTTCAGGTTGGAGTGGAATAGAAGACAATAATCCTCAACCCCGTCAAGGGGCGAATAATTACGGTACATGGGCACACGGAACACATGTTGCAGGGTTGCTGGCATCTTCAACAAATAATGGCACTGGTATTGCATCAACTTCATTTGATTGCAAAATCATGTCAGTAAAAGTCTCAACAGGAGAACAGTCCTATCCTTACATTACACATGGGTATTCCGGGATTTTATATGCTGCTAAGGCAGGATTTTATGCCGGTTCTTATTCTATAATCAATAATAGTTGGGGTGGTGGAGGCTACAGTAATTATGAGCAGTCTGTCATCAATATTTGCCATGATACCTATAATGCAGTTATTTTTGCAGCAGCAGGGAATGGAGAAGATGATGGATGGGGAGAGGATTACTCAGCTCATTATCCCGCCAGTTATGAACATGTCATTTCTGTTACAGCATTAGGTTCGGGAGACTCATGGAATCATTGGGCTACATATCATGAATCCGTTGACTTATCTTCACCCGGTGAAAATATTCGAAGTAGTGTCATCGGAAATAATTATGCATCCTGGGATGGTACATCTATGGCAACTCCCGTAGCTGCCAGTTGTGCCGGATTGATGCGGATTTATTATCCCGGAATCACAAATGTTCAAGTTGAAACCATGCTTATTGCTTCTGCTGATCCGGTCATTTATGATATTAACTCAGAATCATATTTAAGTGGAAGGCTGGGGCAGGGCAGGGTAGATATAGAGAAAGCGCTGGATGCGGAGTTGTTTCCGTCCATTGAATTTGTGGATATGGACATTACACTTCTGGATGGAGATGATGACTTAGTTCATCCGGGAGAAGCTATCGAACTTAGAACAATTTTATATAACAATGAAATCTGGGGTGAAGCTTTCGGTTTGGAAGGTGAATTATCAGTAGAGTCCAACGCATTTGTCATCCAGGATCATGCCAGTTTTGGGAATGTGGCTCCGGGAGAAGCAATTATAAATATTGAAGATCCATTTATTATTCAATTCCCCGTTGGCATTATTCCCGGTGAAATTGAGTTTACTTTAAATCTATCATCAAATATTGATGATTACATGGAATACACAAATCAATTAAATTTTTCTATTACCGTTGAAGAAGGAGTCAGTCAGGTTGAAATTTCAATTTCTTACACCAATGGATGGAACCTGGTGGGACTTCCCATTAATGGAAATGAAATGAATTACATGGAGTTGTTTCCAAACGCTATTGAGGGAACTTTATACGGTTTTGAGACAAATTATACTCCGGTTCAATCCTTAAATCCCGGAAATGGATATTGGCTTCGGTTCGCTGAGATAGGAACTGAAATCATTATGGGGGATCCGCTGGAAACCCTTACCATTAATGTAAATGAAAATTGGAATCTAATCTCAGGACCATCCGTTCCCGTTTCTATTGAAAACATTGGAGATGAAGATAATATTTTGGTTCCCGGCACATTTTATGGGTTTTTCAATAGCTATTATCTTGCAGAGAATTTAATTCCCGGTGAAGGGTATTGGGTTCGATCCATATCGGAAGGACAAATCTCATTTAGTGATGGCAACAGAAATACTTCCCATAAAGTTTTTCAGGATCGGTTAGGCAGTGCAAATAAAATAACGTTTCGAAATGCCTTGGGATCAACTCAAACACTGTATTTTGATGGAGATTTTTTAAATCAGGATTATTTGAGTTTCAGTTTACCCCCCAAACCTCCCCCCGGGGAAAATGTATTTGATGTACGGTTCAGTAATAATAGTAAATATTATTCTGAAGGGAATACAATTGAATTGACGAATCCGGGCAATTATTTAAACATTGAGTATGACTTTACAAACTGTAATAGTGTTTGGAAGCTTACCTGCTGGTCATTAAATAAGGAATTTCAACTTACAGGAAATGGCAGTATATCGTTGGATGGGAATATTGAGGGGCTGGTATTAAAAAAATATGAATTTTCAGGTGTTCCTCAATCCTTCTCCCTGCATCCTGCATTTCCCAATCCTTTCAATTCTTCAACCACTATTTCTTATGATTTACCGTTTGGTACATTTGTGACTTTAAGAATATTTGATTTATTAGGGACCGAAAGAGCAGTTTTAGTTAATCAATTTATGGAACCAGGGAATCATAAAATTAATTGGGAAAGTAAAAATATTTCTGGTGATATTATTGAAACGGGTGTATATTTTCTGTTTATCGAAACGGAGTATTTTTCGGAAACACAAAAATTATTGTTGATAAAGTAATAAGCATTACCCCATACTCCCCTCCACGCCCCGGTTTTCATCCCTGAAAGCCGGGGCTACTTTTTTAAAAAAAATTGAATATTTATCCATTTCTCTTGTCTAATCATAAAACACTTTTAACCACCTTTATTAATTATATTAACAGGAGTAGTAAAATTGGTACAAAATAAATATCAGATAATCAATATATTTTCGATTTTGATATGTCTTAACTGGATTTGGGCACATAACGTATCCTTTAACCCTCATACTATAACCCAGCCTGACGGGGAGACTATTCAGTGTTTCGTCAGCGGAGATGAATATTTTAACTGGACACATGATAAGAATGGATTTACATTAATTCAAAATCAAAATGACGGAATTTATTATTATGGAGTGATGGATGGTGAAGAGGTTATTCCTTCAGATATTAAAGTGGGTTCCGTCATCCCAGCCGATGCTGGATTAGAACCCTGGGCAGTAATATCCCGACATCTTTACCAAGAAAGAAGGGAATGGTTTTCGCAGGGAATTGACCTCACAACACGGGATGCGCCTACCACAGGAACAATAAACAATCTCAATGTTTATATTCGCTTCAGTGATGAATCGGAATTTTCAGATCCCCGCAGTGAACATGACCTGTTATTTAATGATGAGAATGGATCATCCCTGCTTCATTATTTTGAAGAAGTGTCTTATGACCAACTTCATGTCCATACCCATCATTTTCCGGTCTGCGAAATGTCCACGAATCTTTCCTATCAGGATGACCATCCCCGCAGTTATTACATGCCTTACAATGCTTCAACTAATCCAAATGGATATACCAATAGTAATCAGCGGGCATACAGAGAGCAAACGCTATTAAAGCATGCTTTGGAATTTATTGAACCGGAAGTTCCTGAGTCATTGATCATTGATTCAAATAATGACAATTATGTAGATAATGTTACTTTTTTGGTATATGGTTCTCCTACTGCATGGTCAACACTATTATGGCCCCACCGATGGAGCCTTTATTATTACGATGTTTATATTAATGGTAAGCTGGTAAGCGACTATAATTTTAATTTGGAAGATGGAGGATATTTTAATGTTGGTACCCTCTGTCATGAATTTTTTCATTCTTTGGGTGCCCCTGACTTATACCATTACGATGGCAATGGAGCACCTCAGGCATTGGGAGGTTGGGATATTATGGATGGTGGAGGTGGTGAACCACCAGTATATATGTCTGCATTTATGAAATATAAATATGGAGACTGGATTGAGGATTTACCAGTCATTTCAGGTTCCGGTACCTATGAATTATCTCCGCTTCAATCCAGTACAAATAATGCTTACCGGATTAATTCTCCCAATTCCAGCACGGAATATTTTGTAGTTGAATACCGGAAAAAAGATGGCATCTATGAATCTCAAACGCCGGGGAATGATTCGGGATTACTGGTAACCAGGGTAAATACTGTTGTGGGTAACGGAAATGCCGATGGACCTCCCGATGAGTTCTATCTTTACCGGGTCAATGGGACCCTCACCCAAAATGGAAATTTTACTATGGCACCATTCAATCAATCATCGGGCAGGACGGAAATAAACGATAATACCAACCCTTCCAGTTTTCTCACTAATGGAGATCCCGGAGGACTGAATATTTTTAATGTAACCGACCCCGGATTGACCATCCAATTCACATTTATGAATGTCCTGCTTCAAGCTGCTTTTATAGATATTGTTGGCGATACAGATGAAGACGGAGTGATTAATCCCGGGGAAGAATTTTTCTATATTTTTTCCATTGAAAATTCCTCCAATGAAATTCAAGTGAATAATGTTGAAGCAACAGTGTCCAGTGAACAGAACATACTTTTACCCAATCCATTATTAAATTTTGGCGATATTCCCGCAGGAGGAATAGAAGCGCAGGAAGTTTTAATTGGAATACCATCAGAATTCCCCCTTGGGATTGTGGATATAGAATTCTCAATTTCAGGTGAATTTTGGGAAGACGGCAATCTAAACTATTATTCTGATGATGTTACTTTCTCATTTGAGGTTTCTTTAAATCAGATCGGTTGGCCCATCGAAACCATCAACCAAATCGAGTCATCCCCTGCAGTTCTGGATATCGATGGTGATGGTATGACAGAGGTGATTTACGGTGAATATGGTGGATTGGTTCACATGGTGGATGAATTGGGCAATGAACAGCCCGGGTTCCCGGTCAATCTGGACAATGACATCTGGGGTTCTCCTGCAGTAGCAGATATGG
>CAZFKU010000057.1:0-8776 GCA_964518835.1 uncultured bacterium
CTCCATTATCACAACAGTCTGTGATGCCTGCAATTTCAGGGGATCAAATTTATCAGCGACGACGAACAGAAGAAAAAGATGAGATATTATTTGGTGGTAATGGCATAACAGGTCATGATGAAACCAGTGAAAATCTTATAGAAAGTTGGGCGGTTTTATTTAATCCGTTAAGTATTATGGAACTCTCAGATATTATTAATGGAGACCCTGAAACGGATGTTGATTATTTAGTTACCATTATGGGACTGATTGTTGAATTTGGAGATAAACGTCCATCAAACGGACCTCAAATTATTACCATTGAAGATCATGCAGGATATCGCATGGATCTTACCATTTGGAATTGGGATGTTGCGCAATCATCCATTGGTTATATGGTGGATTATTACAACCCTGCAGAATATGTCATTCAAGCAAGGGGAACCGTTGATAATTATCGTGGAAATTGGCAGGTTGAAATTGCATCAGCTGATGATATACTTGAAGCAGATATTTATTTAAAGGAAGGCATTTTTAGTCCAGATTCAATGCAAACAATGGTGAGCATAAATCCTGCACCATTTGTTTTGATTCCGACCTTAGGAGAAAGACTTGATTACTCATATTCATTTCCCAATGATGCAAAAGTTATCATCAGAATTTTTGATTTAGGAGGACGATTTATAACGACTTTAGTTGACAGGTATTTTGAAAATGCTGGTACCGTAGTTCGGAATATGGATAAATCTGATTGGGATGGGCGGGATCATTTAGGACAAATTGTTTCTCCCGGGACTTACATTATGCATATTGAAGCAAATCAATTTCATACCGGAAAATCATTTATTGACTATGCTCCGGTCGTAGTAGGTGTAAAATCAAATTGAAATCATCAATTAATTTTTTGTTTTCATTATTGATTTTGTCCGGTCTTTTAGGGCAGACAATGAGTGATTATCCCTTTACAGGAGTGAGTGGAAGCGCTTCTGTTGGAACGATGGCTCCGGCGAGCGGTGGAATCCATAGCTTATATCATAATCCCGCAACGATGACGGAGGTTTCAGAACATCTCTTAAACGTAGGAACTACAGAATTATATGGAATTCCATACACTCATGCAGGGTGGATAAATAATATAAAAGGAATTGGTGTAGTTGGAATTTCCACAGAATTTTCAAAAGTAACATATCAGGATATTGATTTATCCAAAGAACAGCGTTTTGGAATATCCCATGGATTTTATTTACAAGAAGATCGTAATTCAACCTTAGCTATGGGTGCTACTTTAAATCATTTTTCCTGGACTCTCGGACCCTCTGCAGGGACAACGGGAGATGGTTCAGATGGAATCCCTGGTGAAATGTCAACTGGCTGGGGATTGGATATCGGAATTATTGGTGTTCTTCGCAATAAACACAGAGTGGGAGCATTTATCAAAAATGCATTACAATCCACCATGGGTTCCGGAGGGACGGAACAGGGATTACCGAAACGATTATCTGCAGGAATTTCATACACTCCATTCAGTGGATTAATGACTTCCTTTCTTTTTGAACGAGTTTTAGGTAAAGATATTCAAATAAAAGGCAGTGTTCATTTTGATGTGAATTCATCACTGCGTATCATAACCGGTGTGCAGTCAAATCCCAATCGATTGGGAGCAGGATTTATTGTTTCTATTTCAAGAATTGAAATTGGATATGCTTTATTGACACATCCTGTTTTGCCCGTGGTTCATCAAACCGGATTAACGTATTTATTTCAAGATTAGTCCATGATGAAAACACTCATTATTTTAATTGGTTTCCCGTTAATATTATCTGCAAAAATTGATCTCAATCGGGCATCAAAAGATGAACTCAGGGAATTGCCCTTGTCTCCAATACAAATTGAAGAAGTTTATACATTTATTAGTCAAAGAAATGGGATAGAAACCATTTATGAATTGCTTGAAATTAAATCCCTCACCATCGAAGATATAAATAAATTGAAAGGATTAATTGACATTAATCCTTATGAGCAATCCACTTTTATTCAAGAACAAAATTTATCTTCGTATAAAGTTCGACAATGGTTGGCAGCTGAAGGCAATATGGAAGGACTATCCGATGTATGGTTAGATCGAATTTTTCAACCCGGAAATGTAAACACAATGTCCCATGATGATTTAAGTGCATTACCCAATTTAAGTCCAGTAGATGTAGCAGCAGTATTAAGACAACAGCAGAGAGGAGAGATTAAGGGAACATTTGAACTAAGAAATGCTCCGGGAATCAGTTATTGGGGTTTTAAAAATTTAAGAGATTTTGTAAAATATAAAACCCCGGAAAACCAAAAACCGGAGTTGCATGGTCGGTTTTCACAATTAATTCGGACTGTCCCTGTAACAACAAATCCTGATGATGAAGGGACAGTGAATGCGTTTAGAAATTCAAGTCGTCCTGAATTGTACCAAAAATTATCATTTCAATTTGGTTCTCACATAAAATTTGGGTTTTCTCATCATCAAAATATGGGTAATCCAAAAGGAATATTTACAAGAAAAGCATTTGGTTTGATCGAAAATATTGACATGGGATTGGTTCGCTTAGATAGATTTATTATCGGAAATTTCTCAGCATCTTTTGGGCAAAGTGTGATATTTGAAACAGGTGATTTTTTCTCACCCCGCAGAACCGGATTTGGATTTACCAAGAGAGCAAGAGGAGTATTTGGTGATTTAACCCGGTCCAGTCAATACATATTGAAAGGAATTGCTGCACAGTTTTCCAATCCATATTTTCGTACAGCCTTCTATTTTTCCAAAGCACCAAGGGACGCAATCATAAACAGGGATGGTTCTTTTACTTCGTTAATTGTCATGCATCCACGTCTTCCCATGGGAGCTTTAGAAGATTCACTTAAAATTGTTTCGCCTCTTACTAATTCGGTTAATGAAGTTACCTGGGGAGGAAACGTCAGAGTAATGCCCCTAGTAGGGACGCATTTTGGATTTACGTTTTATGAAAGTTTGTATGATAGAATTTTGGATCCACAAGTAGTGGAAACTATCACCGGTGGAGCTGATGATCATGAACCGGAATTAGATTTGGCAACAAATGCAAATGACTACGATGAATATTCCGGTGATGCTTTTTATTTAACGTATATGTCCAATTCAGCTGATCCGGAAATTGCAGCTATGTATCATTCATCTGGCTCCTCTTCAATTTGGCACGATGCAAAAAGTTATCGCAGAGTGTTTGGTTTTGATTATGGATTTGTCCTTGGAAATATTTCTATACAAGGTGAATACGGGGAATTATCAAAAGGGGGAGAATTTTTAACCATAAATGATGAACCTAATGCGTTTGTAACCAGTCTATATGCCCAATTTGATAATTTAACTTTTTTAGTGTTGTACAGAGACTATGATCTTGAATTTGACAATCCGTATCAACGGTCTTTCTCAAATTATCAGCGATACAAAACATCTATTTTTGAGGATGGATATTGGTTGGAAGATCCTGTTTACAGTTACTTAAATTCGGGAAATCCTCAACCGCAATCTGAACAAGGTATGTTTTTCTTCACTCGATATCAGTTTCATCGATCTTTTGTAGGATATGTCAATTGGGATACTTGGACTCGTAAAGCTGATGATGCTAAATACTACCGCACGGTTTTCACTATTGACTGGAGACCTGTATTTAATTACCGAATTAATATACGGCAGAAATGGCAGGAACGGGGAGCATTTGACATTTTCCATCCAAGCCCTTTTGATTCACGGGAAACACGAATTCGATTTCGTCTCAGGATGTCCCGATTTGATCAAGTTGAATTGCTGTACTCTCGGGGTTATACAACCTTTTCTCCCAGACCAAGATTGACGGAATCTGTAAATCCCGGTGCTTCTATGAAAGTTGGAGATATCGGCTCACCAGACGAAACAATCGGATTAAGTGGAACACATAATTTTTCAGATAAAATGACGTTGAAAGGAGGAATCCTGTTCATACAAGGTTTTTTGTGGAATTTTGAGGATACAGATTTTAGAATATTTTCTGCAGATCATGGTGCAGTTCATCATTGGGTTTCCTGGCAATTTTCACCTGTAAATAATTTTTCGGTTAAGTTAAAAGTAAGCCAAACAAATTATAGTTCTTATACAACAATAACATCTGGAAAATCAGATAACGGAATTTGGATTTCTAATCCAAACGTGAATAAAAATGAATCAGATTTCAGATTACAAATCGATTATGCATTGTAGCAAATGACAAGAATTCTAATCATAGTCAATTTTTGCTTTTCCATTGGGTTTTCTCAATCATTTTTTAACCGAATCACAGGATCCGACCCTTATCTGGCTTCCGGAAAATCATTAGCGATGGGAAGTACATCGTTAAGTGAAAGTTCAACCCAATTATTATTGTTAAACCCTGCAGGATTGTGGAGGCTTGGAGATGGAATTTCATTCGAATATCATGTAGGCGTGAACTCAAATTTGGAACGAAGAGGATTTGATCTAAAAGACTTTTTCGGTGATTACCTTACCACTTCAGACTATGTTGTCAATCAATTTAATAGATCGTTTTCAGGGTTGGGTATTTCCGGTTCAAAAAACAAAGGTAATTTTAAATTTACTACCGCATTTTCTGTAAGTCCTCTCACTTCATTTACATATAAATATGTAGAAGAAATTCGTGGAAAAATGAGTTTCGATGATGGAATAATTGGCAATAAAGATCCATTGTTAGGTTTTCATCAATATGAAGTCCGGGGACAGCTGGACCGGTATTCATTTGGAGTAGGTGTCAGGTATAAATTAGATGATTGGTTTACCTTAAACTGGGGACTTACTTCCCATCGAATTCCAGAATCATCGGTTCATGATATTCTAATGGTCGACACTTTACAGACCATGGATGGATATTTAGCAATCATTCACCCGGTAGATAGAGTTTTCAGAACGCCTTCAGATGGGTTTATCAGTTTTGGTTTTGAATTGAACACTTGGAAAGGAATTCATTTTTCCATTGGTTTTGATACGGAATTAGAAATTAAATCAGAATTATTAACTCCACCCAGATTGGATACCGATTCAGGGCTCCCCGTTTATATTTCAGGAGACACATTATCCTTTCAATTGGAAGGGGTCAATTATGTAAAACCGTTTCGCAAATCGTTTGGCATTGCATTTACAACTTATGGAGGAACACCGCTCTTTATAACAGCTGATTATTCAATCTCTGATGGTTATTCAATGAGATTGGCAGATAGTTTAAATTATCAAATGAAAGAATCCGCTTCATTGAAATTAGGGCTTGAATATATGACATTATCGAATATTCCGGTTAGGGTTGGGTTGATCTATAAACAATCGCCGTTTCAGGTATTAGACCCTAACACCATGATCACAATTGGGTCGGGAAAATCATTTGGGAAAGTAATGGTTGATTTTGCTCTGGGATTTCAATCAATGCAATACAAGTATTCTGATTTGTTTCCAGTTGAAAATGATATCCGCCCAGCTCTTGATACAGTTTCAGAATCTGAATTTAATTTTATGTTTTCAGTAAAATATTCACTTTAACGTATGAAGGGGAAATTCATCCGATTCGGATTTTCCATTGCGATATACTTTTTTGTGATACATTTTAGTGTTGCCTTTTCACAAGTGAATTACAAAACAATTCATTTAATAACTACCAATGATCTTCATGGGCAAATTGTTGGACAGAAAGCTACTTTTATGAATCCCGAATATCCCCCTGACATTTTGGATGCCTCTGCCATGTATAAATACATAAAAGATTTGAGAATTGAAGCAGAATCAAAGCATGAAGGTGTTTTGTTATTGGACGGTGGTAATTTTTTCCAGGGACATCCATTTGGAATTGCTGATAGTGGAAAAACCATGATCGAATGGATGAATAAATTAAAGTACGATGCTTTAGTACCGGGAAGTTATGATTTTATTGGAGGAACTGAAAATATTAAATCGTTGGCAGAATCAGCAAATTTCCCATTTCTCATTGCAAATTTAGAAAACTCTGATTTTTCAGCCAGGATTAAACCCTATACAATTGTGAATACATCTGGAATTCAAGTAGGGATTTTGGGAATTGTTCCATATAAATTAGATGAGACTGTGCTTGAACAGAACAGACAAGGAATTTCCATTTTATCTGAAATTAAAACGATGAATTATTGGATTCCAATTATGAAAGAAGAGGGAGCGAAAGTTATTATTGTCCTGACAAGTTTGGGAATCCCATGGGACAGGGAAGAAGTTTATTCTGATTTTATAGATTCGCTTAAAGTCGGAGCAACATCCGAATTTGAAATTAATAATGTATTGGAATTAGGATATTTTTCTGATGAGGTAGATTTTATTGTTTCTGGAGGAGTGAGTAAAGGATATCCTGATATTTGGTACGATCCACACAGTCATGTATTTATAACTCAGAATTATGGAAATGGAACAGAATTTGGTCATATTCAATTGCACATTGATCCTGATTTCCACAACTTTATTGGGTATAAATCTGCTGTGGATGGGAGGGTAGGCCAAACTATGTTATCAGATGATTTTATTCCTGAACCTGATATGAGTGGATGGATTCAAGAAAAAGCTGCAACCGCCATAGATTTTGTATATTCAATTCCTGAATGGAATACAACATACGAAATCTCAACACAATGTGATTCACAAGTGAGTGGAGGAGGAAAAACAAAGGTTCCTAATTTGAATTTATCTGACGAAATTGAAATTATCACATGGAACACAGAATTTTTTCCTGCCCACAAAGATTCAACACTTCCCATTTTAGCAAATGTAATTTCTGATCTGAATGTAGATATGATCGCATTTCAGGAGATTCGGTTTACAGGATATTTCAGTGGTCTCATGAACCTACTCCCTGAATATGATTTTATTGTATCTCAACAGTCGTCTTTTATGGACCAGGCAATTATTTACAAAAGAAAAATGTTTACATTATTAAAGCAAACAGAATTGTTTGCAGAAGATGATTATAATTTTGCTGGCAGACCTCCTCTCAGGGGAGATTTTCAATACAAATGTGGGGATGATTTATTGAATTTCTCCGTTATCAATTTACATATGAAATGTTGTGACTCAGGTTTAAAAAGAAGACAAAATGCTGTGAGGATGCTTCATAATTTTATTTCAAATGAAATGAATACGGGATATAAAAATTTTATAGTTTTAGGTGACTGGAATGATGATTTAAAGGATAAAGAAAATGAACATTGTTTTCATCCATTTAAAAATGATGACAGGTTTTATTTTGTCAATGAGTCATTAGTTTATGATGAATCAAAAGCTACTTATCCAAAAGAACCGTATGTAAGTTATTTGGACCACATTTTAGTAACTAAACAGATGATCCCCAAATCCGACACCAATAGAATTGAAACTCTATTTATTGAAAATTACATAGGTGGATTTTCAAAATATGAACGGTATATTTCTGATCATCGTCCTGTATTACTGGGTTTTGCACCATTTAAATAGATATGTCAAAATAGAAATTTTTCTATTTTGTTTTTTTCTTATTTCCTGTGCTACCGATAAGGATGAGAATGAACAATCATCTCAATTTTCTGAGTTGTCGTTTGGAACAGAAAATACAATTGAAGTTATGACATGGAATCTTGAAACATTCCCTAAAGCTGATGACATAACCGTTGATTATGTAGCTCAAATAGTAACTAAACTAAGTTGTGATGTCAATGCTTTCCAGGAAATAAATTCCGGATCTTATTTTACTGCATTGATCAATAGATGTAATGAATTGGATAGTGAAAATAATTGGGAGGGACTAAAATCACCCAGCGGGAGTTACGGTCTTGGATATATTTACAAGTCAAACCAGATTAATATTGAAACTGTTTATGAAATTTATGATAGTGAAAATCTCCCATTTCCCCGTGAGCCCTTTATTCTGGAATGTGAAATAAATAATATACCATTTGTTTTTATAAACAATCATTTAAAATGTTGTGGTGATGAAGAGATTGACAGCATTGATATTAACCTCGATGGTATTCCAGACATTCCTGATGAAGATGATAATGAAGCTCGAAGACAAACTGCCTCGTTTTTGCTTGAAGAATATATCTCTGATTATTTTACAAATGTAAACGTTATTCTATTGGGAGATTTGAATGACGATATCCATGAACCCAAAAGATCAAATGTATTTTGGAATTTTATTGAAAATTCCGATCAGTTTCAATTTGTTGATATGGAATTAGCAATCGATGGAGACAATGGTCACCATTGGACATACTGGTCTTATCCGTCCTGGCCAAGCCATATTGATCATATTCTCATCAATGTAAATTTATTCGATGAATTCGAACATAATGCTTCAACGGTTATCACCTTTCAATTGGAAGATTATTTCCACAATGGCTGGACAGATTACGATGAATTTATTTCCGATCATCGCCCTGTTGCATGGAAGTTTTCATTATAATTAGAGTTTAATTGTTGTTATAAATAAATTCCATCTTTACATTCCGAGCCCTTCTTTTTTAAAAAGCTGTGGTGTTTTGAATGAAAATACTGATTTATACATGAGGATAGGTGTCGCTAAAATAATAAAAAGGATAATACATTTTTTATTGCTTTCCCTAGTCACACCTCAAACATCTCCAGACATTTTTGATAAGTACACTTCCGTTGGTCAATTAGGAATGACCGTTACCAATTTTGGTGTTTTGGGTAATGGGTGGGGTCCAGAACGCATGTACCCTTCCTGTCAATATAAGCAACATACAA
>CAZFKU010000058.1:0-8776 GCA_964518835.1 uncultured bacterium
TTTCAGGTCCTTAACATAAAAAACTACATGTCCTAAATAATGTGCTTTCATAATTGATAAGTGAGATTAATTAGAATCATTGTATCTCCGCTACTCAAAATTTTCTAACCATTCCATTAAACCATTTTCCAATTCTTGAATAGACGGCGCAACAAACAGACTGGGTTGGTAATCTGTCGGATCAAATGGTGTTCTGCTTATTTTATCCAAATTGAAAGGTAATAGTTCGGCTTTATTCTCATAACTGGGCATTTCACCAATAGAGGATAACAATCCGGCACCATAGGCTTTAATCTTTCCATTTTCCATTACCAATCCAAATTCGAGTGTGTACCAATATGCCTGAATCAATCTCTGGAAACTCTCAGGTTTTGCTTTTTGAGCTGCCAGACCAAAATGGTAATTGAGATTTGAAAAAAACGGATGAGAAAGTGTAATTGCATGACCCACTAATTCATGGATGATATCGGGTTCCGGGGTATAAAATGGACTGCTGTAATGACGAATATATTGGGTGGAACAAAATTTCTTATCTACTAAATTTAAAAGAAAATGTTCGGAAGAAATCAAACCTGCTACAGGAATCATTTGAAATCCACTCAATTGTTTTAGCTGAACATTCATTTCAGAGAGTTGGGGAATCTTTTGATCATTTAATTTGATCAAACTCCCGGCATCTAAAAAATATTTACATGCATGAGTTTTGTGTAAAGAAGATAAATTTGTGAATACCTCATACCACATTTCATGTTCCTCCTGAGTATAATCCACTGAGGGCACTTCACCATCGTTTTGATACTCAAGAGCAATCTGAGCAATTAAATCCCTTCGTTCTCGATAGGCTAAATCACGAAAACCGGGATGATCTTTGTCCAATTTAACTAAGGGAGGGTGATTTTGCTGATTCTTATTCACTGGAATTTCTTTAATACTAAAAATAGTAATATACTTTCAAACAATTTATAAACTCCTGCAAATTGAAAATAAATTTCAATCTAGTAGCCCGTACGGGATTCGAACCCGTGTTACCGCCTTGAGAGGGCGGCGTCCTAACCCCTAGACGAACGGGCCAATCTCATCATCTGCTGGGGAGGAAGGAGTTGAACCCTCACTTACGGAACCAGAATCCGCTGTCCTACCATTAGACGACTCCCCAAAAGTCAACAGAAATTTAACGAAGTAAAAATAATAAATAAAATAGAATTGATAAAAAAAGGACTCCGATAAGGAGCCCTTTTTAATTCAATATATAAATTGATTGATTATTTCATCACCATCATTTTCTTGATGATAGTCTTGCTCTCTGTTTTCAATGTATATAGATACATTCCGGAGGGAATTGCAGACGCATTAAATACCGCTTCATGCAACCCTGCATCTTGAAAACCATCAACCAATCTGGCGATTTCCTGTCCGGTTAAATTGTGTACGAGCAGTTCAACATGTGATTGTTGAGTAATTTCATATTGAATAGATGTAACCGGATTGAATGGATTTGGATAATTCTGTAAGACGGTTAACTCTTCGGGCAGAGGAGTTATGGACTTTTTCGCCAACTGTAAATTATCTCCTATATTAGAAATATCAACTGTTCCGGATCCATTCAAAATATATTCCGAACCATCTGCAGAATTTTTAAGAATCCAGACTTTATTATCCTCAGCATCTTTTTTGATATCAAAGGAAACATTCACTTTGTCGGTATTTTTCATCAGTTCGATGTTTCCGGAATTTTCAGCATAGATCATGCCATCTGAAAATCGAACATCAAATGCACCTGCTGGTGGTTTTGGAGGGAGACTGTAACTGAGTCTTTCCGATTCCGGAACGTTTATCCCAAAATACAACGGCGTATTGTTAAACTGAATCACATTGGCATCCACCATATGATTGACAAATGGTTTTATCTTCCCCTGGTTCCCGACAGTAATAGTGATTTCTCCATCTTCATAAGACCTTAACCAATACCCTTTTCCCGGTTCTATCATTTCCGTAAGTGAATATCCATTCTCAAATGAATAAACCGTGTTGGGAACGATTAAATTATCAGGATCAAGGATTGCATTAGTATAAACCGAGGAAGAAATACCGGAAATCATATTCCAGTCTTCAGAAATCGGAATGGTAATTTCCTCAATCTCAAATCCTGTGAGGGTTGAGTAACCACCTTCATCTCCAAAACGAATCCAGTATCCCGCTCCATTTTCTAAATTGGATTCTAAATTGTATCCATTATCAAATGAATACAATGTATTTTCGATAGCATCCGGAAAAATAACTTGATAGTTCGTATTTTCCATAACCAAAGGTAATCCAACTGTAACCCAATCCGGTGAATAAGCCAGCATCATATCCATGGTTGGATCCTGCCAGTCATTAGTGATTCTTCCTTGGTAAATTTCCTTGCTCCCGGAAGAATAGGATTGTATAAGAATAACTGCTTGCAATAAATCCATATCCCAGGAAGGATCCAATTCAAAATGATGAGAATATTCACCAGTTTCACCTTCGGCATACAAGTTGAAGTCCTCATATTCATAGCCTTCAACTGTAGCGAAATAATTATTATTGTAATTATAAGTGAGCATATAAACGATCTTATTGTCACTTGTTGTAATATCTCCTGTCATTGTTATATCAGCAACTAAATCTAACCCACCATCATTTTGATTCAAATAAGTGACAAAACCCATTTGAACGGGACTGTTATCATTAATCAAATCATTGTAAACATTTTGATAATAGGGATACATATTGGTACCACCGCCGATCACATCCACATGTCCGTTAAATTCAACATGGGGAATTCCACCAACATAATACATTCCTGCCCGTTGGGAGTAACCGGGACTTACATGCCCGTCACTTTCCCAAATGAGTGGAATTACATTCGGGTGATTGTTATAAAGCTGTAGAAGCCCGGCCCGGGCGTCTGGACAGTACCCTCACCAAGTAGCTGTAAATACTTCCCCTACGACGGAAATTTGAGTTCCGAATAAAAGTACGTTACAAAATAAACTGATTGTGATTAAGAATTTCTTCATTTTATGCTCCTTTTTTCATTGGACATGCTGCTTTAATGTAATATTCCCTAAAAATCTTTTAATACTTACAAAGCCATCGGAAAATACATCATTTCATTTAAATTAAACCATACTTTTTATTGAACTGCATCATTCTCAAGCGGTGCATGTAAGCGGTTAGACTGAAACACTCTGTTGTCTACAACAGATTGAACCAAGGTAATCACATGAAATAATGGATGATCTATTGTATAATCATCTGGTTTCAATAGAGAAATTTGGGATGAATATGTTTCATTTTCTTCCAAGGTGTCCCATTCATCTCCAGAATTTAAATCCCGCATCACCTGCATGTGAATCAATTCTCCATTGGGAGCACTATAGTTAATGCTATCTTCGACCACAAAAGCCCAAACTTTAACTATGTCATTTACCATCGAGAATGGATAAACTTCAATGTCAACTAAGATACTGTCTTCAATCAAATTGACCGTATGCCCCAAATATAAATTATTTTCTTGTGCAATTTCGGATAAAACGATACTATTTGCATTGTTTTCCACAGGAGCTTGTCCAAATAAAATGTGAGAACCATTGATTACAACCACAGGACAAAATGGGACATCGTACATAGTTCGTCTCCATTCGACATCGTTCGGATTATAATCATACATTGGATCTAATGGTAATGGTGAATTCCAATGATACCGGATCATCGTTATATTTTCTTGTTGTTCATCTATAATAACGTCTAATTCATGATTCACCGGGACACAGGGGATACAACCTACGTTTGTGAATACCTCTCCCATTACAACTTGACGAACTGAAGTTTCTATGGTCAGATAAACTTCATGAATATCTGTACTATCTCTAACAGAAAACACTACATTATGAGTTCCTGGTCGTATGCCTGTTAAAACCAAATTTTGGTTATTATCATTTCTCCATGTAAAAGAAGTAATTTCCTCTTCAGAAACGAGATAAATTGAATCTGGTTCAATCTCCCCCAAAGACTCAAAATATTCTGCAGGTTTAATTATGATTTCCTCTCCAACTTTATTAAATACTGGAAATCCTTCTAAAACTATAAAATTTAAATAAATTATTTGATTTTTATCTGCATTGTTAAATTGTGCAGTAATGGTTGTAGAACCAAAATTTTTTCCAATCACTATAAGCATTGACTCAATTTGAGTGATTGTAACAATATTTGAGTCACCCAAATCTTTAAATGAAAACATCCCATTTTGAGAATTTTCATTGATGAGGGATTCTATAGAGATTTCTAAAGTATCACCGGGTTGTAAATATTCTTTTTTCACAGATTCATCAGCAGGAGGTTCAACAGCTTCCGGGATTAATTCACATCCCAAAATTATTAACAAAATGCTGATCCAGATTAAACGAATTTTCATAATCTTACTTCCACCATCATTCGAACACCGTCGAATGCGCTGATATTTCTGCAAACACCTCCTGTACACCGAATACCACCTTTTTCTGTACCGTAAGAAGTGCGTACTGTAAATATGGGGGATGGTTTGTACACTAATTCTCCACTGATCCATTGAGTATTTCCAAAAAGAGCCGGATCGGAAGTAAGATCAGTGATGAGAGCAAAAGACAATTTTCGCTTCCAGTCTACTGATAAAATATATTGTTGATTCACAAATTCATTTCCACTCTTAAGAGCCTTCTGAACTCCTATTGATCCTCCTATCACAAATTCTCCCATAACTCTTGAAAAATAAGCGGGGATAAAGGTATAATATTTCTCTTTCGTAATTCCGTCCAGGGAAAATTCAGTATAACCACCGATCATACGGGTTTGCAATTCATATCCTGAATACTCCAATTCAAAATACATTTCTTGAAATGGAAAATATTCAATACTCATTGAAGGAAAAAAGAAATTGTTTTTTTCACCAGTTGTGGAAGTACGACTTGCTTGTGCATAAATCCCTGTAAATAAAAAGGATTCTCCCAGGTTTTTCCTGTAATCCGCATAAAACCCCGCCTCATCGCCATAATCAACGACATGGCTAAGATTTGCAAGTAATCCTATATCATGCTGGCGGAGGGTCGTAGGACCTAAATGAAACGGCATGGACTTAGAAGCCATTCGATTGTAATTAATTTTATTTTCAACAGATTCAATTCCATTCCGGTACAATTTATATTCAAATGTCAAGATGGATTTATCACATAAACTGCCTGTCAATAGGGAATAAAATACACTGCCCTTTTCTTCTGAAATGGATTCAACGGTTTGTAATAAAGTGCCATTAAAATCCTGTTCTACCAGAGGGATGTCATACCATTTTTTCAGTGATCCGTACTCAAGAGTCCATTCCCAATTTTCACGAAACAAAGTGTATGTAAATCCGGTATTTAAAATAAAAGCTTCCTGTTCAGGAAATTCAACATCTGTGGAGGACAGAGTTTCGGTATTCAATTTTTCAAATCTGACAGGTGACCGAAATTTTGAACCGGTGATGTAACCTGCACCATTCCAATTTCCTTCATCAGGGAAATAATTTATCTGAATTCCCCCTACATCAAAATTTGTAAACAAATCCGGTGTGCGATTCGCAATAGGTGAATAGGACGTAAATTCATCTCGTGTTCCAAGCAGGGTCATGAGTTGAATTTGGTCATTAATTTCAAAGTCTAATTGAAGTCCAAAAGGGCGATTGTCAAAATCTAAGGATTTATCTTCAAAAAAATTAAAAGCCAACCCGTTACCGAAAACAGCAGTCAAATGTCCTGCATCCAGCGACCATGAATCACGGATGACATTCAATGCTAAAGTACGAACCCCGGTAAATTTTACACCATATTCAGGAGGTTCGTTGTAGGCAAATTCCGAGTTGAGATGCCAAAATGATCCCTGGAAATTTACTGTGATGTAATTTTCAAGGTATGTGTATTGATCTTCGGTCTGAACATTTTCCCCATAGCGGGAATATAAGCCTCCATTGATGGAAACTGCCGTAAGGGAGGTTCCTATCCCTAAAAGATATAAAAGTGTAAATTTACTATAGGCTGAAATGAAACTGTTTAATCCGGTTTTATCATAGATGTTGAATCTCCAGGATCACTTGTTTTCAGACCCAGAGCATCAACAATTACTGCTTCAATTTCCTTTTCATCCCCGGGGATGTACCCACTGTGTTCCCAAAGGATTTTCCCTTCTGGAGAAACTAAAAAAGAAAAGGGTAAAGCTTCTGAATTGAATTGTCCGAAAAATTTCTGTTCCGTATCCAAGTAAATTGGATATGATATTTTCTTGGATTTCAAAATTGTTGAAATTTTCTTTGCTGTTTTTGTATCATCGATTGAAATTCCAACTACTTGAAAATTGTTATCTTCATATTTGTGATGCATGATGTTCAATTCTTTCATTTCTTTCAGACACGGGACGCACCAAGTCGCCCAAAAGCTCATCATAGTAAATTTATTTTCGGTGAGCTTTTTAGATGATATTTTTTTACCTTTCAATGTTTTGATTTTTACATTGGGTAAGGATCGAAATTCTTCTTCTTTAGAATCTAATTCTTCGCAAAATACAAAATGTGTAATTGCAATTATTATTATTAATAATACTGATTTTCTCATGTGTTATATTAATTATTTATGATAAAATTAATCAAATTCATTTATACGCATTTGACACCATAAATTCAAAATTTATTCCAAAAATATTAAACCCAATCTATATGTTTTAATTACCAGGTTTCTTTTGAATCTTCCCCCAAGAATCTCTCAAGGGAACCGTTCTGTTAAAAATCATATTTTCATTTGAGGATTCTTTAGAATCTAGACAAAAATATCCCGTTCGTTCGAATTGAATTGTCTCACCCATTTCTACCGATCTAATTTCCGGTTCTGCTCGACAACCTTTCAATATTGTGAGGGAATTTGGGTTAAGATTTTCGGTAAAATGTCCTCCTTCAATTACTTTTGCCGGATTTTCATTCTGGAATAAACGGTCGTACAACCGAACTTCAATAGGTAGTGATTTTTCCGATGAAACCCAATGAAGTGTTCCTTTCACTTTTCTACCGTCTGGAGCTGAACCTCCTTTAGTTTCGGGATCATAAGTACATCGTAATTCAATGATTTCTCCATTTTCATTTTTTATAACATCAATACAGGTGATAAAAAATGCATATCGTAGACGAACTTCTTTTCCCAATGTCAATCGAAAGAACTTTTTTGGAGCGTCTTCCATAAAATCTGACTTCTCAATAAATAATTCACGGGTAAATGGAATAGTTCGTTTCCCCGCAGATGGGTCTTCAGGATTGTTTATTCCTTCTACTTCAACTACTTCCCCTTCAGGAAAATTCTCAATCACAACTTTCAGTGGGTCTAAAACACACATAAATCGACGTGCTGTTTTATTCAAATCTTCTCGAACTGAATGTTCTAAAAGTGCAAAATCAGCAGTCATTTCCCGTTTTGCTACACCCACTTTTTCAGCAAAATTCCGAATAGAGGCTGGGGAATAACCTCGTCTCCTCATACCGGAAATGGTAGGCATACGAGGGTCATCCCATCCGGACACATAATTCCCTTCCACCAATTCCAACAGCATCCGTTTGCTCATGACGGTAAAATTCAAATTCAATCTGGCAAACTCAATTTGACGAGGATGATACACATCCAGTTGTTCCAAAAACCAGTCGTACAGAGGACGATGATCTTCAAATTCCAACGTACAAAGAGAATGAGTGATTCCTTCGATAGAATCCTCCAAACCATGAGCCCAGTCATACATGGGATAAATGCACCATTTGTCTCTGGTTCTATGATGAGATTCATGTAAAATACGGTAAATCACAGGATCTCTCATATTCAGATTGGGATGATTCATGTCAATTTTTGCTCTCAGCACTTTTGAACCATTGGGAAATTCTCCTGATTTCATGCGTCTGAATAAATCTAAGTTTTCGTCAGAAGAACGATTGCGAAATGGACTTTCTTTTCCGGGTTTGGTTAGGGTTCCACGAAATTGATTGATGTCCTCTGCAGACAAATCACAAACAAATGCTTTACCGTTTTTCACCAATGTTTCCGCATGGGTGTACATTTCATCAAAATAATCTGAGGCATACAACACATCTGCTCCCCAGTCAAATCCCAACCATTTCACATCTTCGATAATGGAATTGACATATTCTTCTTCTTCCTTTGAGGGATTTGTATCGTCAAACCGTAAATTGCATTGACCGTTATATTTTTTTGCAAATCCAAAATTGATGCAGATGGACTTAGCATGGCCGATGTGGAGATATCCATTGGGTTCAGGAGGAAAACGGGTGATGATTTTTTTATGCTTTCCTGAAGCTAAATCATCTTCAATAATTTGCTGGATAAAATTTTTTGATTCAGTCATTGTTGTCAAATATTGGAAATAATTCTACTGCTCTTTTTAATCTACGAATGCAAGTTTCTTTCCCTAAAACATCCATTAAATGAAAAAGAGAAGGCCCTGCACCTGTTCCGCTGAGTGCTAACCGGACCGGATGAATGAGTTTGGCAGGATTTACCTCTTTTTCATCACTCAATTTTCTCAGCCCAGCTTCAACATTTTCACTGGACCAATCTTCAATTTGTTCTAAGCATTCAATATAATCTGAAACAAGTTCATTCACCTCAGAATTTTTCCAACGTTTCCTCATGGTTTTTGGATCAAATTCAGAAGGATCTTCAAAAAAATAATGACTGGATTCTATCAATTCAAT
>CAZFKU010000059.1:0-8327 GCA_964518835.1 uncultured bacterium
AGCAGAAAAATAGAGAAGGTTGGATTCCCTCATAAACACAAATTGAGGATTGGTGATAGGATCACTTTGGGCTTCTTCTATCGGCATTTGTTCATCGCAAGAGGAAAAAATTAACAATCCCCATAAGATCAAAATCCCTGTTGTCTTGATTCTCATTTTAACGACCATAAATATAATGTATCAACAAAATGCCAATCTGATTCAAACTTTCTGCAGAACAATGATCTGGAATATCTTCATGGGTATGCCAGAAATTTGAATATTTATTTGGATAATTAAAATCAATTATATCTATTGCAGGGATTTGGGCTTCTTCCCAGAGTGGAACATGGTCATCATATATTTCATATTGTATTTGTTTTTCAAATGCATTTAATCCTAATTCGTCAGCCAATGTCCATAGATATTTCACCAGAGTTGGATTCTGGACATAGGAATTTCGCTCAATGGGAAGATGTAAATCTGCATCTCCCACCATATCCAAAACGATAGCATAATCCGGTAAGGGGATGGGAAGATTTTTTGCAAAATATTGGGCTCCCAGGGCATAGGAATGTGGTTCTCCTTCAATTCCGGAATCCTCAGCATCAAAGAAAACGATGTAAATGGTTTCATCATGAGAATGTTGAGACAAAATTCGGGCTGTCTCCAATAATACAGCAACTCCGCTGGCACCGTCATTGGCACCTAAAATAGGTTGGTTTCTCAGTTCAGGGTTCATGTCATGGTCTGCAGTAGGTCGGGTGTCCCAATGAGCACCCAGTAACAGCGAACCCGTTCCGGTTCCTGTAAAAATACTAATAATATTTGTCATTACCAACGTATCTGATGTTCCGGGAATAGATTGATTAAACATCTGTGTAAATGCTGTATCTGCAAATTCTGCCATTGTGTTTATAAGAAATTCCTTACAATTTTCATGCCCTTCTGAACCGGGATTTCTGGGACCGAATGAACATTGTTTTTCCAAATAATGAAAGGCAGATTCTCCTGAAAATTCCGGTACGGAAGTATTACATCCCATAATAAAAAGGATGGGAAAAATCAGTAATACTGCAGACATGACGGTCTCCAGGAGTATAGACAAAAATGTCTGCACTGCGCAAAAACTCCTTTCAATAATTGAACCTACTATTTGTTTTTTCAATTTACATCATCCGCTAATGGAAATATTGATATCAAACCCGAAATCCTTGTCGATTTTTCGTCCGGTGGTTTTTGTCTCATTTTCACGATATTCATAGATGATTCCACCACTGACATTTCGGTTGAATGAGTAGGAAATACGTGTCCCGATTTTCCAACTGGATGACAAAGCCTGTTGAGCCAGTTCGGTTTTATTTTTCGTCCCCCAAGTCTCATTATTGTTCATATCAAAATTAAGGGTAAAATTCACATTGTTCTGAATATCCATATCTTCAAAATACGGAATGGGAATTTTAAATCCGCCTTTATGATTATAACTGGCACTGGCAGTGAGGGAACGTTCTTTTTTTAGTGTTAATCCCGTGGGCATTTCATCTACCGATTGACTCATGTTCTGCCTGATCTGCATCGAAATTCCTTTGTCAAGAGAAAGTGACATACCTATCAATGGCGTAAAACTGGCATTGACTTTTCCCTGTTTTTCATAATCCTTGAATGAATCAATGAAGGAACTCACATCCAGGAGATTGACTGTACCGGCATTCACATCTTCAAATTGCCAGGATCGTGATTCTTTCCCGGTGAATGAATGATCCAGAGATGCTGAACGAACGAATTTATTTAAAATAGGCCATTTCTCGAGTCCTGACATTCGAAAACTCCACCCGAAAAACGGCAGTCCCTGATCCAGTTTTTCTCCCCAGGGAAGAAAATCCCTCTGGATAGACCGCTGTTCTACACCTGACCCACTGATGGTTTGAGAAACATTTTCGGCGAAGGAAAGACTGACACTTGTTTTTTTCGTTAATTTAAATCCCGATCTCAAAGATACATCCTGTTTATGGTCAAAACTGCCTATGTTTGACCCGATGCTGGCGGAATCCTGACTTAAACCATGTTCAGACTGCCACCCGAATTTATAACCAATGGGTACGGTTCCCTGAATACCTCTGGCAGTACGATTCACCGTTTCCGTATAAGTGAGGTTCAATGGATCAAATCGATTAAAAAATCCATGTACCGCATTCATAATGAAATTTCCTTTACCTTCTTTTTTATCCTGGTCCTCCTTTTCTTCTCCGGGCTGTACACGGGTTCGAGTCCTGGTCCGTCCTCTGGATGTTCCGGATTTCTTGCTGGATGGCGGTTTATATACTGACTCAACGATTTTTACAGGACTCAATGAAACATTGGTGGAAAATCGAATCTGAGTCCCGATATCGGCACCGTCAATGGTACTGCTCAAGGGTTCGTCCCAGCGATATCCTGCGGAATAAGTGAAATTTGGTTTAAAAAATGAAAATAGTTCGGGATTGAAATTTGTTGTGAGATTTTCCGTTACATTGGTGACGATCCCCGGATCCAAATTCTTAACCGCTGTCCATACATAACCTCGAAAATCATTCATATTTGATTTTGAAGATTGATTGTATTTTACAGTTAAGTTACTGAATATTTTATAATCTAATCCAAAGGAACGATTTAGTCCTAAATTATACACATCCGGAGATTCCAAACCTGCCCGTGAAAGTTTTTCCGTCAGTTTTTCACTGAAATCCATACTGGTATTGATTGAAGAAGGCGTGTAATACATCTGGAATTCACTTATTTTTTCTCCAATCATTGGAACTACTTTCATCCACCCGAACGGTTTTACATAATTATCCCTGCCGAATGAATATCCATAACTCAATTTTCCCGTGTATGTCTGATTTTCTTCCCTTTCCATAATTTCGCTTGATTTCAATGATCTGGATGTACTGAAATTTCCCTTGAGGTTATCCAGTGTTAAACGAATTAATTTATTGTCTGATTTGCTTGACTTTGAAATGGAGGAACTGAAACTCACATTTTGAGTTTTTGTCATGATAGAATCAGGAGTTTCTGTAAGACCTGCATAAATATCTGTTCCGGGGTAGAATTTAGGACGATTGACCAAATTAGAGAATGAAGAGCTGAGGGGAATATTCAATCCCATCCATTTGGGCAGGAGTTTATGCAGATTAAAACTGGTATTTATCCGCAGATCCTCACTGGAACTGTTGCTTCCCAATCGCTGCTGGAGTACATGAAAATCCGCATCCTTACGGCTGTAAACTATGGATGTATTACCCAGATCAGCCAAATAAAACTTGGATTGCATTCGCATGGCAACTCCCCTATCTTTTTTAACCCCGCTCAATCTTAATTCATCTATCCACACTTCTCCTGTAACAGCCTGATCCGGATGATCATTGATGACTCCTGTTGTAAAAAACTGAATTCTTGACAAAGATGGCTGCCCTTTTATGGTAATTTTTTTTCCGGTAGAATCTCCAAATTCATCGGTAAAAATATAGGTCCTGACATCTTCATTTACGATTAAAGTATCCGTATCCCTTACCTTGCTCACATTTTCCGGATTCTGTACTTTCAGCTTTGTAAGCCAATTCAAGTCCAATTCAATTTTATTGCGGTTCAGTTGCTCATCCCATCCATCAAATACAGGTTGAGTGATCTCATAATAATCATCTCCTAATCCAAATCGTAAAAATACATCCACATCTGAATCGTCTGCCTGAATCCAATCACTTGACTTTCCGTAAACATACATCTTCATTTTATCATAAATGAGATAACTTTTGGCTCTATCACCGGTAAGTGAAATGAGGTTTTTTTGAGCGGCAGCTTTGTTTCCAACTTGCAGGGAATCAAATTTTAGCACTAATGACTGCTCTTTGGATTGGATTTCATTGATGCGGTCGTATTCCCCTTTCACACCTTTTGGAGGTACATAATCTGCATTGTCTTCCGTATTAATAACAGCAATAGAAAAAATACTGTCATTGCGGGTGTAACTATCTTCAGAAATGGAAGACACACCCAATTCCTGCCATTCGTTGCCCACCAGTTCAATCCTTGCTATCAGCAGTTTATCTGATTCATCCTCTAATCCTGACCTTACCAATCTGAGATAGCGTATTTCATTCCATTCAATATTAGACACTTTGGTGAAATGACTTAACGGAATACGATAGAGCCTCCAACCCGTTGGAACACCGTTCTTTTCCGTTTCACCACCAAGATAAACGGTGTCAGGATGGTCCGGTTCAAGAGAAATGGATTTGGAAAAATAATCGTTGGTACGGTCAATAAAACCGGACCGGTCCATGTCTTCTGTGTCAGGATATTTCCCCCCTTCCTGGATTTGAGCTCCCGTTCCGTTTCCTTCCGTCCCGTTCACTTGAGAATAATTAGAACTTCCTTCAGAATAATTCCAGTTATCATAATTGGGGTCATTTTCATTGAATCCCGGAACAGGAATGGAAGTATCAATATCTTCATCAATAAGTCCATCACCATCATTATCAATAAAATCCCATGGATCTTCATCAACTATACCATCGCTATCATTATCAAAACCGAAGCAGCCTCCCAACCCATCCTCTAACTCATCGAAACATCCATCCAATCCCACATCTTCATGGTCTTCAAGAAATCCGTTTCCTAATGATAACCCTGCTTCAGGAATATCTTCCGTGTTCAATTTCCCGTCTCCATTTTTATCCTCACTGATTTTTCCCAGATCAATGGTTAAATTCCCCTTTGTTCCATTCAGCCAAATTTCAAAAAACTTGCTTTGGGTCTGGTCATGATCTCCTGAGTAAAATGAAGTTGTGATTCCACCCCACAGGCTGTCCGGAGACATAGATTCCTGGAATGGTTTCCTCTCCATTTTTAGGACCATAATATCGGTGGTTTCATTCTGAGCTCTTATTGAGGTGGATTGATTGGGCCATATATCTTTGGTCCGAACCTGTCCGTAAGGATTATACCAATTTGTTTTAGTACGGTAATTTTGGGGATAGGGTGTTTTATTCTCAAAATCAGCCAATGGTGATGAGGATTCTTTCCAATATCGTCTTTGGATGGGTGGAGAAGAAGTACGTTTTGCTCCTTCAAAATCATCAATAAAAGCTACCCCGTCAGGGTCTCCTGTTTCCGCATTGTTCACCGGATTGGGATTGGGAATGACCTGGGCAATTTCACCTTCCAGTGAAAAAGTGGACATTTTTTCCGTTTCAATAATTGGAAGATTATCCAATGCCCGGGTAAGTCCATCCATTTCCAGTTCAAACCGTCCATTTAAATCCCATATAAAATTCCGTGTGGGTTCATATCCCACTTCTACTTTTTCATTGATCACAGACTGGTCAAAAAACAATGCGGTAGCACCGATAAACGAATTTTCCCCTAGATCCATCTGCGCCCTGCTGCCTAATATCACTTTTTTATCAAAAGAAACCAGCTCATGTTTATCATACAGGATTTCTATATTTGAATTTGGATCGGTAGCGGATTCCCCCAGAACAATCGTGCCGGTAAAATAATCAATCTGGTAATCAATTCCCCTGGTAAGCCTGATGCCGTTCATCAGGACTTCCTCGCTTCCTTCCACCAGCATAAATCCCAGGCTGATGGACGAACTGGGATTTGAATATTCCGCTTCAATGGTAAACCGGTGGTCACCGGTGTATTCAGAACTGATGGTAGATGTGTACATTTTACCCTCACCCAAAGCCGGATACAGAGTTTCATTTGTATTACCTTCATGGGTAAAATATCCAACGGTTGAATCACCGGTTGAATAACTGGATGTATCTGCAACAAAAGGTGACAGTGCAGGAAAGATCAACTCACCTGTAACCATATTTATGATATTCGGGTTATCCATATCAATGATATCATCCGGCACTGTTGATCCGGTTTCGCTCAAACTGTCCAGACCGAACTGCCTTATATAAGGATAACCGATGGGATCAAGGTGACTGGGAGGAGTGAGACGTTCATTTACAATTTTAATATCAAATCCTTCCCGGTTGATCTTGGTGGTTCCAAGATAATAAACATTTTTAAACATGAGGTCCCAGGTAGGATGATTGGGGTGGGGAGATTGAGGTTTGATCATTTTCAATTTTAATGTTCCAACGCTGTCGCCGGGTGCTATGCCTGAACCCACCGTCATCAAAGTATCTTCGTTATCCCGATTCACCAGCACAAAGTGACATCCGATAATTTCATCCATGCTGCGAGAACGAAGTCTGAAAAATCCCAAATCTTCACTAATGAAATACTCGTTATCCCGCTCCATTCGGATAAAATTCCCATCCTTATTATCATCTGGATATAGGTCAGGATTTTCCGGATCGATATATGCGACTCCTATATCCGCCGCTGGATTGTTGCTTAGATCCAGTTTGTATAATTCAAAATTAGCGATCTTGACATTTCCGATTAAATGTAGTCCGTTTCTTAATGGATAAAAACTGGGAATGGCAAATGATTCTCCCTGGTATATTAATCCCGTTTCATCTACGGTTAATGTATCGGAAAATACTCCATTCCGAAACCACTCATGAACAAAGAAATACTGGTTTTTCACATACTCATAATCTTTGATTCGGGTGGTCTGGGCTTCAGATCCGCCCGTGTATCTCTGCTGTTCTTTCTTGGTTTGTTCGATGGACGCAACGGAGGTAATGTCAATGGGACCGATCTTTGAAATTCCCTTCAATCCGAACAACCCCTTATTCTGACCAGAAAATGTAACATATTGTGTTGCAGGCAAGGAAAGTGAAATATTCCCTGCTTCCACTTTTTGGATAATGTCATCCTCCTCACCCTCATAGGAAATACGAATATTGTTTTCCCAGTCAAAATCCCGCTCCGAGTCCTGATCCATGAGTACGGTGATCCGGTCGCCAACTTTTCCTTCGATGTTCAGGTTTTGGCGCTGATCAAATTCGATATGCGTATTTTGAGTCTCATTGATGCTGGAGCGAACCAGTTCCTGATCCTGGAAAACAAGTTTACCTGAGATATTGACGTTTCCTCTCACTCTCAAAGATGCCCGTCCCAGTTTGCCGATATCCATACCCACAACTTCCAGTGAACGAGTCCCTTTTCGGGAATTTTTGCTCTTATCCTTAGCTCCTTTCATTGCAATTTCATGCAATTTTTTCCGATAATTGAGTCTGACCAATTTTGTGAGATACCATTCAAGCGGAGCGGTAAACGGGATTTTATAAATACGTTTATCCAATGTCTCCATGAATGTTATGGATTGCCATTCCGGGTCAACCGTTACAATTGTTTTTTTCAGTCCGAATGAGACGTTCATCAATCCAATCGGGGATGTAAGGGTATCGCGATATACACCAAAAAATATTTCCTGAGGAAACGGATCAACAACCCCCGGTGTGGAAATCCGGAATCCGTATCCGTTGTACATGGTTGTATCCTCGCCGGCAAAGATATCCCCGGGGCATACCATAAGGAAGACCGATATCAGAACGGAAAATATCCGCCCTGAATATGTAACCATTTTTATTCGATTATGTTTAATTGTATTAAGATAATAAAAACAATATCGATCTGTCTATAAACTACTCCGTTGTTTAGGATAATTAATGAATGATTTCCAATAGAAGTTTACGAAGTTTTCGCATTGCCTGTCCACGATGACTTATTTTGTTTTTTTCATCTGATTTTAATTCCGCCATGGTTTTTTTTACTTCCGGAATGTAAAAAACAGGGTCATATCCAAACCCGTTATTTCCTGTTGGTTTTTCCGTAATAAATCCTTTTATCTCCCCTTCGCTGTAAAGTTCCCTTTTCCCGTCTGTGTAAAACATAACAGTTCGAAACCGGGCAGACCTTTTTCCAGAAGGTGTGGATTCCATTTCTTTAAGCAATTTTTTCACATTATCTCCATAACTTACGTTTTCTCCTGCATATCGGGATGAAAATACACCCGGTGCTCCATTCAAAGCGTCCACTTCCAATCCGGTATCATCCCCTAAACAGGGAAGGTGTGTAATTCGGTGAACGGTTTCCGCTTTGATTTTTGCATTTTCTAAAAGGGTAAGTCCGGTTTCCTCGATCTCTCCTATCTCAGGAAATTGATCCAATGTGAGAACCTCCAACGGAAGGTTTTTCAGAATAATCTGAAGTTCCTTCTCTTTATCTTTATTATGTGTTGCAAGAATTAATTTCAAAATTGAAAATCCGTTAACAATGACTAATTGAAATTTAGACTCAATCTACCTTTTGCAGATAAAACAGAAATTAGTCTTTTGCCTATGCAAACCACTCTGGTAATTTCAAAACCAAAATTTATTACTTTTCGATTCATTTTCAAT
>CAZFKU010000060.1:0-7968 GCA_964518835.1 uncultured bacterium
ATATAATCGAAGATTTTGTTATAATAGTTAAATCCTACTTCCTCAACCTTGCCTTCGAAAACCGAGATTCAGGAATGTCCGCATCAAACTCAATTTCATCAATCACCCACTCTGTTCCCTTGCTGTTATTTTTCAGTTCATCCTTAAAAACATATCGGGAGGGAAACCATCGCCCTTGTACCTTTTTGATGCTGTCCATTGTGGATGTTTTCAGCAGTTTTCCGCTTTTAGCATAGAGTTCTTCTTTCATAGGCAACAGCCATTCTTTATCAATCCATGCCCGTCTTTTCGGATAGGACAACCCTTTCACTTTTGCATCCAAAACCATGATCCAATGTTCTCGTCCGTCAATTTCAACCGATCCTTCTAATGTGGCTTCGTACAAGTCCATGAGGGGCCGATCTTCCATCATGTCATTGTAGGACAAATCAGAGCCCATGACAGATTGACGAAGCATGTGTCCGGATATCTGTATGACCCGATCTGTTTGTGGTGAGTAGGTCCAGAGCTTATCTTCCAGTTTCAGCATTTTGGTACCGGCTTCCCGAGGTGGTGAAAGGTATTCAGTAAATGCTTTGTCTGTTCCCACTACCCAGTTTTTGGATTTGATGGTTCGGCTGGCTCTCCGTCCATGAACAATCATTTTACTGGTAATAATCCTGCTTTTGGCATTCAGATTGTTGTCCATTCCCTGAATGATGTCATCCACTGTTAAGGAGTCTTGGGCTGTCGCCATAACTAAGAACAGCCATAAAATACATTTTCTCATGTTTCCAGTTCCTTGAATAATTGTGCCATTTCCCGTTTGTAAACAGCCCTTCCTGCCATCATGGTACCTAATACTGTAGCCAAAACACCGGGGACAAAACCAATGTAGTAAAGTTCTGATGTAATTTGAGCATAGAACACATTGGACATAATAATGTCTGTTGAAGTCAGGCTTTCCATTGCGGCAGAATAGTCCAGCCCAACTTCCTGCATATAATAGGTTATGCTAAGTCCTAATCCTGTTCCAATTGTAGTACCAATAAGCCCAATTATAACCGATTCAACAATCAAAGATCTAAACACTTGTCCTTTTGATTCGCCTATAGCCAAACGCATTCCAATTTCTCCGTAGCGTCTAAGACCGTTCATCAATCCCATGTTCCATAAGACAATCATAACTATAATCAAAAACACTGCCAGCATGATCGCCATGGCGGCATTGCTGAAATCCACCATAGTTCCCATCTGATTGGCATCCCGAAGAGCCATCATAACCGGACTGAAAACATCAGCACTGTCATTATTCATTTCATTGAATTGACTTCGAAATGATACGGCTTCTTCATCTACGTATGTAAGAGAATTATTGAACCCTAAAATTTCTGAAGCTGCCTTTTCCATGTCCAATGCTCTTCTGGCTCCGGAAATATCTAACAGCATCATTTGTTTGTCCACCGGACCTAAATTCAGCTTGAAGGTTCCCACAACATTAAAGTTGTATGTGGTAAATGCATTATGCATGGTAGAACCAATGAAAGTCACATCTTCACCGATTTGAACTTTTAACTTTTCTGATAAATTTGTGCTTAACAAAACTTCATTCCCATTTTTAGGGAGTCTGCCTTTTATAAGTCGCCGTTCTAATTTCCAAATTTCAGCCTGACGGGATTCAGATGAAAGAAAATCAACTCCCAAAGCAAAGACCGGTCCCTGATTTTTGGTTACACCGTTTTCATCCGGAATATCCAATAATCCGCCAAATGTGATTCGTGGAGTCCAGAAATAATCACTATATTTTTGCTCCAGTTTATGAATCAGTTGATCTGTGTCCAATAATGCCAAATCGTTTGGGAGAAGTTGTTTTTCATCATGATAAGCCTGAGTCATTATCTTTACATGTCCTGTAGAAACCACAGCTGAATCAAGGAACATGCCGTTCATAATACCCGTGAGAAACCCTTGAAACAATACAATCATAGCAACAGTGAGAGTCACCACAAAAATCGGAAAAAAACTCCGGGAACGATCCCGAAGAATACCTTTGGTCAAAAATTTAATCATACGGCTACTTTACCTCGCAATGCATCCGTAGGTTTCATTTTGGCAATGCGGCGGGAAGGCATATAACTCACAATAAGAACGATTAAAGATACAACTATTGCAGTAGTCAAAATCAAACCGGCAGAATAAACCGGAATGAGCCGCTTAGCCATAATTAAACCCATTTGCCCTTCTGAATAGTCCAGCCCCATGTTGATTCCGTAAATCTGAAAGTACCAAAACACCGGTCCAAACAATATTATCGTCATCAAAACAGCCAGGATAGCATTGAGTCCTCCTTCCAGAGTAAATAATCCTACCACCCGGGAGCGGGTCATTCCTAGAGCCATGAGGGTCCCGATTTCCTTTCCCCTGCGAAAAATGGATAAAACCTGTGCATTAAAAATTCCCATGGCGGCTAACACAAGTAAAATGATATACATAATCGCTGCATTGGGTTCATCTGCTTTAATCATGGCTTCTATGTCCCTAATTAAATAATTGACATCTCGAAAAATCCAGTCACCCGTTTCACTTTCCGGAAAATTGCCTTTTTCAGAAATTACATAAGTCACTTCCTTTTCCATCTCCAGCATAGACTGAGCTTTTTTTAACGGTACCCAAATATGACCTGCGTCCAGCTTGAAATTCTCCGTTTTCATAATATGAACCACAGTTCCTTCGTCTGCATCGTAGGTGTGGTTTGCATCCAACCAGCGGATAGTGAATGAATCACCAATTTTAAGTTTTGAATCCTTTGCCATCCCGGATCCAATCATTACAGGAATTGTAGTTTCATCATTACTGACTAAATAATGTGTCGGCAGATTGACAATTTTTTGTTCCGGGGGAACACCTTTCATAATCACCGGCATAATCCTTCCGTTGGGATAGATGGATGCCTGATTCACCAGCACCGGCACTGCCTTTGTATTTTGTATAAGATTCCTGATTTTTTCCGGAGGAACGGAATGAGCATCTTCAAATGTCATGGGATCAGACGGGTCATATTCAGGATGCCAATACACACCTCCAGCTGCTTCTGTGTCTATGGTGACCTGTAAAGCATGCTCCCGAAAACCATCGTACATAGCAGAAATAAAAATGATCATAAAAAATGAAATTGAGGTTACAAAAACGTTGAGCCAAGTCCGGAGCCTTGCTCCCAATAGATTTTTTATTGCTATTTTAAACAGCATGGTTTTACGCTAAATCTTGGATTCTCAATTTCTCATCTTCTGCAAATTGCCCATTGTCTAAATGAATAAATCTTCAGAGATAAGCAAATAATTTCTCTCATGTCAAAAACTCACTATAATTGTCCTGTGATAGAATCTGTGTCTCTGCTTTGGGGTAGGCTTTTAAAAATGTTGATGGAATTTTCGTTTTTCTTCTTGGATTCCATTTAAATTCGTAAGCAAATAATTGACCGTCTCGTTCTTCTATGTAATCAATTTCTTGTTGTGAGCGGGTTCTCCAAAAGAATGTGTTTACCCAGCGTTTTGAATAATGATTAATTTTCATGCGTTCGCTTATGAGATAATTTTCCCATAATGGACCCACATCCATCCTTAATTCCAATCTTGAAAAATTATTAAGTATTGCATTCCGAATCCCGTTATCAAAAAAATATACTTTTCGGGTTTTCTTCAATTCATTTCTCAGATTTCGACTCAAAGTCCCTAACCTAAAAATCACATAGCTTTTTTCCAATAAATCAATATATCGTTCAACTGTTTGGTTGTCTGCACCAACCAGCTGTCCTAATTCATTGTAACTAACTTGACTCCCTAATTGCAGAGCCAATGCCTGCAATAATTTTTCTAAAATTGAGGGTTTTTTCAATTGTTCAAAAGAGAGTAAATCTTTATATAAAAAGCTATCTGATAATGTTTTAAGTGTTTCCCGCTCTTCTCCGGGATGATTAACCACGTCTGGGTATGACCCATAGATTAATCTATTTTCCAAACTCCGTTTTTCATTTAATACGCTTTTATGGTTTGCTAATTCACTAAATGAGAGAGGAAACAAAAAATAATCATATTTTCTACCCGTTAAGGGTTCATTGATGTGATTTGCCAATTCAAATGATGATGATCCAGTTGCAAGTATTTGCACATCTTTTAAATTATCAACCATTAATTTTAATGTAATGCCTATATTTAAAACCCGTTGTGCCTCATCAATAACGACTAATTTATGGTTGCCTACTAATGCTTGTAATTCCACTGATGTAACATCGGTTAACATTTTTCGGGCATCCGGTTCATCTCCATTTAACCAAAGCACTTTCATGTTACTTTTATTGGCTATTTTTTTGGCAATAGTTGTTTTACCAACCTGTCTAGCACCAGAAAGTATAATAACTTTTTTTTTGCCAAAGGATTCCATAATCGATTTTTCTATAACTCTATTAAACATTATTCCTCTTTTTAATTTGTGAGAATATAATAAAAATTGCGTACAAAAACGCATATTATCATAACATATTGCGTAATGATACGCAATATGTTATGACAGTGGAATCAATCTTAAAATCGTTGATAGCTATTTTGTTGCTATTCGCTCATCTTTTGAAATTTGCCCATCGTCTAAATGAATGATCCGCCTTAAATAGCCCATAATTTTTTCATCATGAGTGGCAAAGACAAATGAAGTGGACAATTCTTTGTTCAGTCGGACCATTATCTTCATAATATGATGTGAATTCTCCGCATCCAAATTTGCAGTTGGTTCATCAGCCAGAATTAACGCCGGTTCATGAACAATTGACCGAGCTATAGCGGTGCGCTGGCATTCTCCTCCGCTGAGCATTGCAGGGCGTGAGTCTGTTTTATCGCTTAAACCAACCCATTCTATAGCTCTGCTTACCCTTTTCTCTCTTTCTCTGGAATCAACTTTATTCAAAATCAAAGGCAGTTCTACATTTTCAAAGACTGAATAAACAGGCAGCAAGTTGTAACTCTGGAATATGAAACCCATATTTTTCCTTCTCATTTCTGCCCTTTCTTTATGGAATGTGTCGTTTAAAACCTTGCCCAAAACGCTTACTTGTCCTTCGCTGGGGGCGTCCAGTCCTCCAATGATATTAAGTAATGTTGTTTTTCCTGAACCCGAAGGACCAACCAGCCCAATAAACTCGCCTGTGGATAAAGATAAGTTTATATCTCTTAAGGCAGTAAAATATCCACTGCCAATGGGAAATTGTTTCTTGAGATTTTTTATTCGAACAATTTTTGAAGTTGACATGTCGTTTTAATGATTATAGATAAATATTAATTGCAATCCTGTGTTAAAACCAAATTGGGAGTCCGAAAAATTCATATTAGAGAAATTGTAATCGCTTCTTTTTGGATTTATTGAGACAATTAAATTTAAACTGAAACTATCGTAAGTAGTACTCCACCTTATATGATTATATGAGTGGTTTTTATTATAGTCTGCTTGACTTATAAACATAATTTGATTAACTGCACCCATTGGAACACTCGCCATGAAAGCTGCGTATGTGTTTTTAGAAGTTGTTTGATAGTTTTTGATATGCATGATTTCCATCATTAAATAAATTCCGCTTATAATGGGAAGGGTATAGTCAATTCCAAATGTATAGGCACCAACTTTTTTTTTATTAGATAACACTATATTGCTTTCATTCCAAAATCCAATTACTCCATCATACCGAAAATCAAGTGCTACTCGGTTGTTTGGTTGATTGATCAAAATGCCGGTTTGTCCTATGAACTGCAAAGAGTCTGAAGGATCGTGGTGTAATGTAAAACCCCATTCACCAATATTTGTAGAAATTTCAGACCGACAACCAACTGAATAATTATTGAATTTATCTCTGATAACCCACCCCCAATATGAAACCGAATTTGACGGATAATATCGTAACCGCAATGATTCAACACCATCGGTCTGCTCCGTGGGGTCTTTCAAATTAAATGTATCAAACCATGAAAGTGAACGAAGAATTTGTGATGGTCCGAAAACAATTTTTTGTAAGCCAATTCTTCCTTCAAATTTTTCAGTGGAATATCGAATCCAGAACCGATGATTTTTTTCAAACTTTGAGATAAGGGAACTGCTGGAGTATTTTCGATCAAACCTGTATGCCCACTCAAAATCAATAAATGAAAAATTCGACAAGTCTCTGGATAATGACAGAGTAGGAATATAACCCAAAGTTGACTCAAATGATGTTTGTTTGGAAGAAGCATCATATTCTTTTAGCCCGACCGTCCAAAATTGTCCTTTTAAAAAATCTGACTGGCCACATAAAGGGACTTTATAAATGAAAATTATAAAAACGAATAAAATAAGTTTAATAATATTTGTAATATACAAATTATATTTATTGGTACTGTAAACGAAAAAATCTAAACTTATTATTTACTCCACTGTAAATCGAAGAAGGGTAGCAGGTGAAGACGTACCTTATTCTCATTTGGATATCCATCTGGATAAAGACCTGCCACCATTTTATAACCAAAGGAGATGTTAAAATATTGTGATTTTGCCCATGTCAACATTCCTTTATGCTCCAAAGAATATGAACCTTTCATTCCCGGAATGAGTAACAAATCTCCGTCAATCAGGTAACTCCATTTTTCACTTAAGTTTCCATTATAGTTTGACCCAAACCGAACCATCCAGCCATTGTAATAAACAGCCAGACGGTGATAAATCAAGGGTAAGTCAATGGTGGACTCATTGGCCAAATCAGGTCCGCCAAGAGCAAAAGCAAATCCTACGTTTACTGTTAGATACTTATTGTTCGAAAGCGGTTTACTTGCTATAACTGAGTTTCCAAAAGACACCATGTGTGGAATTTCAAATTGCGGAGAAATCAAGGCAAACATGTTTGGTTCGCCAATATTCATCCCTAAAGGACTTTGCAGTTTTCTCAGTAGAGGGGTAGGATAATAAAATGAGTGCGATGTGGAAATGGTCCATTCATTTTTTTTATTCCACCTTTGCTTCACGGTTAAGTTTGGCATCAAAAATGAGGTGAGCTTAAAAAACGAAATTTCTCTGGTATCATTCTGTCCCCAACGCACCGGCTGGAACAGGCCAATTTCCCAACGTCCTTTGGGTAGTGTGTATGCAGTCCCCGGTAGCCATTCTCCCTGACATAAAACAGTAGAGATAAAAACGATTGTTGTAACTAATTTATTCATTATTCTAAAATGACCGTCATGCTCACAGGAGCATGGTCTGACAACTGCATAACATCCTGGTGAGTGATTCCGGTTTGATCTTCAACTTGCATATTTGTAAACAGATAATCCAATTTTCGATCCCAAAAAGTCTCACCGGAAGTGCTGTGTGTAAAATGCTGGGATTCGTTTAACATTAATTCCGTGCTGTCTATTGCAGCATGATATTTTTGATATAGTGGATTTAAAAGCACTTCCTCATTATCCAAATGCAAAAAGTAACTACCTTGATACATCTTATTGTTTTCATAGTCTCCATCGCACACATCACCTGGACATTTATCTTCATTGCAATAATCTCTTATTGATGCCCAGGGAGACAGGGAATTCAAATCACCTCCTGCAACGAATGAATTTTCCGAAATCATTATTTCATCCAGTGTTTCCTCAAACTCTTCTATATGCTTTTGTTTGGTATCATCGGTTGCAAAGGCTGTGGTGTGAGTATTTACAGCATAAAAATCAGTTAATCCGGGAATATCAACTTTGGTTTTTAAAATATTTCTACGGAGATAAAACAACTGGGTGATTGCATTTTGATCCGTTCTTAACGGCAACTTTATTCTCTCCGCTGAATTAAAATCCCATTTACTCATTACTACGTTTCCCGCATCAATTCGCCCGATACCGTCACTGGGAATGACTTGTGCCTGCCACATGGAGGCGTAGGCGGCGTAATTCATATCCGTATGATCCAATAGCCACTGAACCTGATCAATAT
>CAZFKU010000061.1:0-7602 GCA_964518835.1 uncultured bacterium
GATTTAACCGGTGGAGTCATTGAAGAAGCAAGAGAACAAATCGGAAGTCAGGCAGGTTCGACAGCAGGTCAACCTATAGTCCTCCTTGACATGAATAATGACGGGGCAAAACAGTGGAGCCGTATTACAGGAGCAAATATTGGAAGAAGGATCGCCATTGTTCTGGATAATAAAGTGCACATGGCACCGTTCATCAGAGAAAAAATTATTAATGGAGGAACTCAGATCGAAGGCTTTGCTGATATGAATGAAGCCAAAGATATTGCGATCGTCCTGCGGGCAGGGGCACTTCCCGTTCCCGTAAATATCATTGAGGAAAGGATCGTTGGACCTTCATTGGGGGCGGATTCCGTTAGACAGGGAACTTTTTCTGTTATCGTAGGATTATGCTTAGTATTACTTTTCATGCTGGTTTATTACCGAATTGCCGGTTCCATAGCTGATTTAGCGTTGATATGGAATCTGTTACTCGTTCTGGCAGTTTTGGCTTCATTGAAAGCGACTCTCACCCTTCCCGGAATTGCAGCATTGATCCTGACGGTGGGAATGTCCATTGACGCAAATGTCATCATTTTTGAACGGATTCGAGAGGAATTACGGAAAGGGAAAACTCCCCGAGCAGCTGTTGATGCAGGTTATAGCAGGGCAATCACCGCCATCGTAGATGCTAATATTACTACCGTAATTGCGGCGGTGGTTTTGTTCCAATTTGGTACCGGTCCTGTAAAAGGATTTGCTACAGTTTTATTTTGGGGAATCCTCATCAGCATGGTCACTGCAATTTTTGTTACACGCACTATTTTTAACTCCATCACCAAAGGAAAACAACTGAAAACGCTCAGCATATGAGAATCATTAAAGAAACCCACATTAAATTTATGAGTCAGAGACGGGCAGGATTTATCCTGTCCCTGTTTTTAATTATTGTAGGAACCGGGTCGTTGGTAATGAATGGGGGTCCCAAATTAAGCATTGATTTTCAGGGAGGAACTCTGATTGCTGTTCAATTTTCTCAACCAATGGAAATTTCGCAGATCCGTTCTGCTCTTGATGCAGTTCCCATTGACGGGACAGTGTTTAATCTCAGTAAAGAAGAAATGAAACATTTCGGAGAAAAAACCAATGTTGCAATCCGTCTCACTCCACAAGAAAATGAGGGGGAACAATTTACCCAATCAGTGATTACACACCTGTCTGATTCTTTTCCAAATTTGGTGCCGGAAGAATCAAATGACTTTATCCTGACTATAGAAAAAGTGGGACCGAAAATCGGAGCTGAACTCAGCGGAAAAGCCGTTATGGCAGTCGTATCTGCTCTCCTTTTAATATTACTTTATATTTCCATTCGTTTTGAATTTATATTTGCTCTCGGAGCCATTGTGGCTCTCTTACATGATGTCTTGATCACATTGGGAATTTTCTCCATATTGGATTATGAAATCTCACTTCCCATTATCGCCGCATTCTTAACCATTGTAGGATATTCACTAAATGACACCATTATCATCTTTGACCGGATCAGGGAAAATATTAAATCAAATAAACGTGCTGATTATATTGATATCGTAGATAAATCCATAAATCAATCCATCAGTCGGACTCTCATCACCTCCCTGACAACATTTTTAGTGGTTTTTATCCTGTGGGTATTTGGAGGTGAGGTTATACATCTCTTTGCATTTGCAATGATGGTGGGTGTAATAATTGGAACCTATTCCAGCATTTATATTGCCAGCCCATTCGTTGTCCTCCTTCACAGCCGAAGCCAGAATAAATAGAAAACCAAGAACATCTGGAATAGATGTCACCCATTAATCGGTTTCCATCTATCAATTTGAAATCAATGGGATGAATAATAATTGATTCATAAATTGGAATGACACATTCAGGTATGTTTACAAGAATAAAAAAAGAAATAGGCTATTCAGCAACAAAAACCCCCTTTGGCTTAATGGGGATTGCACATACATCTGAAGGTGTTTGCTCCATATTATTCCCTGAAGAAAAACCATTCAAGAAATCTCTCTCTCAGAAATTCCCCCATTCACAGATTTATAAAGAATCTACCGATACTTCAGGATGTGCGGACCAGTTAAGGGAATATTTTTACGGAAAACGAATTACCTTTGAATTGGACTTGGATCTGGATTTACCTCTATTTCATTTAAAAGCACTGAATGCTGTAAGGACAATTCCATACGGAATAACGTTATCCTATAAAGATATCGCCTTTAAAACCGGGAATCCAGCGGCTGTACGAGCTGTCGGCAATGCCAATGCCCGTAATCCAGTTCCATTGGTTATTCCCTGTCATCGGGTAATAAAACATGATGGAAGTCTGGGAGGGTACGGTGGAAAACTTGAGCGGAAAATTTTCCTTCTTGAACACGAAAAAAGAAATCACCAGATTTTAAATTAGGTCAATGATCTCCCATTTAAGACGTGTGATTTTAACAGGATTATTGGCAATTGTTCCCGTTGCACTCACCTTTTACATCCTGAAATTAATTTTTTCCTTTTTGGACAACCTGACATCTCCCATTTTGGGGGATATTTATATCCCGGGACTGGGAATATTACTTACCTTACTCCTTGTCTATTTTTTAGGATTATTTATCACAAACTTATTAGGGAAACGGTTTTTACATTGGCTTGAAACTGTGATAAAAAATATTCCATTAGTGAATACCATTTACAACACAATCAAACAAATAACTCAAGCGTTCACCGGGACAACCGGGAAAAACTTTCAAAGCGTGGTATATATGGAATACCCTCGAAAAGATTTATGGACTTTGGCATTTGTTACGGGGGAATCAAAAAATGAAAAGAACGAAGAATTTTATCACCTGTTCGTGCCCACTACACCCAATCCTACTTCAGGTGTTTTCATCGTGATTCCAAAAAAAGATGCCAAGGAAACAGGACTGACTGTTGAGGAAGCGCTGAAAAGCGTCATTTCCGGCGGGATGCTTGCTCCAAAACAACACAATTTAAACTAATAGAAACAGAGTTGGGTATTCACTACATAGATGGTAAACGATTCCACAACTCGTTATCTGCCGGTATAAGACGCCTTTTATCCAGACAAGATTACCTGAATAAAATCAATGTATTTCCCGTTCCTGACAGTGACACCGGAACCAATATGGGGTTTACAATGTCTGCGGTTGAAAACAGTCTTTCCATGGATGATAATGGGTCAATCACTGCTATGGCGGATGGAATTGCAGAATTAACTATCAATAATGCCCGGGGAAATTCCGGAGCAATTCTTGCTCAATTTTTTGCTGGATTTGCTGAAGGTGTAAAAGACAAATCCAAACTTACATCCATAGAATTTTCTGATGCGTTGCAAGTAGCAAAGGAGTTTTCTTATGATGCATTGATGAAACCGAAAGAAGGAACAATATTAACGGTTATCACTGATTGGATTAATGCTATTCAAAAAGTTAGTTCCTCCATTCATGACTTCAAAAATTTATTAACACATGGATACAATGAATCTTTAAAATCACTTGCTGAAACACCTAAAAAACTGGATGTTCTTTTGAAAGCTGGAGTCGTTGACGCCGGTGCCCAGGGATTTGTAGATATTCTGGATGGAATCAATACCTTTATCCACAAAGGAACAGTTGAGGAAAGGACTGTAGAAATTCCCGATGTAAGTCCTGTTGTAGAGGCTGTTGCGTTCAATGAAAAATTTAGGTATTGTACCGAATGTCTCATTAATGGAAATGAATTAGATCGTTCCATCCTGAAAAATAAATTAACGGAATGGGGCGATTCAATTGTGGTTGCCGGCGGTCATTCAAAATTGAAAGTTCATATTCATACTGACCACCCCAAAAAAGTGATAAATATGTGTCAGAAATATGGAAAAGTTTCAGATGAAAAGGCAGACGATATGCTGCGGCAACAGCATGATGCTCATGGTACCCATCAGGATATCGCTGTTCTGGTGGATTCAGGTTGCGATTTACCGGAAGATATTCTCCGTAAATTTAATATCCACATGATACCGGTAAGATTAAATTTTGGTCCGGAACATTTTGTGGATAAAGTAACCATCACTTCTGGCGAATTTTGGGAGAAATTAGAAACCAACTCCCATCATCCTCAAACTTCACAACCTACACCGGGAGATTTTTTACGCCAGTACCAATTATTGTCCAGCCATTATAAACAGGCAATTTCAATTCATATTCCGGCAAATCTAAGCGGAACATTTCAATCTGCAACTCTTGCATCTCAAAAAATGGATTCAATGCCTATTTCTGTGATTGACTCCCAAAACGGTTCGATTGGAATAGGACTGATTGCCATTCGAATTGCCGAAGCCATCTCTGCAGGAAAAACCATGGATGAAATTCTCACCATCACAGAAGAATCCATTAAAAATACCACACTTTTTCTTGGGCTGAAAACTCTTGAATTTGGTGTACGGGGAGGGCGGGTCCCGGCATCGGTAAAGAAAATTGCTGATCTGCTGAGGATAAATCCCATTCTATCATTCACCTCAAAAGGAATTAAACCCGTAGGTAAAACATTCGGGCGGAAAAATATCATTGGAAAATTCAAACAATATGTTGAAAATACGATTAACTGGGATCATCCCTTAAGAATCGGGATCTCTCATGCGAATTGTGAAGAAAAAGCATTGGAATTCCAGAATGATTTCATCCAAAAAGTCGGAAAAGAAAATGTCTTTGTGTCTGAAGTGGGTCCGGGGTTAGGCACACATAGCGGTCCCGGGGCAATGGTAATAGCAACCCAATCACTCAAGGATTCACTCAATGATTAGTCCTTGGATCATTTTTATCCTGATTTTATTTTTCAGCTATGTGACCGGTTCTACTCCAACCAGCATCATCGTGGGAAAGGCTACAAAAGGAATTGACATTCGGGAACATGGCAGCGGGAATGCAGGAGGGACAAATGTCTTCCGTGTTTTAGGATGGAAACCTGCCCTCATCGTCGTCATTGTGGACGTGTTCAAAGGCTGGCTTCCGGCAATGGTTTATGCAAAGATTGGTTTGATATATACACCCTTGAACGATTTGGGGATTTTACAAATTCTATGCGGTTTTTCTGCAGTACTTGGACACACCTATCCATTATTTGCAGGTTTTAAAGGCGGTAAAGGTGTAGGGACTTTAGGAGGTATGCTGATTGCGCTTTTTCCCGTTGCTATTCCTCTTTGTCTCCTTGTTTTTGCAATCACATTGATATTAACCGGTTATGTTTCCCTTGGTTCAATTTTAGCCTCCTCTTCCCTGCCAGTTTTCATATTTATCCTGCCAGTAGTCACATCCATTGCATCTCCTTCCCTTTCCCTATTGGTCTTCTCTTTACTAATCCCGTGGTTCGTTATTTATACTCACAGGAGCAATATTTCCCGATTACGAAACGGAACGGAAAATCAATTTAAAAAAGCAATGGTTTTCCGAAGAAATTCCTAATTTTGACCGGTGGGATGGATAAAATAAGACCCGTGGGGATTAAAACCAAAATCTATTCCAATCACACCTGCACCTGAAATAAAAAACCGAATTCCTGATCCGAACCCAATAATCCCACTCTTTAAATCCAACGAATTCAGTTTTTTAACACTAATTCCCGCATCTACAAAATAGACAATATCAATTCCCAGTTCCGTACCTCCATAATCTTTGCGGGGGAGTAACGTGTGCTGAAGCTGGATACTTTCAAAAATGGCATGTATCCCTTCTATTTTATTTTGAAATGGTTCTGGATTTTGCCAGGGTATGGGAGAATATCCTCTCACAAAATCTTCTCCGCCGATATACACATTAGCAAATGGGGGAATAAATTCCGGAGTTTGATAAAACACAGATGATTTGATGGAAACCACCGGATTTCCGAATTGCTCAGAGATTTGAAAATAACGACTGTAATTGTATCCAATCTGGTAATAGTTTTGTGAATTCTTTAATCCAAACCGTGGTTTAAAATGGAAGAGTAAATGGTGTCCTTTTGTAGGATCAACGAAAACATCACGGGTATCAAATTGATAATTGAATGCAGTATAAAAATAATCATAATCATTAGAAAATTCTTCTAATTCCCAGCGTTCGCCAACTGAAACATCAACAGTATCCAATGCAATGGATTCCACTCCCATTTTGATTTGATATTTATGATTCTCCCCCCGATAAAATCCGCTGCCGATATACCACCCTTTTTCTCCATAATCATAAGCATAAACTGAACCATCCGTATGATAATTATACAATCCCAAGTCTATAGAAACATGATCTCCTGCAATCCAGGGATCTTTAAAATCAAAGAACCATGTCTTTTCCTGACCTAAAAGCAAACCAAATGTCAATTTTTCATTCAATCCTCTAAAATTGATGTAAGCAATACCTCCACCATATGAAAATCCTTTTCCTTCGTCATAGTCAATTAATGGAAACGGGATAAACCTGAATGTTTCTACTACCGTTACAGTATAGACAGAATTTTGGACTGAAATATCAACAGTGGAGAAAAGGCCAAGGTTATAAATTCTATTTCTGTCTTTTTCCAAAATAGTTTCATCCAATTCTGCGGGAATTGGATGTTGAATTTCCCGAAGGATTATATGTTCCTTGGTATATTGATTACCCAAGATCAGGACGGATTGAACAGAAACAGCCTGAAGAAAATTTCCCAGAAAGATCAAGATTAACCAATAACTACAAACTCGGTGAGGATCCACAACCATTGAAATATTTTGATAATTTCAGCAAAAAAAAAGGTCTTCAAATGAAGACCTTTTTAATTCACTGTGGATGTGCTATTTTCTTCCTCGTGCCATTTTCGATCTGGCGACATTTCCGCCTTTATCAATATAATAAAGATATCCAGCTTCTCGTTGGACTCCTGCACTTGCTACTTGTTCTGCATTTCCACCACCTTTTCTGCCTCTGGACATCTTGGAACGCCATACATTTCCATCTTTTCCAAGATAGTAAAGATATCCTGATTCTTTTGAAACTCCAGTGGTTTTTACAACTTCTGCCATAATTACTCCTCGATTAATTGTTAGTTAAATGATTTTATTGAAAGTACAATCTCAGACAAGTGTACATTATGAATAGGATACGTGTCAAGTGTTTTCTCGACGATAAACTATTTATTTATTGTTAGTGAAAACCTTGCATTTTTCACCTTTTTGCTGAATTGCATAAATTGAAAGCAGTTCCAGAACTTAAATTATTTTGTTTCCCTCATTATCCCATCAGTAATTTTGATTTGCTCATATCAATCAAATTGATTTTTATCTACTCTTTGCCCGGTAGCTTCCGGAAAAGTGTCTGATTTGCCCCGGTAGCTCAGCTGGATAGAGCAACAGCCTTCTAAGCTGTGGGTCACAGGTTCGAATCCTGTCCGGGGTACAGGTTAAACCTCCGTCAATAAAAATAACTTATTGAGAGAGAATTAGAGATAATAAAATTTAATAGGATAATCAGTGAAAAGGTCAAACAAAACCAAATGCGTACCAAATCAAACGTGAATTTGGATACCGAATTCGGATACCGACCCCCACCCAGACCTTGGGGGGCACCCCCTGTGTTTTAGATATTACCACCTCTC
>CAZFKU010000062.1:0-7218 GCA_964518835.1 uncultured bacterium
ATTGTCTGGGATTATTGGATAAATATTATTAGGAGAAAACATGACATTAACTGTTGAAAAGAAAAAAGAAATAATAAAAAAAATTGGTGAAGATGAAAAAGATACCGGTTCATCCCAGGTGCAGGTTGCACTATTGACTGAGAGGATTCGGGACTTAACAGAACATCTTAAATTTCATAAAAGAGATAATCACTCGAGACATGGATTGGTTAAGTTGGTTTCCAAAAGGAAAAAACATTTGAAATACCTGCGAAGAACAAATCCTGAAAATTATAAGAGTGTTATAAAAGAATTAAAAATTAGAGGATAATTAAAATAATGATAAAAAAGTCAAAAAGTATCGGCGGAAGAGAATTGTCGATAGAAACAGGCAGGATTGCCCGGCAGAGTAACGGTTCAGTCATCGTTTCTTATGGTGAAACGACCATTCACGTTGCTGTCAACTCTGCAAAAGAAATTAGGGAGGATATAGATTTTTTCCCGTTACAAGTTGAATACAGGGAAAAACATTATGCCGGAGGAAAAATTCCCGGCGGGTTTTTTAAACGGGAAGCACGTCCATCAGAACATGAAGTGCTGACGAGTCGTTTGACGGACCGCCCAATAAGGCCGTTATTCCCAAAAGGATTTAAAAATGAAACACAGGTCATCATCACTGTTTTACAAAGTGATGGTGAAAACATGGCGGATGTACTGGCGGGAATTGGAGCTTCCGCAGCATTGAGTATTTCATCTATCCCTTGGAATGGACCCATTGCAACCGTTCGTGCAGGGCGGATAAATGGAGAATTCATTCTGAATCCAACCCGTACTGAACAATTGGAATGTAATTTAGATTTAATTGTTTCGGGAAATGAAGAAACAGTAGTTATGGTTGAAGGTGAAGCAGAAGAAGCATCGGAAAGTGAAATACTGGATGCATTGAAATTTGCACATTCAGCTATAAAAGAAATCATTGAACTTCAACAAGAGTTGTTAAATGATGTAGATGTGGAAAAGAATGAAATTGATATTTCGGAGGAAAATGAAGCTCTTAAACAAGCGATAGAGAAAAATCTGGGAAATCAAATTGACGACATCATCCAAATTGTTGATAAAGCGGAAAGATCCAAGGCAAAAGATTCTTTAATGAGTGCAGTATGGGAATCTTTAGAAGAAAAATTTCCTGAAGAAGAAAAAGTCATAAGTGAATACATAAATGACAAATTCAAATCTGGATTCCGGGAGCAAATACTCGGTTCCGGAAAACGCAGTGACGGGCGAAAAACTACGGAAATACGTCCTATCACCATAGAACCGGATTTCTTATCAAGGACTCATGGCTCAGCGCTTTTTACCCGTGGAGAAACTCAGGCTTTGGTGGTCACCACGCTGGGTTCAAAACGAGATGAGCAAATTATTGATACCATGGATGAAGATTATAAGAAGAATTTTTATCTTCATTATAATTTCCCCCCGTATTGTGTCGGTGAAACTGGGCGTATCGGATTCACAAGTCGTCGAGAAATAGGTCATGGGCATTTAGCTCAACGAGCCATCAGTCCGGTACTTCCGGATCCCGAAGATTTTCCATATACCATACGACTGGTCTCTGAAATTATGGAATCCAATGGTTCTTCATCCATGGCTTCGGTATGCGGTGGATCACTGTCCTTAATGAGTGCAGGAGCACCGATCCATGGGCATGTGGCAGGAATTGCCATGGGTTTAATCACTGATGGAGACCGTTCTGAAATTTTAAGTGATATCATGGGAATGGAAGACCATTTAGGCGATATGGATTTTAAAGTTGCCGGCACCCGGAAAGGGATTACTGCTATTCAGCTCGATTTGAAAATTGAAGGGATTTCTTTTGAATTGATGGAAAAGGCAATGAAGCAGGCACATGAAGGAAGAATGCATATACTTGGACTAATGGAAGATGCGATTTCCCAACCGAATGAAATTTCCAAATATGCTCCCCGTATCTTATCCCTGCAGATCAATCCTGAGAAAATTGGAGGTTTGATTGGACCCGGTGGAAAAAATATCAAAAAAATCATTGAAGATACGGAATGTGACATCAATGTCGAAGATGATGGAACCGTTACGATTTCCGGAGAAAACATTGATAAATGCAATGATGCAATGGAATTGGTGAAAGCAATCACTCTGGAACCGGAAGTAGGACAGGAATTTGACGGAATTGTCACTCGATTAATGACGTTTGGCGCTTTTGTGGAATTTGCTCCCGGGAGAGAAGGATTGGTTCATATCTCCGAAATGGAATGGCGAAGGGTTGAAAAGGTTGAAGATATTTGTAAATCCGGTGATGCAATGAGAGTAAAATTGATAAAAATAGATGATCAGGGGCGTCTTGATTTCAGTCGAAAAGCCCTTCTTCCGAAACCGGAAGGATATAAAGAACGTCCCAGAAATCCTCGAAGAAGTGATAACCGGGGCAGGGGCAGAGACGGAAAAAAACCCTTTTCCAAACGGCGAAGATTTTAACTACCATTAACTTCCCTTTAACGTGAAAAAACCATTTTACGTTAATCCAAAAATACTAAGAATGGAGTATGCTGTCCGGGGTCCCATCCCCCAAAGGGCGGCAGAATTAAAAAGATTGGGCCGTACCATCATTCCCTGCAATATCGGAAATCCACAGGCACTGGGTCAACCGCCGCTTTCTTTTTACCGGCAGGTTTTGTCTCTGCTTGAATATCCCGAATTATTGAAAGCAAAAAACATCCATATTCCTGCCGGTTATTCGGAAACAGCTTTGGATTATGCTCACACCATCCTTGAAAAAATGGAAACGGGAATGGGTGCCTATTCGGAAAGCAAAGGTCATGAATTTATCCGGGAAGCCATTGCGGAATTTATTGACAGGCGGGACGGAGTACGGGAAAATAATGGAATCCCAGCTCATCCGGACACAATTTTTCTCACCGATGGTGCCAGTGAGGGTGCAAAAAATATCATTGAATTGCTCATCACTAATGATCAGGACGGAATTATGATTCCCATTCCTCAATATCCGCTGTATTCCGCAACCATTCACCGATGCGGAGGAGTGCAGGTTAATTATTATCCTGACGAAGAAAAAGGCTGGCTTTTATCACGGAACGATCTGGAAGAGAGTTATTCACAAGCTGAAGCAGACGGAGTGAATATTAGAGGGATCGTGGTCATAAATCCGGGGAATCCTACCGGTGCTGTACTGAATCAGGAAAGTGTGAATGAAGTTGTCAATTTTGCAGAGGACAAAGGAATATCCATCATTGCAGACGAAGTTTATCAGGAAAACACATACGGCTCTAAATTCCATTCATTTGCTCAAGCAGTCTGGAATCGACCTGATGTTCCACTTTTCAGTTTACACAGCGTTTCCAAGGGATTTTACGGCGAATGCGGGCATCGGGGAGGTTATCTTGAGGTTCGAAATGCACCCAAACCGGAATCTACAGATGAAACTCTGACAGAAGTTCTCTTTCGCCAGGCTTCGGTAAATTTGTGTTCAAATACCACAGGACAAATCCTTGTTTATCTCATGGTAAATCCTCCTGCGGAGAATTCATCAGCAGGACGACTACATAAAAAAGAAGTGGAAGCTGTGCTTAAAGAATTACATGAAAAGGCATTGATTATAAAAGCCTCCTTTCAGGAAATGGAGGGAGTGAAATGTTTCGGTGAAATTGGTGCAATGTACCTTTTTCCAAGACTGGATATTCTGCCGGAAAATGCAACGGATTATGATTACTGCATGGCATTGCTTGAATCTACGGGATTGACCACGGTGAACGGAAGCGGATTTGGACAAAAAGAAGGAACCAATCACCTGAGAATTGCTTTTCTACCACCTAAACCAATGCTTGAAGAAGTCCTGCCAAAATGGGTGGACTTTCATAGGAAATATGTAAAGAATTCTTTGTGATACCATTTTATACGGACACCTACAATTTAAAGTCCCGGTAATTATTACCAATCTTAAACTCTAATATGTGGAATAATTATTAAGATATTTCTTTGTATCCTTATCGTTTATTCGTTAAGTTAAAGTAACAGTTTAAAAGAAAAAGTATTTAATGAGTCCCGATAATCCGCAAATAAAGAAATTATATTATTCCATTTCGGAAGTGAGTAAGATTACGGGGTTGAAACAATATGTACTTCGATACTGGGAATCTGAATTTTCCCAATTAAAACCTCCAAAGAACCGTGCAGGAAACCGAACCTACCGCCAAAAAGATATTGAAGTTATTCACAAAATAAAAGAATTATTGTATAAAAAGAAATTTACCATTGAGGGTGCCCGGAAACAGATGGAAGCCGGTTATATAGCCGGAGAAACAGACCAAACAACGGAATCCGGTAACCGTACGGGAATAAACTCTGAGGTTTTTGTAAAACTGAAAAAGGAATTGAAGGATATTCTTCGAATCATTAACGAATGATTCATATCAATTTTATATTTTAAATTTTTTATTCAAAACGGAGCGTGGCGCAGCCCGGTAGCGCACTTGACTGGGGGTCAAGGGGTCGTGAGTTCAAATCTCGCCGCTCCGACAAATACACTTAGATGAGAAACCCTGCCTATTAAGATAAAGCAGGGTTTTTTTTATTAATAGATCGTCAAATTGGATTATCTGTTACCAAATAAATGACACAAAATATACACACTTTTGCCGGACACACTTTGACCCCCCACCCAGACCTTGGGGGCACACCCTGTGTTTTAGATATTACAACCTCTCATACAAAATATGTAAATTTATACATCACATCCTTAAAAAAGATTCTTGTAATGCTGAATGTCAATGATTACACTTTATAAATATTTATGAGCCTAATAATACAGATTGTGTCTTCTTATCTTCCACAGGACTCGTACACTCTTCACACCATCTACACAAAAGGAGTTTATTTACAATGAATAGAACTTTCAAGATAGTTTTTATTAATAGCATTGTTATTAACTGTAGTTTTGCAAATCCTAATATAGAACAAACCATCCCAGGGAATAATGAGATTAATGTAAATGTTAACTCAGGGATAACGATACAGTTTACTGAATCAATGATATCGAGTACTTTAAACAATAGTACTATAATAATCATAGGTAGCCGTAGTGGTTCACATAATAATCTAGAAATCAGTTATGATACTGCAAACTATTCTGCAATTGTACTTTCAGATAAACAATATTATTATGGCGAGAATATCAGTATAACACTAACTGAATATATCCTTACTGAGTTGGGTATTCAGATCGTACCATATCACTGGGGGTTTAACACAGAATGTGGAAACGGATCAACTGAATTTGAAGAGTTGTATTTTGATTCACTTATCAACAGTGCTGATGGAAAAAATTTCATCGCAGATTTTAATAATGATAGGTTATTGGATGTAGCAATTTTTAATTATTATGGAATAACAATTTATAAAAATGTTGATAATAACGATTTTAGTTACATGACAATTATAGAACCAGAGATAGCTAATTATTCTGGAGAATATTCTTCCTTAGAAATAGGATATTTTGATCAAGATACTCTAATTGATATTACAGTAAATGGGAACCATCAAATAGAAATTTTTTTAAACAATGGTGATGAAACCTTTACTTATCACCATGGATTTAACACATGGTCTGGTGGCTATATATTATCTGATGATTTTGATGGAGATGGTGATTTGGACCTATTTTGGAAGGATGGTAATTATCATAAACTTTATAATAATAATGGAACAGCTGTTTTTCAAGAATCTTGGAATAATACAGTTACTGCTTGCTATGGTAGCAGTATGAAAAAAGGTGATTTTGATAGTGATGGAGATATTGATATTGTGATGGTAGGTGGCATTTATCCCACAGTAATTGTCCAGTCAAATAACGGTTACGGTGAATTTGATCCATTAATTGTTATTGAATTACCTGGTTACACTTCGGCTGTTGGAGGAGTGGGAGATTTTAATAATGATGGATTATTAGATCTATTTTTGGGTGATCTGGATCCAGATTACAATAATGAATTAATGGCATATTTGAATAATGGATTTTGGAATTTCACTCAAGTGAATAGTGGAAATTTAGGGTATTTTGCTGGTGATAATTCAATAGCAGATATGGATGGTGATGGCGATTTAGATATATTATATAGACAACATAACTCAACAAGTTATATAAATAAATTTTTAAATAATGGGAATGGGTTATTTTCCGAACAATCTCCAACATTAAATCCAAATATTTTTGCAAATTTTAATTTTTCTAGTTTTGATTATCAAAATGATGGTGCAATTGATTTTATTATTGATGATGCAGATCAATTTGTGATTTTAAAAAACAAACCTAAATATTTTTATTCTTTATCTGATCAATCCATTGATTTTGGTATTACTGAATTGGGAGAAACTGTTACTGCCTCGCTTACAATAACAAATACAGGAACTGAATTACTCACAATATCTGACATCTCTCTTTCAAATCATGAGATGTTTAATATTTCACAAACATCTGCTTATTTACCACCACAAACCGATATTGTGATAGAAATAGAGTTTATCCCAACTGAGCCGGGAAATTATAATGAGGAATTGGTAATTGAATCAAATAACTATGTCCATCCTTCTAAAACTGTACTTTTAATAGGTACTGCAGAAGGGGAAGAGCCGCCACCTTGGTCCATTAATATATACTATCAGTCAGACTGGAACCTTGTTGGACTCCCCCTTGATGTTGAAGACAATGATTACCTTACAATATTCCCTGATGCTGTTGAGAACACACTATTCTCTTTTGACCTTACTTATAATCTTGATAGTATACTTGTAAATGGAGATGGCTACTGGCTGAAGTTTTATGAAGCAGGGTCAACCACAATCACTGGAGCACCACTAAATGAACTCACTCTTACCCTTGAAGAAGACTGGAATCTAATTTCAGGAATTGCAGATACTATTTCAGTTTACTCTATTGATGACCCAGATGGTATTATTGTAGAGAACACTCTCTTTGGCTTTGATATAACTTATGTTTTAAGTGAAGAGCTGGTAGCAGGCAAGGGCTACTGGATTAGAGCCTATGAAGCAGGAGATATAACTCTTACAAGTGGGGCATCAGCAAGGATTACACCTCAGGACTTCAGCCTTAATTCTAACACCATAATTATTAACGGCTCTGAGTTATACTTCGGAGTAGAACTATCAGACATAGAAAGACTCAGTTACAGC
>CAZFKU010000063.1:0-3474 GCA_964518835.1 uncultured bacterium
AAGGAAGAATCAGACTGTGCCGGTATTATTGGTGGAAATTCTATTTGTGGATGTATGGATAGTACCGCTACGAATTATTGGGTGGATGCAACTTTTGATGACGGCAGTTGTGAATTTGAAATTGATACATCTAATGTGGATACAACGTATGGATGTACAGACAGTACAGCAGCTAATTACGATTCAACTGCAGTCTTGTCAGATGATTCCTGTGCCTACTCAATCCAAAAATTAGTGTGGGAAACATACGGTTCTTCAGAGTCTGAGTTTGAAATATTTAGAGATGGATTTCAATTTGTTATTTCCGTGGCTAAATTTGCTGGAGATTCATTAAATGTGATTGGTTATGTAGATCAATGGGAACAGGGTATTTACGTAATACTTGATGGAATTTTCACAGGATTATTTGATTTAAAGGATTATTCATATTCATCTGATGTTCCCAGCGGGTTTTGGACTACGTTGACGTTGGTTTATGAAACCGGATGGAGCCAATCCTACGATTCTGGATATCCTGATTATCCCATCAGCGAGGTTTATGACTACGTTGCATCACATGTATTTGAATGGTGCCATGAACATTATTATTCGGTGGATGGTGATTGCTATCATGCTGGAGATATTTCCATTCTTCAAGAACTGGTGGGTAATTTTGCTCCCAGCGTACTGGTCACGATGGAAGAACCGGAATGGGAAAACGGCAGGTTAATACATTTCCATTGTCAGGGGTGTATTCTTGAAACCACTTTACCGGAAAGTATCGGGAACCTGACCGAACTCAGGGAATTTTTCATATCCAACACACTGTTAACCGGAGAAATTCCGGAATCCATGTTTGATCTTGAAAATCTTGAATTGATGATATTGAATAATAATCAATTAAGCGGAACCATCCCGGAAACCATTTGCAATCTGGATATTGAGAATATGATTTTCGAGTTGGACAACAATCAATTTTGTCCACAATATCCAGAATGTATTGAAGAAATTATTGGAAATCAGGACACATCCCAATGTGAGGGTGGATAATTTTTTAACATCAAAATAAATTGAAATATTAAGAGGATAAAATCATGAAAGATTATGTAACCGGATTTATTTCTGGAGCCAGTCTCATTGCAGGAGCACTCATGTTAATGGGTGCAAATAAAGGTGATGTGATTAAAACGGGTGAAATTCAGATATTCGACAGAGAAACAGGAAAAATTGCCCTTCATCTTTTTGCCAATTCCGGATCGGGAGGATTGGTAATTTCCAGGACGGATGACACAGAAAATTCTTCGAAAATTGTCTTGGGCTGTGAGTCGAATGGAGGTTCAGTTGCTATTTATAATTCAAAAAATAAAATTGTCGGAGGATTGGTTCCTGATACAAATGACGGAGGCACATTGACTTTAAATAACGAATTCGGAGAAAACAGATGTTATCTGGGAGCTGACAGCAAAAACAACGGTCTGATTCAATTGTTTGACAGTTACGGTTATTTCGGCTGGCAGGAATCGGGAAAAAATTGAATATTTTAAAAATTAAAATGTCGTACTTCGATGAACTCAGTATGACATTTTAAGATATTTGTTAAAAATAATTATCATTTATGTAATTAGAAGGAAACTACAATCATGAAAAACATCCAAATTTTTTATCCCATTTTTCCCATTGTGGTTCTCCATCTTTACGCTCATATCCACTTATGGATAAACGCCTACAAAGCCATTAAATCTCGGGAGGTTAAATACAGATATTTCCGGGTGTATAAAAGTGATGCCCCTGACTATTTAAAATCTGCACGGGATCATTATAAAAATTTTTCAGAACAACCGGTTCTGTTTTATCTCCTCTGCGTCTTGCTGTTTATTACCGAAAATGTAACAACTCTCGATATTTACCTTGCCTGGGGATACGCATTTTTTAAATTCATTCACAGCATCATCCGTTTTACAACCAATTTTGTTCCTCACAGAGCAAAAGCATTTTATGCATGTTTTATTATTTTAAGTGCAGGGTGGATTCGGTTTTTGATTGGTCTCTTTTAATATAAGAACTTGCCGCAAAGACACAAAGAATTAATTTTTTATACTAAATAATTGCACTTGACTTAATCAGCGAAGCTATTGAGTTAAGAACGATTTGTCACACAAACTCAATTATTTTGTCACCTTGAGTAGTCCCGATTCATCGGGGTGTTATCGAAAGGTGGGTTTTGATTATCCTTCGATAACACTTCTCTACTCAGGATGACGAAGAAGATAAGTCTTTATTTCATTTTCGCTGTTCTTTATGACGGTTTTGTTAGCTTCAGTAATTCCGGGAACGGGACGTAGGAGGATCGAAGGGAGAGGGTTTGTCTCATTTCGATAACAACCACCTTCCGGTGGTTTACTCAATGTGACAGTTAAATCAATTCTCCTCATTTGTCAGATTCTTAACTCAAGTCTAAATAGCTTTTCAACCCTTTGTGGAAAATTAAAAAAACTGTACCATTTTCAGACGTGAGATACATCATATAACAAACCAAAGGTATTGATTTAATGTTTATTTCATCTTAGCTTTGACAAAACAATAACTTCATTTCTCAAACAAATTAACCGGAGGTCACTCATGAAAATTTTGTTTTCTGCTTTTACCCTTTTTGCTTTTACTCTGATGATATCTTTCATCTCAGCAGAAAATCCACCGCCCAAACCGGGGAAAACAGATCAAACACCATTCAACATGCTCCCTAAAGAAATGCTGGAAAAAGGGGAGTGGGGTTATGATCCGGAAACCAATACCGGATGGTTTGGGATCAGAGAGGGCGAACTCACATCCGAGGAATGTGTTACCTCCGAACAATACAAAATAATTTTCCAAAGATTGGAGGAGAACATATCTGATTTAAAAGAGAGGGGAATCCTGCCTGAAACCCCAAGTCGTACCCCAACAGATTTTACCTGGCCCCTGGAAGCTACCGAAAATTTTTCTGCCAATGACTACTGGGCAATTTCAGGCTTCGTGGATCAAAACCCTTCACCGAACCAAATACTGGATTATAATTGCGGAGAACGAACTTACGATGGTCACAATGGAACAGATTATTTTATTTGGCCCCACGCCTGGAATATGATGGACAATGAGGAGGTGGCAATTATCGCAGCCGCACCAGGAACCATAATTGATAAATACAGTCTTAATTATGATAGACGCTGTGACTGGAGCGGTTATGAATGGAATGCCGTTTATATCCAACATGATGATGGCTCGGTAGCGATGTACGGACACATGAAATTGGGTTCATTGACATCCAAAAACATTGGCGAAACTGTGGAAAGGGGAGAATTCCTCGGTCTTGTGGGAAGTTCTGGAAATTCTACAGGACCACATCTACATCTTGAGATACGTGATGAAAATTGGGAAGTGGTGGATCCATATCAAGGGCCCTGCAATGAAATAGGGGAATCCCACTGGGAAGATCAGCATGATTATAGAGTTCCTGGT
>CAZFKU010000063.1:3574-6781 GCA_964518835.1 uncultured bacterium
GTTCCTGGTGGATGGAATGTCCTGAACCCAGCATCCTGAACTACCGGGATCATTTTGTGGAAAATGAAATTGGTTATCATGTTTCTTTTTTCAGGGATGTATATGGAGGTATTCCGTTTTATTACCAGATAATTGATCCAAATGGTGATGTGTTAAATTCATTCCCAATTATCCCCAATTGGAATTATACAACCTTCTGGTGGTGGTGGGGTGGAATGTTAGTTGACGACGGCAATTTTCCGCCGGGAGTTTATGATTACAGGGTAAGTCTTTACGGAGAAAATTTTGATCAACCCTATTACTGGAACATGGATGGATGTACCGATCCTTCAGCCAATAATTACGACCCAGATGCCATGTATGATAATGGTACCTGCCTACCCTGCAACACAGGAAGCGAGATCAAGATCGCATTGAGTTTTGATAATTATCCGGAAGAAACGTTTTGGACAATTAATGATGACGACAATGTGAATAATTTTATGTCCGGTGGTGGTATGAATGCTTCATTTTATACAGATAGATATTGTGCTTCTCCCGGGATATATCAAGTTACCATTTATGACACGTATGGAGACGGTATGTGCTGTGAATTTGGAGAGGGTGGATATTCAATCCTCGTGGATGATGTACAGGTTGCATCTGGTAGTTATTTCGGGTATGAAGATATAACAACAGTGGTCATTGAAGGCGGAAGTCAGGGCACAGTTGAAGCGGAATACAATTCCGGCTGGAATCTGGTAGGACTACCTGTGGAATCCGACAATTCATCCTACGAAACCCTCTTTCCCAATGCTTACTCAGGAACACTGTATTCATTTGATGCAGGTTATGTGGAATCGGAACAACTGGAAAACGGTACGGGATACTGGTTGAGGATGGAGGAAAGTGGTACTGTGGAATTTACCGGAGTGTTTTTCGATGAAATTTCTGTTTCTGTTGTGGAGGGATGGAACATCGTTTCCGGTCCGTCTGAAAATGCAGGGATGTCAGATCCGGACGGATTGGTCTTTGATGGAACTGTGTACGGATTTAACGGTTCTTATGTCAATTCAGATGTGTTTGAACCGGGGAAAGGGTATTGGCTCCGGTCGTCCGGCGATGGAACTGTCACACTTACCTCGGATGTAAGCAGAGCAAAACAAGGCAGTTCAATGAGAGATCAATACATTGCTCAGTCATCTAAAATTCGTTTTTCTAATGGTGATGGAAACACTGTTGATCTATTTACCGGTGCAAATATAAAGGAAGAAGATATGCCCATGTTTTCACTTCCACCTGTACCTGCAATGGGTGGGTTTGATGTCCGTTTTTCTGGAGATACAAAATATTGTAGCACAGATGATTGTTTAATTGAAGTGATGAATGATGGCAGTCCGCTAACGATTGAATGTGAAACAAAAGATGGCGAAGTTTGGGAAATTGTAGATGAAAGTGGCAATATGTTAAAGTGCGAAGGTGTTCAGGTGCTTGAGGTTAGTGGAAAATCAGAAACTCTTGTGTTGAGAAAAACCACGTCACCACAAACCCCTGCAGAATTTTCAATTCTTTCAGCTTTTCCAAATCCATTTAATCCAATTACCACTATTCAGTTTTCAGTTCCTGATGTAGAGACGTTGGACGCAACGTCTATACGGATTTACGATATAACAGGAAAATTGGTTGAAACCTTAGTGGATGAAAAACTTTCCCCCGGAAATCACAGTGTTCATTGGAATGCAAACGGATTTTCAAGCGGTGTGTATGTTACAGAGTTGGTTTCGGGAAATAACAGAGAAATCCAAAAAATCATTTTACTAAAATAGAACCGGTATTTCAACATTGTAGAATTGATTCAAATCGTATAAATTGATTTTAATTTTGGAGCATTCTACAACGAAAAACGCTTTACTATTCATTCTATTTATTTCCTTTTCTTTTCCTCAAAACTATTCCCTGGATTTTAATGGAGAAGGGCACTATGTGGAAGTTGAAAATGCTTCTGCAGTCATAACCAACAGTTCACAAATGACAATCAGTGGTTGGATATATCCGAGAAACACAGAAACCGGATGGCCCGATCTGGATGCATTCTTTGGGTTCAGAAATGAAATCGATGCTGATTTTTATGTGCTACAACTGGGCGGATATAAATTGGAAGGTAGATTAAGGACATCGGATAATGTTTTTACCATCACCACCGAAACGGGAGCTATTGTTCCGGATATGTGGCAGCATATTGCCTTGGTATATGATGGCAGTACTATCATGCTTTATATTGATGGAGTACCGGCAGGTTCTTCCAATGCTTCCGGGCAAATACCAGATCCATCTGTTTCGTTTTATATCGGGTCACTTGTTTATTCTGTCTGGATGTTTGATTTGAATGGAATGATAGATGAAGTCAGGATTTGGGATCGTGCCCTTTATGCAGTGGAGATTCAGGAGTATATGAATTTAGATGTGAGTGGTTACGACAACTTAGTGGGTTACTGGAAATTCAACGAAGGTTCGGGAACCATCGCCTATGATACAAGTGGAGAAGGAAATGACGGAATGATTGTTGGTGCTAACTGGAGTGAGGATGTCCCAACACCTTCAACCAGCACTATCACTGTGAATTACAATGAGGGTTGGAATCTGGTAGGACTTCCGTTGGATGTTGAAAATTCTGATTACAGTGTACTTTTTCCTGATGCAGTTTCCGGTACACTTTACTCTTACAATGGGAATTATGTGTCTGAAACGAATCTGAACATGGGAACCGGTTATTGGCTGCGGTTTCCAGAATCTGTATTTCCGCAAATCACTGGATATCCTATTACGGAGATTTCAATAGACTTATTAGAAGGTTGGAATATAATTGCTGGACTTACCGGTACAACACTTGTAAACGAAATTCAGGATCCCAATGGAATAATTATTGTAGGAACAATTTATGGATATGACAGCGGCTTTCAGTCAGCATCTGAATTATCCCCAGGGGCGGGTTATTGGGTTAAAACTTATGAATCAGGAACAATTTTTATTTCAACTGATGATAATTAACATTTACTTTTACTAAAATATATTTAAGGAGTACAAACATGAAATATTTTTTTACACTAATTATTATTTTTTCAATTTCATTCGGACAGTGGTCATCTTCTCCGGATAATCCATTAATGATTGGTAGCGGGGTTCAGGCAACGGCAAAATCCACTTCTGATGGAGGCGTTTATGTAGCTT
>CAZFKU010000064.1:0-6762 GCA_964518835.1 uncultured bacterium
GCCGTTAATTCCACTAATCCGGCATTATAAGTGACAACACCGACTTTTTTATCAAGGCTTACATCAACTGAGACAACGCCATCCAACTCATTCAAACTGGATTTTATTTTATTGACACACATCCCGCATTGAATGGTATTGAGTTTTATTTCTGCTTTTACCGTATCACCGCAGCTTGAAACCAAAATTACTGTAGCAGCTAAACATAAAATAGATGATTTGATTTTCATTTTTTCTCCATTGGTTTAATTTTAAAGTATGAAATTAATTTTATTTTGGATTATTTGACCAAATTAATCAGGGCTCGAAATCGATCTCCTTCTGCAATTTTCTGTTCCTCAAATAATAACAATTCGTAAGTGGTAAGTAACCCTCCCTTTTCAGATATTCGCTGTAACCCTACATCATGATTCAGTTTTTTTCGTGAAGTCACTGCATCTGCAACCACCTGTACTTTTTTCCCCATTGTAAGCAAATCCATGGCGGTTTGATAAACACAGACGTGGGTTTCAATTCCGCAGAGTATGACTTCATCCGGACCATACTTTTTTAATTCTGTAAGATATTCAGCTGATTCACCACAACTGAACACATTTTTCTTGATGGGAGATTTCCCTTTCATCACATCTTTTACCTTTGAAATTGTTGGACCTAACTTATCCGGTAATTGCTCCATCCAGATGATAGGAATATCCAAAAGTTGAACGCCTTTCAATAAAATATTCAGGTTAATTAAAAATTGATCTTTATTTTCCATAAGAGGGACCAGTTTTTCCTGAACATCAATTAATGTCAATATTTTTTTCATGTCCTCAACTTATCCGGATAATTTTTGGCTGAACACCATTTCCCATCCTTCAATTATTTCTCCTGTTTTTACGATAGAAATACAATCAAAATTAATCTGTTTCGGTAATGAAATTTCTGAAATGATTCTTTCTTGATTTTCGGGTGACACAATTTTATACATAAGACTCAAATGAGGATCAAATCGGTATGGTTCCCGATTTTCAAAAAGATATGAAAAATTTTGTTGGAATTCCATTATGAAATCGTCTCTTTCAAATTGAATGTAAAGGGATTTAAACAGAATTTCACCACCCATTATCCTTAATGAATTCAGATTGACTTTTTTAGATTGAGAACAGAATGATTCAATTTCATCAATCGGAATGTCTGAAAAATGTTGAATTTGACTCAAAAGTGTACAATGGGGGAAAAATTCAGGGGAATTATTTTCTCTCGCTAAACGAATGATCAAATTCCTTAATTGTACTTCTTGATCTTCTTCTGGAACGAGCCAGGCGGAAAATGGCACGTTTATCTAATCCAGACGAACCTGATCCATTTGATCAAAAATATCCGCCAATTTCTTTTTAGATATTTTCATTGAACCGGGAAAAGTATTTCGTTTTTCCATTCTCTTTTTTACATAATATTTTCCCGAACTGAACTCCATTCCCGCAAGTAAATCATTTTCAGTAATCTCTAACATTTTTTTCAGGTGATCTTCTCCTCCGTATTTACATAAAATATTGATTGCTGCCCAGCGGATTCTGTAATTTGGATCTTCCAGAAATTGAATCATGTTTTCCAAAACTTCGGGATGGTCTTTCACATATTTTTCAAGGCCTCTAACAGCGGTTGTCCTTGAATTCCAGGATGTCCCACCATAGGATGCCAATTGAACTAATTTTTGAAAATTTGAATCTGATTTTAACGAGGATAATTGATTGATCCCTGCTTTCCTCACAATATCATTATGAGACTCACGTTTCAATATAAATTCCAGATTTTTCATCAAGGCATCTTCATTAACCCCTGACAAAGATTGAACTGCAGATCGGACAACATAGTCGTTAAAATCGGACTTGATTATTTCTGTTAAAAACTGTGTTATTTCATCACCTTTTGAGTTTTTTAAAAGACGCAAAACCTCACTTTTAACTCTTGCATCAGTTTCTTGATGATAGAGGTGCATAATTTGAGTTTCTTTTCCTTTTAATTTTAAATTGGAAAGAGCAGTTGCCGCCTCTTTCCTTACACCCCAAAAATCATCGGATTCCATTGAATGGAAAAGTGCTTTAATATTATTACTACCGGTTTTTTTCCTGCCCATTTCTTCTGCTGCCCAAATCTTGTCATTCACGTTGGGAGCATGGAATAATTGATGAGTCAATTCCTCATTTGATTTTTTATGTTTCATAAACTTGGGAATCTGAAACCCCTCATCAAACACTACCATGTCAGGTTCTTTTGATGGGAAGAAAAAATCCTGTTTTGTTTTTGTCAATTCATCATTAAATCGATTAATAGTTCCATCATCTATCAAAACAGTGAATGGAAGACGGAATATGGAAGAAGTGGTGGTGTCCTGAGTTTGTTCAACACTAATGATTGTACCTTTCTTTTTTTTATCATAACGGTGTTTCACGGTTAATTCCGGTAGTCCGGGAGTGTACATCCATTGGTCAAAAAACCAGTAAAGATTTTTTCCTGTTGTCTCTTCAAATGCTTTTTTCAGATCATAAGATTCTACATTTTTATAGGCGTTTTCCATTGTATAAAATTGCAGTCCTTTTTGAAAGGGTTCTTTACCAAGAATTTTTTGAAGCATATTCATAACAACGGCACCTTTAGCATAAACATTGGCATCAAATAAATCGTTGGAATCCTCATAATGGTAAAAGACCATGGGTTTTTTACTGTAATCTGCGTGTTTTACGCTCCTTACCTCTCTATACCTGTAATATTCCTTTTCAGAAATCCCGTATTTGTGTTCAGCCCAAATAAGTTCCATAAAGGATGTGATTCCTTCATTCAGCCAAATATTTGCCCAATTCCGGGTAGTTATCAAATCGCCGTACCATTGGTGAGCCAGTTCATGAGCGACCAGCCATTCACTGGAATGATTTGGTTGAGCAGATTCTGGATGCATCGTTCGATCAGTCATGTGACTCAGCGTAATATTTTCCATTCCTCCCCACATAAAATCCTCAACTATTATCTGGTCATATTTTTCAAAGGGATAAGGTAATGCTGTATATTCATTAAAAAGTTCAATCATTTCAGGTGTATGACCAAAAGACCGTAAAGCATCTTCACGGTTATGTTCCGGGTAAACCCAGTATGAAACTGGAACAGATGATGAATTGTCCTTTATTTCCTTGAATTCGCCTGCCACGAATGATATAAGATAACTTACCATGGGTGCAGACTCACTCCAATGATAAGTTCGTTTTCCTGCCGACTTCTTAATATCTATTAAAGCGCCATTGGAAACGGCAACATAGGGTGTATCAACCGTGAGAATACATTCAAAAGTGCTTTTGTCATTGGGATAATCATATAGAGGAACCCAATGCTGGTTGTGCATTTGCTCTCCCTGTGTCCATGCCTGTACATGTTTTTCTGGATAAACTGAATCTGGTTGCACAAAAAAACATCCCAGTTTCGGAAATGCCTCATAGTCAATAGAGATTGTTATTTTGTCATCCAGGTCATAATTCCGATTTAACGGAATAACTAATTTATTTTTTTTCATTTCAAATGATTCATTATGTTTGCCATCAATCACAATTGAATTAATATTAATATTTTTTGAATTAAATGAAATACTATCCATTTGATTTGATAAAAGCGAAACAGTGTGAGTGACCTTACCCTCCACCGATTTTGCATTCAAATTAATATAAATATCAATTACGGAATGAAGTAGGTCATATTCCCTGTCTGGTGTGGGATGAAAAGATTCATTTCCACCAACACAAAAACAGAACAGAATTAATAATAGGGATATTTTACGTGGAATCATGTAATATTTCCTTTGAAATTAGAGGGAATAGTTAAAGAAAATGTCGTACCAATTAATAATAAGTGTGTATATTTAAGGTTATGAATTTCCTGTACATTTTCATTACAACCTACAATTAATTCCTAACATTTTCTAAAGGAGAGTGGGGGCTGTGTTTTACATTCATCAAAATAACAAGGAAAATTTAGTGCCATAAATGACAACTAATCTAAAAGAAAAAATCACCGATCGGTCTGCGAAAATCGGTATAATCGGCTTAGGATATGTGGGACTTCCTCTGGCTTGTGAATTCGGTTATGCAGGTTTTACAGTTACCGGGATTGATATAGATAAACAAAGAGTCACCTCACTAAATGAAGGGGAAAACTATATCAGTGACGTGGATGATGAAAAGTTCGGGGAATTAGTCCAATCCGGAGCATTTAACGCAACCACTGACTATTCATGTATAGAGGAATTAGATGTACTTTCTATCTGTGTACCCACACCGTTGAACAAATTGAAGGATCCGGATGTCTCTTTTATCAACCATGCTTTATCACAGATTGTTAAATTTTTACACGATGGTTTGCTAATTGTGCTAGAAAGTACCACCTATCCCGGTACAACCAGAGAAATGGTATTACCAAAGCTTAAAGCATCAGACCTTGAAATCGGCAGTGAATTATACTTGTGTTTTTCGCCTGAACGGGTGGACCCGGGAAATGAAACCTATACAATTTCCAACACACCCAAGGTAATCGGAGGGATTACGGAGAAATGTACTGAATTAGGAAAAGTACTTTATGAGCAAATTGTTGAGGAAGTCGTCCCAGTTTCTTCACCTGAATCTGCAGAAATGGTAAAATTGCTGGAAAACACTTTTCGATCCATAAATATAGGATTGGCGAATGAAGTTGCCATCATGTGTGAAAAATTGGGTGTGGATGCCTGGGAAGTGATCAATGCTGCAGGAACCAAACCTTTCGGATTCATGAAATTTTCTCCCGGACCCGGATTGGGAGGGCATTGTATTCCTATTGATCCTCATTATTTAGCATGGAAAATGAAATCTCTGGATTATCGGGCACGGTTTATTGAACTTGCAAGTGAAATAAATACAGAAATGCCCCAGCATGTTGTGAATATTATAGGACGGGGATTAAACCGTTTTCAAAAACCTGTGAATGGAAGCAATGTTTTAATTTTAGGAGTAGCATACAAAAAAGATATTGATGATGTCCGGGAATCTCCTGCATTGGACGTTATGAGATTGCTGGAAAAAGAGGGAGCTGTAGTTGATTATTACGACCCCTTTGTGTCCAAATTTGCCTGGAATTCCGGTCATAAATCAGGATTACCATCTTTAAGTGGTATTGAAAATTTTGACGTCACTGTTATCCTGACAGATCACTCAAATGTGGATTTTGGTTTTGTCCGAAAAAACAGCAAACTTATTATTGATACCCGAAATGTTTATCCACAGACAAAGGATAAAAATATCATCCGACTTGGTGTGGGTGAAAATGGATACAGCAATTAACACTTTGATTTAAATTAATAAATTTCCTTATTTTGCTGGGAGTGTATAAAGAATTTTTATTAAAATGCCGATATTAAAAGTGGGAATCACGTCATTAAAGTAAGAAAATGATTGGTAAATTTTTATTAATCTTATTCTTGCATTGCATAATACAAAATCGTATTATGGACGGGAAAGAAGTAATAAATTTTGCAAAATTAACCGTGAGGTGAACATGAGGAGTCTATCTTCGAAACTATTATTAACTGGTTTAACATTGATGTTATTTGGGTTTAGTCATGCCCAGGAAACATCATATTCGTCTTGGAAACACGAGTTGCAGGATCTACTTGGATTGGAACAAACAGGTAAAGCAGACCGGGCAACATTTGAAGCATTGGTTGTATATCTCGAAGATATAGATCTAATGGATGATCAGTTGGAAAAAGGGTATGACGGAATGGGCGGATATCTTGGATTTCAAATATATCTGGATAATAACCAGGAATGGCTTCTGGATCTTTTGAGAAGTCCTATTATTGACGAAGATGAGCTGGAAGATATTGAAGAAGAAGAAGAGGGTATTTTTGAAGAAGACGATGAAGAAGATTTTGACCTTGATTTATTTGGAGAGGAAGAAGATGAAGACATGGAATTTGATGAAGCTGATATTGATATAAGCGATGTCAAAAAAGGATTCGCCGGTTTTGGAGGTGAAGGTGGAGATGCAATATTCAGCATTCATTCCGTTGGTTTTGATGTGGGAATGTATGGGCCCTCTATGAGCTATTGGAATGATGAATTCATTGATGACTCTTTTGTCAATCAGTCAGCTGGCGGAAGTCAGTCTATGACCGGGTTTGCCATGGGGCCTTTGTTTCAGGGAAGTACCACCTTTAAGCTTGGATCAAAAATAAGGATTTCCCTTAGCGGAGGAATGTGGTCCGGAACTGCAAAAGCGGAAAACCTGGTTGTATATGGAACACAAAAAGATACTGTTTTTGCTGCTGATTTTACACCTGAAGAAGCAACTGCGTACGAGGGACTCCAATACTATCTGAAGCCTAATTCAAATAATTCAATGACAAAAGATCTATCCGTATCACTCATGCCTCTCACAGGTATAGTAGCATATGAAGTTATTCGTGGTCTTTACGTTGGAGCTGGAATAGGTACGAATAGAGTAACTCAGAAAATAACGGATGATTATACTGATCCAGATGCTGGGACAGCAGTTAAAGACGAACAGACTTTTAACGGTGCCGGCAGCAGAACCATCGTGTGTGTTGGTTATGAAATGCCTCTTGGGCCACTGGCTGTCGGTGTTCAGGGTCAATATGTTTTAGGAAAATATATGCAGGAAGTGAGTGACGGATACGGAGTTAAAGAAGTAGAAGTGGGTACCGATGGTATCCAATTTCTCCTGAACCTGGGGTATTACTTTGGT
>CAZFKU010000065.1:0-6673 GCA_964518835.1 uncultured bacterium
GGTAAAATTATTTGAATAATCCATTTGACATCTCGGTTATTATTCCTACTTATAATCGGAAACACTCTTTACCAAGAGCTCTTGATTCTGTCTTATACCAATCATTGACTTCGTTAGAAATAATTGTGATAGATGATGGATCAACCGATGAGACCTCTGGGTGGATAGAGTCTGAATATCCATCTGTAAAATTAATTCGACAATCAAACTCCGGAGTTAGTTCAGCTAGAAATACCGGCATAAAACGTGCAAACGGGGAGTGGATTGCACTGTTGGATTCCGATGATGAGTGGCTTCCAAAAAAACTTGAAAAACAATTCCAATCCCTAATGGAAAATCCAGATTATTTATTTTGTCACACTAATGAAATCTGGATTCGGAAGGGAGTTAGAGTAAATCAGGGGAAAAAACATCAAAAATATGGTGGAATGATCTTTGAGAAATGTCTAGATATGTGCCGTATTTCACCTTCTTCTTCATTATTCCATAAATCAATTTTAGAAGAAGTGGGAATATTTGATGAATCTTTGAAAGTCTGTGAAGATTATGATTTATGGCTTCGCATCACCGCCAAATATCCGGTATTATTTTTAGACGAACCCATGATTATTAAATACGGTGGCCATGAAGATCAGCTTTCAAAAGTAAAGGATGGAATTGAAAAGTACAGGATTCAATCTTTAGAAAAATTACTACTTGATGATGGACTTTCCAAAACGCAAAACCATCAGGTTACGCATAGGTTGATAAAAAAATACAAGATTTATGCGAATGGACTGAAAAAACGGGGGAAGATCGAAGAATATGAATCAGTGATGAAAAAACTTCACTACCTGAACTAATCTGACCTTAATTTACTCTGACAAATACTTTTCCCGTTTTACCCTCAATTTGTTCACTATTTCCTTTCCCGTGAATTATCCTCCAGTTTTTTTGATTGTCACCGAATAACGAGGAAGGAATTTTAACTCGGGAGATTGAGCTATTAAATACCGCCAAAACTGTTTCACTTTTGTAGGAACGTTCAAAAGCAAATACACTCTTTTTTTTATAAACAGTTTTACAGATTCCCCTCCTGAGGGCAGGATATTTTTTTCTGAGAGAAATGAGTGACTGATAATAAGAAAACATTTCTTTATCAAAATATACATCGTCGGGTTTTCTGCTGTAAAAACAGTTCTCTTGGTGATCACAGGGATGAGCTTTTTCCATATCATGATTAAATTCTTTCCATACCATAGGTTTTCGGCAATCCGGGTCGTCCGCTCCCCACATTCCTGCTTCATCTCCATAATAAATAAAAGGCGTTCCAATATAGGTAAATTGAAAAGTTAAAATTGCTTTTTGAATCTGTCTTTCCTGTTTATTCGGTTTGCGAATGTTGAATTCAGGATTGTACCATGTATTATTTCCATGGTCAATCCAGCGTTCGGGATTTACTACGGCTGAAGCAAGACGTTCTGTGTCATGGCTGTCCAGACAATTTTGTAATACAAATGCAGTTTTCTGCGGATAATCAAATCGTATTTCTGCAAGTAATTTATCCAATTTTTCCGAACTAATTTTTTGTTTATCATCAATAAAAAATTTAAACATGGCATCACCAAACCGATAATTCATAACACTATGAAATGCATCTCCCTTAAGCCAAGGTGCAGCATTTAACATTTTATTATTCCAATAATCTTCCCACCAAACCTCACCGGTTAAAAATACATTAGGATTGATGTCTTCAGCCCATCGCCTGAATTTCTTCCAAAATTTAATATTCACTTGTTCAGCAACATCAAGCCTCCAGCCATCAATGCCGTCAGAAGGGTCCCCATCGTTGTTCGGATCCATCCACCTTTTTACAATTGCATGGATATGGTTTTGTATTGGTTCGATCAACCCGTTTTCATTTTCAGTCAGGACAGGAAGATCTTTTATCCCGGACCATCCCTCATAATCAATTTCATTTTCTTCTGTTGCCCGATCATCCCATTTGGTTATGGTAAACCAGTTTGCGTAAATGCTGGTTTTCCCTTTTTCAAACACATCCTGTAGCGCCCAGAATGGAATCCCCACATGATTGAAAACCCCATCAATGATGATGTGCATTCCCCGGTCATGGACTTTTTTGATTAATTCCAGAAAAAGTAAATCAGCAGAAGTCCACTGCCAGGAATCGGGATTTGAAGGATTTTCCTCTGACCAGATTTCCTCATCGCCCTTGGGATCAGGACCGAAATTATTATCTATATGATGATAAAATCTGGCTCCGTATTTATGAGATGACGGAGACTCAAAAATGGGATTCAAGTAAATTGCATTGACACCCAATTCTTCCAAATAATCTAATTTATCAATAATTCCCTGTATGTCTCCACCGTATCGCCGCCATTGAAATTGATAGCGATAGTCAAATCCATTTGCTTTTTCCCATGGTTGCATTTCATACCAGTCGGAAGTCCATGATGTTATTTCCCACCAGGTTTGTTCATCATAGGGCCAGGTTCCCTTCAGGCTTTCTAAATCAGGGTCGTTTGCAGGATCGCCATTAAAAAACCGTTCTGGAAAAATCTGATACCAGATTGCATCTATTGCCCATTCGGGAGTTGTACAAAATAGAAAAGACGGTAAAACAAGCAAGAAAAAATAAACAGTAAAAATGGTTTTCAAAACAATGGGGAAATAAATTTGAAATTAATTGATGATTCGAATAATTTTTTTACTCAGGAGTCCCCACATCCCGGGTTACGGCAAACACTTCAATCACATCTTTCTTCCCTTTCACGTTGATCGGTTCCAGTGGCTTTAGATTCACAGTATGCGATTTAGGTAGAAATTTTACCGCTCTCCCGGAAATAATAATTTCTCCTGCTTTAGCGGCACTGCAGAGCCGTGCACCTAAATTTACATTATCTCCCAAAACGGTGTAATCCATGCGGTCTTTGCTTCCCATAGCTCCCATGACCATAGCCCCTGCATTTATTCCAATACCTACCCCGATATTTTTTTCATTACCCCTGTTCATAATGGCTATTTTATCCTGAATTTCAAGACTGCATTTCACTGCTTTTTCCACCATAGTTTTTCCTTTAAATACAGCCATGAGTTCATCACCAACAAATTTATCAATATCACCGCCGTTATTTATAACTGCATCTGCCTGAGTGTCCAAATAACTGTTAAGCATATCAATTACTTCTTCAGGTTCCACTTTTTCAGAGTAAGAAGTAAAATTTCGAATATCGGAAAAAAGAACAGTAGCATCTTTTCGTTCCCCACCAAGAGAAATGCCCTTCATGTCTTTGCCTGCAACTGCTCCTACAGTTTCATCTGAGACAAATTTGGTCAAGTGCAGACGCTCTCTCAATCCCTGGATCATGGTGTTTATTCTGTCTGCCAGACCTCCAATTTCGTCCTCCGATTTGACCGATGCATTTACCGTTAAGTCACCCTTCCCTATTTTATCGGCAGCAGCTCCAATAATTAATAACGGTTGAACAACCACAAGTTTCATGAAAATCCGCAGGGTGATTCCCACCATCAAAACGGTTAAAATTCCCACACCGATTGATGCATATAAATTTCTTTTGATTTCATCCAAAACCGGCTCCATTGATGTGGATACCTTCACACAACTCCGCACTCTCCATTTGTCCTTTTCCAATGCAAAATCCGGATCATTCGGTTTTGGTGGGTTATGACAGCCCTGACATTTTTCGTCATTCATGAGAGGAATGACTTGAGTTAAGTAAGTGATGTTATCTTCCTTTTTCTCCCGGTATTCTAACCGATTTTCCTTTTCAGGATTCAAATTTGCTAAAAGAGTGAGATTAAGAACGGAATCATCCAAAGCCGGGTTTTGATATTCAGGATTAGGAACGTATAGCTCCTGCACTTTCCCAATTCGTAGTCCATTATCAAAAACCTGGAGGGATTTAATTTTGGGTAATTGCCTGAGGTTTTGAATGTATTTTCCTGCATGAAGACCTCTTTCCAAAAGCATCATGGTTTCAAATCCTGCAGTTATTGTCCTTTCGGGGAAGTTAGAACTTTTGTCAATTTCAGATTCGTAACTTAATGCAAGAATTCCCCGAATTTCATGATCACCGCCATGACACACGACACATTCTTCCTTATTTTTCAAGGGAAACAAATAGGTATCCACTCCTTCTTCCAAATCTGAAAATGAAAATTTTGTCTGCAGATTTTCGTGGAACTTTTCTGCTGCCTCTTCCGCAATAGGCTCGGGAAGTTCATCATCATCATCTCCAAATACAACGATATACCCATCAGGGTCGTAAATCAATGCCCGCCGAACTCCCGGTACTTTTTGCAATTCTTTCATCAATAGGTCAGAATCTTCTCCTTTTCCTGACAGCATGATGGATTCAAAAGCATGGGTTGTAATTTCACCAGCTAAAAAATTTTGGTTTTCCCTGCTGTATTCTAACTCCATGGGAATGACAGCTCTTAATGTGTGGTCGGAACCATGGCAGGATTGACAGTCACTTTCATTTTTCAGAAATTCGATGTATTTTTCCGATTGGATAGTGGATTGAGTTTCCTCCTCCACCAATTTAATAATTTCTTTATCTTCGGTTGGTCGGGTGATAAAGGGTCCTGTTTCAGGAATAATTTCTTTTGAGTGATTATTAAAAACCTGAAACCTGCCAATTCCCTTGAAATTTTCCCGGCTTTCTTCTACAATGGAACGAAGATATCCGGAGCGACCTGCCAGCATCACGTGGCGGATTCCCGTATTCAGAGTTTCCGCAAATAGATGTGATTTTTCCCGGTGCTGATGAAGGAGGGCTTTAGATTCAGATTGAACCGAATAAATGACGTAAGAACCGAATCCGAGAACCAGTCCAATGGTGAGGATAAAAAGAATCTTGAACTCCAGCCGAATCCTCTTGATACGAGTCCAGATTCCCATTTTCTAATTTACGATATTAATCCGGTTTTTTAAACTCGACATCTGTAGTGGATTTATGACACACCCAGCATTCCACTTTGGGAGGTTCGTGCCGATGTTTCATCCCTGCTTTTAGTCCGGCTGCAAAAGCTGAATCCAGATGGGTATTCATTGAAATCACCATCCGCATCATTTCACGGGCAACCAGTTTGTGGGGATTGCTGTCATCTGCATAATCTTTAATATTGTGACAGAACTTGCATTTTACACCCAGGGATTTAGACACGGTTTTTTTCATATATTTCATTAAATCCTTCTTTTTTTCGAATGGAAGTACTTGGACATTTTCAAAGTCCTGGGCAAAACAGAAACTTGTTAAAATAAGAAAAAAAGTTAATTGTGTAAACAGCTTCATGAATCCTCCAATTAAAACCATGTGTGAAATTGAACAACATATTCTGGTTCAGGTTTTTCTTCACTCCCGCTGACGGAAGTAAACCGACCCTGAAGTTTTATTTCGAAAAAACTGAAGGGAAATATTTCGGCTCCCAAAGTGAGTCGTGAAACAGCATTATGTTTCACATTAATATCTTCATCGAATAAATCATACCTTGTCACTAATTGTACTCCCTGCTTCAATCTGTATGAAATTTCGCTGAAACTTGCCAAGGATGTTGTATTGTCTTTTACCCAATTATCTGCTATGTCCACCTCACCGATCCAGGTTACTCCAAGGAAGGATGTTCCTCCAAACAATCCCTTAAGTTGAAGATCACCTTCTTTCATAAAGGAGCAACCAAATAGGGTCGTCGCAAAACCAATGTCACCTGTATATTCTCCCCTTACCGTAATATTCTTGTCCTTCAGGGATTCTGAAAATCCATATCCCCTTTCACTACCTGTTGCATATTTGTTGGAAGTACTTAACGTAACAAACACATCTGAAACGTACATTCCAGCTTCTATGATCCCTGGAGTTTCCATATATGGAGAAAAGACCATCCCTTCTTTTTGGAGATCGTGGGACAACCTCAAATTTCCTCCCCGGGTGAAAGCGGTGTGATCGTCCAAACGCAATCCAAATGTAGGAATAAATCTCCCAACCCGGAGGTATCCATCATTTGGTAAAAGGGGAAGGGTGGTCCAAAATTCCGGTTGTTGCCGCAACAGGTCATGTTTAACATAAACTTCTACTCCCTTGCTCACAGACAGATTGCCATAAAGATCACCCTGCATGGGGAAATATGCGGTTTTTGATTCATCTTCATTGTCCGTGTGAGACAAAACCTGAAACCGTAAATCAGCACCGAAACGGAGATGTTCCATTATCATTCCGGTATAATCATCGTCAGTAAATTTCATTCCTCTTTCCATGGGGAGTTCTTCCATGGAAAACAGGGATATGCCGTAATCATTCCGCAGTCCTGCTCCGGCAGGATTTACATGGCAGAGATTACAGGATGCCCCATTCTCTACTGCAAACCGTGGTAGGGCAAAAAGCTGGATTGATAGAATGAATGTACTAAGAATTTGTTTCATTTAATTATTCAGCGCTCCTTCATTTATCCATGTTTCTATGAGAGATATTAGCGATTCATCCAAAGCGTTACCTCCCAGCGGCATTTGAGAACCGGGACCCGTCCCTCTCAGTTTTTGAATGATTAAACTGTTGGCACCATCTCCGGGGATAACTGCTGATCCACTATTGCCTCCGTTCATGAGGTTTGAGTAGGTGGATAAATTCAAGCCGCTTGAGTTTCCATGGCA
>CAZFKU010000066.1:0-6630 GCA_964518835.1 uncultured bacterium
GTTAATTGAAATTCAAGAACTCCTTCTGACGGAGCAGTGAATGTAGCTACTACATTATCCGCACCGTTTATGATTATAGACGGTCCCGAAATCTGTTCCCAAATATATGCAATTAAATCACCAACAGAACCTGAACCATCCAAAACAACTATTTCTTCAGAGTCTACAAATTGATCATCACCGGCATTTGCTGATATACCACCCCCACTGCTTCCCGGAAAGTTTATCGTTGCTGTTTCGGGTGCAGTCACATTGATTAAATCGATAAAATAAATTGTTGGATCTTCAGAACCACTATATAAACGGGCTTGAACTACTAGAGCCTCACCAGAATCCCAATTACCCTGACTTGTTGAAAAGGTATGACAAACTTGACTCCAACCCGAACCATCAGTATAGTCAGTATTCCCATCAGCTGAGCCTTGATAAGAATCTATATCATCGTTTGCTGACCAACTGCCCCATATTCTCAAGGAAGGGGACGTACCTGGTGTGTCATCGTACCCATAAAAACAAGCTGTGACTTCATCACCAGCAGATAAATCTGTAACCCATGCTATAAATGCTTGTGGGGTACCGCTTAATGGAGATTCTGATACAGATAACATGGCTGACCCATCAAAAGGATTAACTCCATTGGTTGTACCAACATTCTGTGGGTCTGATAAATTACCATAATATCCCAAAATAGTACCGCCATCTTCCCAACTGTAGGTAGACTGGCCAAAGGTAAATAAATGTAATAATGAAAAAAGAATGAGCGTAAAAATAAATGATTTTTTCATGATAATATTCCTGATTTTAATTTATAAAAAATAATTTAGTTCAATTGAGCCATTAATTAAAGTTGAATCCATATTATAAATGATTCAATTAGTTTAAATTATAGCTCGGGAAGTTAAGAAAATAATTAATTAAATCTCGGAAAATGTTAAGGTTATCATTCCGGCGGAATTTGCCTTGACCCAATACCCGTTTCCCGGTTCCAATGAAGTGACATTGTTATATGTGCCGTTAAATTCATAAAAAGTTCCTGATATAATTAATCCCTGAGGATCATCAATATCATCTGTTTCAAATTCCTGAGAAATTCCAGTTATTAAATTCCATCCTTCTGACAATGATATGGATAAGGTGGTGATCTCCTGTCCGGAAAGGTTAATGTTTTCATTCTCATTAAACCGGAGCCAATATCCATTTCCATTGATTAAGTATTCCTCTTCTGTGTACACACCTTCATATCCATACAGAGTCCCGGAAACAGAAGTGGGGAAAACTGAATGGTAATGGGAATCACTCACCATGACCGGTAATCCAATGAGATTCCACCCGTCATTTACAGCGACATTTACCGTAAATCCATCATCAGGAATATTGGATGATCCGGGAGTTCCAAAATCACCGTCACCGTAGGTATGAGTTGATGGAATCCAATTATCTCCCAGTTCATTATCCGTAATTGGGTCTATCAACATCATGCTTGCTCCCACAGGATCAGGAAAGGACGTCCCATTATCATAAAATACCTGATCCAAAACAATTCCTGCAGGATGTTTTAAAACCACTGCATCCCAGGTATTATTAAGATTAAAGTTTGAATAGACATAATCAGCAGTTACACCGCCGTTTAGTTCAGTATCTCCATTTTTTGCTAATACAAAAAAATCATTAGGGTTCAGGAGCAAGTCTCCACCGGAATTAATTGTATGAGAATCACTGTTATTATCCTGAATGATCAAACCGTTTAAATTCACCTGTTCTGAACCCACATTGGTTATCTCAAACCATTCTCCGTACGTATCTGAAACCGATTCGGGGTTTTGCATGATCTCATTGATAACCAAACCTTCAGGAATAGATCCTGATTCAATCCAGATTTTCCATAAAACCGGACGATGATCCGACACATGATTTTGGTAAGCAGACGAACCCAAATAATCATCAATCCTCAGGGTCTTTACCTCTCCGGACTGATCATTTTCATCAAACAGACCCGATGATATAAGAACATGATCTATAAAACTTCCTGAGCCAAATGGATAGGATTGCTGGGAATTATCTCCTACAATCGGTGTGGTTGTAAAATAAACCAAGTCAGCAGCTTCTACCAATGGAAGGAGGGAATTCTGATTATCCGGTTCATCTATTTCATCATTAAAATCACCGGCAACTACAATGTTGGATTCACTATTGTCCAGTTGTTCCTGAATATAATCCCGAATCATTTCAGATGCAACCAACCGTCTGTCAAATCCATCATTACAGCATTTAAAATGAACATTGATTAATTGAAACACTTGAGAAGCGGTTCCGCATTGCCACTGGAGATCAGCATAAAAAGGAAGGCGCCAGGCGAACCACCATTCATCTCCGGGAAACAACAAACCGGAATCGAGTAATTCAACACTATCATTTCTGAATGCGATTCCCAGTTCCAACCCCACACCATCAGTTCCATAATTCGACAAAATGAATGTGTAAGCAGGAATTTCATTACCCAATTCATTGTAAGCATCCAAGTCAGTAATTTCCTGAAATGTGACTACATCCGGGAGTAGATCAGTTAAAATTTCATTTACGTAAGAAACCGTATTTCCGCTCAGGGGGAATTGCTTTACATTCCATGTCATCACTTCCAGACCGTTCCAGTTATTTTCGCTGGGGATATCCCATAAATTATGGGGAGGATCAATCAAAATGGTATCCTGAGGAGGACAGGTTTGACCCATAACCATTGTACTCAATAAAATTGGGATAATTATTATGTGTTTATTCATTTCAATTATGTATTGAACCTGTTATTTTTCCAATGACTTTTTTCCTATGATTAACCAATTCAACGGTTTCATAGTCGGATAACTTACTCAGTTCTTCCTGTTTCAGCAATCTCATTTCTTTTAAAATTGTCATTGTTCCCGGCGGATTTGCCCGCTGGTTCCCATCCAGAACTTTTACTGCGATTCCAATCGTATTTCCGTCCTTTTGGCGGATTCCCACTCCTCTCACTGCTTCCCCTCCCACTTTGGTAACGGCTCTACCGGACATCACTTTCATAAAATCCGTATCAAATCGCTTCCGACCTGCAACCAGATAAGGATTTGAAACCATGGCATCATACAACCTGGATAAATTTGGGTAGTTCCCAGATGCGAATTTTTGAAATAAGATAGCAATTCGGTTAAGGGATACAAAAGGTGTTGGAGCACTGCATCCGTCTGTTCCAAAGACGAAATCTCTTTGTTCTGAATAGTTTTCTAAAATAGAAATAATTTTCTGCTGTACCGGATGTTGAATTTGTATGTAATCACTTAAATCATGACCTAAATGTTTTGCTGTTGCCAGCATCCCCGCATGCTTCCCGCTACAGTTATTTTGCAATGGGCTGAAATTTTCTCCATTCTTTAATGAAGAGATTCGTGTGTGTTTATCATAGGGAGGGTGGACACCGCACATGTAATGGGACTGATCAATACCCATTTTTTTCAACATTCCTGAAACGGTTGAAGTGTGGATATCTTCTCCGTTATGAGAAGCACACATGACCGCCAGTTCCTCATCATTGAAACCAAAGGCATCAACCGCTCCGGTCTCGACACAAACGGATGCCTGAAAAGGTTTTAAGGATGAGCGGATACAGGTTTTATAGTGAGGGTCACCTGATGCAAAAAGGATTTCACCCTTGGAATCCACAGCCACTCCGTAAACCTGATGGACACTTTCAATTTCCCTCCCTCGATACACATTGCATTTAATTACCAAAATATTACCTCAATTTCTTTTAGTTTAATATGTCGGAAACTAAACAAAACTGATAACCCCTTTTCACCAGTTCAGGAATTTTTTTTTCTAAAACTAAAAGGGTTAATTCCCGGGCATGACCTATTCCAATTGCAAAACCATCTGATTTTGCCAATTCTGCTACTTCATCCAATTGTTTTTCCACATACACCTCTTCCAATTCATTATCCAAAAATATGTTCCGATGTCCGGTTCTTACCCGGAGTTTTTTCATTGAATCCTCAGCTTTAGTGTTGGGACTTGTTCTGGAATCCAGAAAATATTTGTTTTCCCTCTTTAATGTTCGACCAATGATTTCCATCACCCATTCCAGTTCAGTTACTTTGGAACCCTGATGGTTATTCATCCCTACCGCTTCCGGTAATTCATGCAAGGCATTCAATATTTCATTTTCAATCTCGAAAGAATTCATTGATGATTTGATCATCAGCGGTTCTTCCCTCTCGGGTGTTTCATGAGATTCCATTGGCATGTGCACCAGAATTTCAAATCCTTTCGAATGAGCTTCTCTTGCGAATTGACTACTGTAATTATGCCCGGGAATTACTGCATAACTCAAAGGCACATTCAGTGATAAAAACCCTTCAATCACATGGTCATTCCCGTAACCAAAATCATCAATGACAATAGCTATACAAGGTTTTTGAATTTTATTTTGAATAGTTTTTTTACTATTCCCATTATTATGGAACAAAATCCATCCCAAAACTAAAATTGGGAGAATACTTCCTAATGATTTGATTAAAATCCGACGGTCAAACAGACGTTTTGGGTTTGATCTCATGGTAGTAGGACGGTTAACCCAACAGCTTGAGCAATTCCCAACTGATGGTCACCTAACTGGAAGCCGTATTGAATTTGATATATTCCCATTATTAAGGAAATCCCTCCCGAAATTTGGGTAACATTTTGTGTCAAGTGTGAAGTAAGAGACAGGTTTACATTTTTCCATGAAAGGTTGTTAGATGCGGAGACTATAAAATTATTCAGAGACGGTACCAACCCACCGGAAAATAAAAATGAATTCGAAATTTGATTGAAAGAAGTCTGGTGGTTGATAATGAGATTTCCGCTTGAAGGCAATTCAGGTTTTTCATCAATATAGTGTGACATAAATCCAAGATGAGCCAGTGAAAAACCCATTTTCCAATCCATAGAAATGGGTTTCAGTATGGAAAGACTTCCTGAAAGTCCTGATGAAGAATGAGTATGTATCCTCAAATTAACCATCTGCAAAAGCAAAACAGTTTGAAATTCGTCATAATGAGATTGAAAACCTCCAGTAATATTTAGACCGAATGCGGAGTAAAAACTCAATGGGTCGTCAGACGGTGCCTCTCCTCTCAACTCCAGATTTTCGAATCCTCCATATTTAAACTTCAACAGACCCTGGCCTCCAAATAATGGACTTGAAATCCTAACAGACGCAACGGAAAATCCACCATACCAATCATTATGACTGACGGAAAGACTTGACCTTCCTGTCTGGTTTTCCGGAAAATATATCCAGGCATTCTGAGTGCCAAATGTTAATTCATCAACAGAACCGGGAACATTCACAAATTGTGAACCGACGGCTGTTAATCCGCTTACATTTAAAAATAAGGTGATCCATAATATAGAGTGAATTTGCAAAATTTTTTCCAATTTAAAAACCAAACGATGTTGAAATAACATGAGTTATACCATTAAATTTCTGTATTTTATCCATAACTGCAGAATAGTCCACGGTGACACCAAAATTACCAAAATCAAAATAATTATATCCAAACCCAATTCCAAATCGTTCTTCTCCAAAACCTGACCTTAATTTAACATTTTCATTTAAAAAATATTCTATACCTCCGTTCAATCGCTTTCCTAATATAAATGAATTGTCAGTAAGAAATTCCGCATCACACATTATCTGAAATTTTTCAAACCTTGTTTTGATTCCCGCTTTATAGATCACCGGAAAATCTTCATAATAAATCGTTCCGGTTTTTTCAAAAATGGAATTGGTTTTCCATTTATACTTGGCATTGAGGTTTTGGACAACTCCCCCTATTTTGACAAAATCATTCATTTTGTACACGAAACCTAAATCCACTCCAACTGCGGTTCCCTTTAAATTTTCTCCATAGATTGGGAGAGCATGAGTCATGATTTTTACATTGAGTCCAAAGGCGAATATTCCTTTTATATTTTGGGAAAAACTCATTACAAAAGCATTTTCTCCCATACTCAATCTTCCGGAATATTCTCCCAGTGAATTTCTTTCTTCGATGTGATTCACCCCTGCATGAATCCATGCGATTCCTATTCCCGCAGTAGGAGGTAATTTCATGGTGAATCCAACACAAGATAACTGCCTGTCCAATGATAAGATCTGATGCCCTGCAGTACTGTGTCTTTGCTCCAAAAATGCTGTCCCGGCGGGATTATACACTCCCGTCAATCCACGATGGGAATCTGCTGTCAATGCACTCCCAAGACTTACCGCTCTGGCTGTGGTTCCCATTCGCAGGAACGATCCGGGGAAACGGGCAAAATCCTGTCCGGGAAGAATAGATAAAAGGGATAGACCACCAAAAAAATAAATTGTGTATATGAAAATTGATCTTTTCATTTTACCACCATGACTTTTATCCAATGGTCTGTCCACCCTCCATCTGGGTTTAAATAATTTGACAATTCCAGATGTACAAAATACACACCATTGGCGACCAGATATCCGTCATTGTCCTTCCCGTTCCACTTGAGTTCCCCGCTATCAAGGGTTCGATCATATTTTTGTGATAAAACTTTTTCCATGGCAAAATTATAAATGGAAATATTTGCTTTGTCAATTGC
>CAZFKU010000067.1:0-6610 GCA_964518835.1 uncultured bacterium
ATTAAACTCAATATTGAACAAGGATTAGTCCAATTGTGAATGAACTTTAACGATTTACGATAATATCCTCAATAAAATTTATACCGGTGATAGTTGTTCCATTCACTACGACGCCGGGATAGAGAACTTTAATTATTTTATTCGTTGTATTATCTCCAATCCAGACTGCGTCCTGCAAATAATCTCCAGAAATCACACGGGGTCTTGAATTGAGCAATTCATCTATGGGAATTATGGTTGATATTGAACTGCTGGCTGTACTAAAATTTCGAATTGTTCCATCATCCTGAATGACCCAGGTATAATTTTGCGTTACAGTAATGGCGATAGGATGATTAATATCATCAATAGCCTCAAGAAGTGAATAATTATTGTTATCCTCATCGTATTCAATACGGTGTACTTTATTTCCTGTTTTGTCTGCAACAAGCAACATATTGGGTTCTGCATTTGGAAAATTTGTAAAAGACAGATCAACCGGACCATTTAATTCTCCATTAAATAAATCAAGATAATAATCGGAAGAAACTGAATCCGGAATGTCAATAAGATTAATTTTTATAACTTGTTGAAGACCATAATCTGAAATTAGAATATCATTGGAGATTTGATTAACAACGATGGAATTTGGTGACTGAAAACCATGAATTGTGGTGATATCGGATCCGTCAATAATTTTCAGAGTTTTATTTGTTTGGCTTAGGGCACAGATCACGGCATCTTCGTTCAGAAAAGCAATATCCGTGATATCAGATGCATTGTAATCTTCCAGCGTTGTACCGTCTTCAGCAATTTTAAAAATCTTATCCAAACCGTTATCAGCTATCCAGAATTCATGGTCATCCGGATAATTATTGGTAACTGCAACCGGAGAAATAAAGGTTTCTGAGATTGATAAAATAAACTGTCCATTTTCGCTATACTTATTCACAGTTTTCAGTCCGCTGTCAACGGTCCAAATGGTTCCATCCCTTTGGTAAACGACAATGGACAAGGTATCCGAAGATGAGGAATTCAATGAATCTTTCACAGTAACATAGAGTTCATATTCTCCCGCTAAATCTTCATTTTCAGGGGCATCCCATGTAGCAGTCCAGTTTTCCAATTCCTCCTGATTAAAATCACCCACATTACCCGCTGATGAAAAATGATATGTCAATGGTAAAGACTCCGGGTCTGTTGCAATTACCGTCAATGTGACCTGATTCCCCAGCAATACTGCAGGTTGACTCACTGAAAAAGATTCTATGATAGGAGAGCCATTTGAAACATTTATGATAACCGTCTCCGTAACGATTCCACCGCTTTGGTCATTCGCTTCTACTTTGATCGTATCAACCGTTACAATCTCCGGAGCTGTGTATTCAATACTGAATCCTGTCGCCGCATGGGGATTTCCCTCACTGATGTCCCATGAAACAATAACGACATCAGCAGTATCCTTATCCGTTACTGTAGCAGAGATTATTTGTTTTGATCCCGGTAATGGTGTTAAATCAGGAATTGACACAAACAGTGAAGGGAGATGATTTATTTTTGTACATCCACAAAAAACAAAAACCAGCAATCCTATTAGGATACCGGGTAAAATCCGTCGATAAAAGTCTATATACATTATTCTCGAAAAATCTAACACAATAATTATACCAAATAAGTACTCCTAATGTTTTTGTTTAAATATAATATTTATATTTAGTAATATTAATATTTACCAAATAATTCCTGTTTAGTCTTTTGGTTAATATTTTAAAAAGAAAGGAAGAATATTATTGATAGAAGGAATATTCTTCCAATTTACTCATATTCAGGGGTTGGAAATAAAGCCTCCTGAATCATACTCCAGGGATAATGAAGAAATGGATGCGGAGAGAGCAACTTCAAATGAGTTGTACTGAACTCCATTCACATTCCACGAATCAGAATCCGGATCGAGGAATAAAGACGGGTTTAATTGTTTTATTGTCAAATTTGCATCTAAATAATTCTGGGTTAAAAATTGAGCCTGGGCTTTCACGATAAGAATGTCAACATAATTGAGTTCAGGATAGTATTGAAATACATAGAGTGGATCAATCTGCCTTAAAGAATCGGAATAGCTAATAGCTCCTGAGTAATTTTCCTGCGCAAATTTGACAATGACTAATCCACAAAAAGCGTCTGCTGACCAGATGGAATCAATTATCCCCTTTTCGAAATAATTACTCATTTCCAAAAGTGAATTTTCATCTTCACCATTATCAAGGAAAAACATGCTCCAAGCCATGCCCATATTTGCAGAAACATTTGTAGGAGAAATAGATAATGCTTCATCAAAACTGGTTAGCGCATCGGAAAATAATTCGGAAGAAAAAGCAGCCCATCCCTGATCAATAAACTCTTGAGGGTCTTCAGATGGGAGCTCAGGCGGTAAATCTTCCGATGGGCATCCGAGAAAAAACAGAATCATAATAAAAATGTATAGAAATCTTGAAAAACGAGACACTTGGCTGGTAACGGTAATTTTCATTTCAAAATCGTAATTTTATTCAACATCTGTTTCTTTTCTGTGGATAAATGGTAAAAATAAATTCCTGTAGGCAAATTTTGCCCATCATCATCCCTACCGTCCCAAGTGATGGTTGTCAACCCGGGTGGTATGTTCATTATATCACTGAATACACGGTGTCCCAGAATATTAAAAATCGAAATATTCATTTCTTCCGCTGTAGGCACAAAAAACATGATACGAATGACCGAATTAAACGGGTTTGGATAGCAATACATAAAATTCTGTGGAAGTACAATATTCTGGGCTGGTTTTACTGATTGACCAAAATAAAAATGACTATTTAAGGCGATTGATGCTTGAAAATCTCCATTTTCATCAATGAAGGTGGGTATGGGTATACCTTGTCCATCAAACACTGTATAGAACGAAAAATATTCACTTTCGTTCGTTTCTCCCGAGTAAGTTGCTATAAATGCGAAATCTGAGGAATGATTGGATTCAACGGTGTACAGAATTAAATCTGACACTGAAAACGAATCTGGATAAGTCCCATTTTCATGTAAAATAAAAAATTGTCCCTCTGAATAAGATATGTCCGGATATTTCATGGATATTTTTCCGGACGGACTTTTTAATGTCCTTCCAACAATGTCAGGAAGTTCAACGGAAAGGGACAGCGAATCAATTACGGTATTGTCAGATGCATCCGTCAGATTCACCACCAGTTTATACACACCGGAATCCATAAACCTGTATGGAGCATTCCAAATTTGCAGATCCGTTTGCTGGTCAATCAGGGAAAATGATAACGAACCCATCAGTGAATCACCTAAAAAATGGGTTGCGGTTACATCATCAACAGACCCATCAGATGTGAGTATGTAATGAATTCGCCGGCTTAATCCGGGTGTAATAAAATAAGAAAGAGTTGCTTCAGGCAAAACCTGGTCAGAAATGGAAACTGCAACCAGTCTTGAGGATATATTTTGTTGTTGATCTTCCACCCGCAGGATAATAAAAAAAGTGCCTTGAATTTCCGACAGAGGTTGGAGAAAAAGAAACCTGCATCCAGCACTGTCCACAATATCAGCCTGTAATTCCGGGCTGGTACTCTCTACAATAAAATCCAATAATGAATTATCCGTATCCACATCTGCACACCACTCCTCCAGACACCCATTTACATACGTTTCCGTATTTCCAAAATTGATGACAGGAATACTGGTCCATTGAGGATTAAATCCGTTTACCACGGTAATATTGACCGTATCGGAATATGAAACATTATAATGCTCATCCTCAGCAGAAAAAATAAGGATTGCGTTTGAGACCGATGTATCTATTAATGTGAGAGTTACAATGGAAAGAGTATCAATTTCTGCATTTAAAATTGATGTGTCCGTTTCCACTCTAAATATCAAATCCCCTGAATTTGTCAAATCGTCATCACATTTTTCTGCCAACCGATAGTCAAATTCCATCTGTGGTAAAAATTTAGACATTTCCACTGGAAATAAAGGATCCCATTCCGGTGGTTCATCCATGATTACAAATACGGTCATCGTATCCGCAGAAGAATATTCGATCTTATTCATTGCGGAAAAAATAATGGGAAAAGCACCTGTGAACTGAGAAGTGGTAATAAAAACCTCATGGTCATCCTCTAAAATTACCTCAATTGAATCGGATTCAGTTGTTATCGTCCATAGGATTTCTTCAGCAAGAGTGGAATAATCATAAATATATTCATCTAAATCAAATAAAAATGTTGAGTCAGAATACCAATATATGGTTTGGTCAGGTAATAATGTAAACTGGGGGTATGGAATTTTCGGGATGACCATAACTATGATTTCCGTCGTATCGGTTAACATCAACGTATTTGTTGCTATCAATGTGAGGGTATCATGACCAAAAAAATCACTCCCGGTCTGAATGTATAGAGTATTGTCCATTAAATCGATGTATGCAGATTCCAGGCTGTCTAATCCTGAAAGATTCCAGTTTATGGAATCTGGAGGATCATTAAAATCAAAAATGAGAGTATCTAAATCAAATGCTGCAATGAGGGTGTCGGGATTGGTAATAATCATTTCCACAGCTAAAATATGCGGATCATTGGATGCAAAATAAAAAATGGGGAGTTCCTTGGTCACAATATTACCAAAATCAAAATCCTCTATGACAGTCATTACGATAATTCCGTTATCATTTTGCTCATGACTCGAAATTATCGTCAACTGGCGTAGAACAGGATCATAAACATATTCAACATTTTCATCCTCAGAACCATTCGGTCTTATAAATTCAAATTCCCAGGTAAGTAAGTCCATCGGTGTGTCTTCATCCGTTACTGCTGAGTCCATGTTCATTACAAAAAAGCTGTCAGCATGAACAAGAAAGGGTTCAGAAAGGGTAATTTGAGGTGGTTTAGACCGAATTTTAATGTCAAGAGGTTTTACAATTGTTGTATCACTATCATCCAGATGAATGATCAGTTGGGTATTAAGGAGCAACCCCGCAGGTGCAGATAGGATCAAAACATCATTATCAATTAAGGTAGTATCAATTAAAAGATATGGATTTGATTCGAAAGTCCAGAAAAACACATTGTCATCCAAATCCGTTACGTATTGAAACAGATCAATTGTATCCTGTGTTTCATGGTATAAAATGAGTGTATCTCCCTGAGTTGTATCACCGCTGATTCCAAAAAAATCCAGGATAGGAGGATCGTTGACATTTTCCACTATAATGACTAAAAGAGTGTCGATGGTCCTTCCCATGGGCTCTTGAACGAATATCCTTTTGTTTGCCAACCCAGACCAGTCCTTTTCCACTGTGATTTGAAGGGTGTCATCACTGTAATCTGTGTAAACGGGAGTATTCAGGGTTATCAGTGTATCCCATACTGTTAATTCAACGGCGGGGTTATTTTCATCTATGAACAATGAATCGTAGTGAATGAAATACTCTGACCCTTCCAGGAATTCAAGATCCGGAAATGGCTCTGCAAATCTCACAGGATAATTTATCTCCACCGTCCAAATCTGAGAATAAAACAGGGTATGTCCCGATACGTTTAAAATTAAATCGGCTTCCAATATTCCCTCAGCATCAACGGATGTAGTAAGTATTAATTGATTTGTCAATGAATCTATTTCGATTTCTGCACCATCAACAGGCTGAATAATTTCAACAGACCAGACCGCATTAGACGAATCGAATACATTACTCTCAAAATGATGATTCAAATCAATGAAAAGACTATCACCAGGATATACAACAGTATCTGCAATGGGAGGATAAATCGAATATCCCTCTACATAGATGGTTTTCTCCTGCGTAGAAGAAAATGTTTCCTCAACTCCTTTGGTACTAATATATCCAGTTTTGCGGGATTGGACATAATCAAACACAATTTCTGTGGATGCATCATTATTACCCGGTAAATTCACAATAACAAGGCTGAAAAAAGCAGCAATATTATTTCCAATGATATAATTTTCCATTTCAGGCTGAACAAATGCAGCATAATCCAGTTGAAATCCAGAAATTCCGTTATCTGATACACCCCAGACATCTCCATGAGTATCATTATCAAAGATGAACCAGTCAAAACCGAAATTATAAGGAATGAAAGGATCATCCTCTAACAATATAGGTTGGAAAACAGATGGATCAAAGGTCAGGTAAAAATCATAAGCCTGCAGGGTGTCACCATGGGTATCCACAATAATTTGAAATTCAACTGTATCACCTACTGTAAAAAAATCTTCTCCGGTGAGGGTTTCAAGCCAGCACTCTGCTGAACCAGCTAAAACGGGTGTACAGATTAATAAACTATAAAAAACGTTTCGGAAATGCATTTTCAGATATTTTGGAGGTCAAAATTAACCTCTATTATTCATTAGCCACAAAGATTTCCCTCTATCAAACTGGAAATGAGGAAAAGAACTGGATATTTGGGGATAAAAACAATTAATTAGTCATCGCCTTAAATCAATTTCTTTATACAAAAGAAAAAGCCTCTGGAGTTCCAGAGGCTTTTTTCTAACCAAAGGTTCTATGTCAACTTATTTCATCAAAATCATTTTTTGTGTTGCAATCATTTGGTTATCA
>CAZFKU010000068.1:0-6571 GCA_964518835.1 uncultured bacterium
ATCTTGTCCTAAAACTGCATCCTGATGGTTTATTCATGGGCGTTGGTACATCTCCCTTGAGAACAATTCGTTTTCTTTCTTTTTGTTTCGGATCCGGGATTGGGACAGAGGAAAGCAATGCCTGACTGTAGGGATGCCTGGGATGGTGGTACACCTGCGATGCATTGCCAAACTCCACAAGATTTCCAAGATACATAACAGCAATTTTATCTGAAATGTGTTCCACCACCGATAAGTCGTGAGCAATAAACAAAAAGGATACGTGAAACTCTTTTTGTATATCCATCATCAAGTTTATCACCTGGGCTTGGATGGACACGTCCAAAGCAGATACAGGCTCATCACAAATGATAAGATCTGGATTGGTAGCAAGTGCTCTTGCGATACCGACACGTTGTCTCTGTCCACCTGAAAATTCATGAGGAAATCTTCCAGCATGATCCTTTCTTAATCCAACTTTTTCCAATAGGGAAAGTACATTTTCCCGCCTTTCATCTTGATGGAATTTTGTATGAATTTTCAGCGGTTCCTCCACAATTTGACTCACGGTCATTCTGGGATTCAATGATGCATACGGATCCTGAAATATCATTTGAACTCTCGAACGATATTTTTTCATTTTCCGGGGGTGAATCTTATTAAAATCCACCTCATCATTATCAAAATGATAAACAATTTCTCCACCAATCTCTACATCTGGAGCAACATATTTTAATATGTTAATCATCGCACGACCCACGGTTGTTTTACCACAACCGGATTCTCCAACCAATCCTACAATTTCACTTTTTCCTATAGAAAAAGATACATTATCTACTGCATTTACTTCGGCAACTTTTCTGGATAAGACTCCCCCATAAACAGGAAAACTAACTGAAAGATTTTTTACATCAACAAGTGGTGTTTTACTCAATTTTGAACTCCTTCTGCAACGACGTGGCACCGCACAAAATGATTTTTTAACAATTCTACTAATGGTGGTTCATCGGTGTGACATCTTTCTTCTACCAAATCACAACGTGTGCAGAATTTGCATCCCTTAGGGAGATCCACGATATTGGGGACCATCCCGGATATCGTTTCCAGCTTTTCCACAGGATTATGTTCATCAGGATGTGGGATGGAATGCAATAATCCTTTTGTATAGGGATGAAGTGGTTTTTCAAAAAGTGAACCCACTTCAGCAACTTCCTGAATTACCCCTCCGTACATCACCATAACCCGCTCACACGTTTCTGCTACCACCGCCATATCATGAGTAATCAATATAACTGCAGCTTCAGCATTCTGTTTTTTCAAATCTAACATCAGTTCCAGGATTTGTGCTTGAATAGTTACATCCAAAGCAGTAGTTGGTTCATCTGCAATCAGTAGAGATGGATTTTTTGCAAGTGCCATGGCAATCATTACCCGTTGACGCATTCCTCCAGAAAATTGATGTGGATATTCACTCATCCTTTTTTCAGGATCAGGAATCCCCACTATTTTTAATAGATGAACTCCCTGATTAAATAATGCTGTATAAGATTCTAAATATTCCTGAGAGATCAATTTTCGTAATCCCAATATGGCTAATGCAACAAGGGATGGAAGGGTACTTCCTATCAAAATACTTAAGGCTAAATCTCCCAATAAAAAGGTCCATCCTGCTATCAATTGAGAAATAATTAAGGTGAAGAATCCAGTGACTAAAGTAATCTTAAACCTGATGGTCACCGGTATTGATCGAATGTTTAAAGCAGAGGAAATAATCCCATCTTTTACAAATTCAGAAAATGATTTTGCTTTAATTGCTTCCACAACCTGAAGACCTACTGTAAAAACAGGATTTAACGAGGTCATGGGTTCCTGAAAAATCATAGCAATTTCTTCTCCTCGAAAATCCCGCATTTTTCTGTACATTTTATTTCTAAATTGTTTTAAGGCTTCGTTTTGAGGGGATTTGAAAAAAAGATGAGATGTTATTATGATGTCAGCAATGAGAGACAAAATAAATAATATAAATCCATTCAATGGAAGCGCAAGGTGAAGTAAAATCCATCCAATGAAAAAAATCTTTGTTGCCCAGGATCGTTTTCCTCCTTTCAAATCAGGAAAATATTTGTACTCCTGTGTTTTTTTAATAGACTCCAAATCCTGTCCATCAAAAATCAACTCATCCTTGAACTTAATGGATCCTTCACTCACTTCTCCCGGTGGATTTGGAATCAGTTGAATAAGCGATAATACCGAAACAGATTTTCCGGAACCGGACTCCCCGACTATTCCCAAAGTCTCACCTTTAAAAATATCAAAATCGATTCCATTTACTGCAGTTGCCCATTCTTTCCCAATTTTAAAACGGGTTTTAAGTCCTTTTATCTCCAGCAATTTTCCTCTGCTCATCTCAATCTCGAATAAACTTTTGGATCGAATGCTTCCCTGACACCCTCACCAATAAATACTATGGAAAGTAACGTTAAGAATTGAGCGGAAACCGGTGCAAACACCATCCACCATTTCGTTACATTTTGAAGTCCTACGTCCAACATTTGTCCCCAGGATGGAGTGGGTGGCGGCATCCCAAATCCAAGATAATCCAAACCAACCAATGCTGAAATTCCAGCAACAATAGAAAAAGGGAAATAGGTGATAACCGGTACCAATGCGTTTGGGAAAATATGCTTAAACATTACTTTTCCATCTGACTGCCCCATACTCAATGCAGCTGCAACATAATCTTTTGCTTTTTCCCGATAGAATTCCGCTCTCATCAGATAAGTCATGCCAATCCAATTCACCAAAGTATAAATTCCTATCAACAATAAAAATGAAGGTTTTATTATGGACGAGATTATGATAATAACAAACAGCATAGGCAAACTGGACCAAATCTCAATGATTCGTTGGAAAAATAAATCAAACCTACCACCAAAATACCCCATGGATCCCCCAATCAAAATCCCGAAAATGTAATTGATTACTGTCAATATCAAAGCGAAAGAAATTGAAATATTAAATGCATAACAGAGTCTTGCAAACACATCTCTTCCGGTATTGTCCGACCCCAGCCAATGATTAGTTGAAGGAGGTTCATACATTTTATTTCCTTCAGTGGTAATATCTTCAAAAGGTGAATATGGATAGGGAGGCATTAACACCCAATTCTCACTATTTTCAATCACAAAAGATTTTTTTAATTCACGATATTTTGCCTCCCCCGGAACATCCTGACCGAAAGTTTTTCCGGTAATAAATCCGCTGAAAACCGGAAAGAATAGTTCGTTATTATATTTGACGATCAATGCTCTATTGTTTATCAAAAATGGAAGAAAAAATGAAATCCCGTATAAAACCGTCAATATAATTAATGAATAATACCCCCGTTTCATTGTTTTGAATTTTAACCACCGTTTTTGCAGGATGGATAAATGTTTTTCTTCCACGTTTTTCTTTTTAAAAATCATTTAAATCGTATCCTTGGATCTACAGTTGCCAAGGCAAGGTCTGATATAATATTCCCTACCAGTCGGAGCAGGACAACCACCACTAAATATCCTAAAGTTATAGGATAATCCCTCTGGAGAATAGCTTCATACGCCATTCGTCCAAATCCATCAATATTAAACACTCTTTCAATAAAATAAGAACCTGCAATGACCACACCGATTATATGTCCAATTCCGGAAGCGATGGGAATTACACTGTTTCTCATAGCATGAAGCCAGACCACACGTTTTTCTCTCAAACCTTTCGCAAATGCAGTGCGGATATAATCCTGACTTAAATTTTCAAGTAAAGAATTTTTCATTAATACTGTCATAGTCGCAAAACTGGTTATTGACCATGCAATCACAGGCAGAATCATATGATGGATTTGATCTATGATTTTTTCATACCATGAAAGTGTTTCCCAAATTTCGATGGGACTTCGAAACCCTCCCAAAGGAAATATGTCCCAAAAACTTCCTCCCCCAAATAACACTAAAAGGACACCTCCCAATGCCCATCCCGGAATGGAATATGCAATGAAAATGACTACACTGGAACCAAAATCAAAAACAGAACCATGATTTAATGCTTTACGAATACCCAACGGAATGCAAACTAAATATGAAAGAAATATTCCAGTCAATCCGAAGAATAAGGACACTTTAAAACGTGGTTTCATTACCTCTGTGACCGGTCTTGCAAAGGTATATGATTTCCCTAAATTTCCGGTTAATATTCCGGAATATTCATGTTGAAAAATAACAGCTTCTTTTGTTCCGTCTTCCAAAGTTTCTTCTACGGTCGCTTTCCAATCTATACTCTCAGTCCCGTCTTTTTCAAAAACCGTCAACTCATCAATTTCATTGGATTTAATGTCCACCCTCCACAGTTTTCCATCTCGTTTTCCTACCCGTTTTTCAACCCTATTGGCTCCCGGTTCAAATGAAAAATCACGGTGTTTAATCTCTCTTGGCCATATCCCCAACCATATTAAATATCGCTGGTAAATGGGTTTGTCAAACCCATAAAACCTCTTCAATTCCTTTAATGCGGATGCAGGTAAAACACTCCCTCCCATCATATCTGAAGATGAACCACCGGCTTCTCCTCCTCCAGCCATTCCACCCATTTGCAATTGTATCATGGTTTGTTCAAGGGGTCCACCTGGTGCCAACTGAAGAATGGTAAAAACCAAAACTGTGGAACCTAAAAATGTTGGAATCATCAACAATAATCTGCGGAGAAAATAGGTAGTCATGAAATTCTATTTTGAAAATAATTTATAAAATAAGAATATCCATTAGAATTTTATCTTACTAAAGGATTGGTCATTTATGTTTTATTTGTTAATTATTGATTCTTAAGAAATTCAGGCCAGAATTTCATGTCCAACGGAGCTAATGGCAATTTTTCACCAGTTTCCATAGCATTCTCAAGTCTTATAGACTTTTCTTCATCAATCCACCAATAGGGAAAAATACTCCAGAATTCTCCAATATACCGGGTGAACATCCATTCCGGGAATCCAAATTTATCCCAGTACAGAATCCGCTGGTAATTCCGTACAATACTCCAGGCTGTTGGATGTACATCTGCAAAAATACCATCAATTTCCTGGATAATTTCCACACGACGCTTTTGTTCGAAGCAAACATCATATTCCGTTAACAATTCGTCCACCCTGGCACTTTTAAATCCCCACACATTATTATTATCATTTTGGTCTGCCAACTCGGATTTTAATGATGTTTCCGGATTTGGATACACCAAACCTCCATATGCAAGCATGGCTACTGTGTAATTCCGTTCGTTTACATTTTTGATCATGGTATTGTAATCAACAAATTTTATCTGCATATCCATTCCGTATTCTTTCAGCATTTGCTGAACAGGAGTTGCCATATATTCGTAGGTTTTTGGAAGACTCAATTCGAAAGACAAAATACGCCCCGATTCTTCATGAACCAGCCAGCCATCATCATTTCTCGATGTATATCCTGCCTCACGGAGTAATTGGACTGCTTTTTCCGGATTATGATGGAATTTGTTATTATTCGGGTTTTCATAAACGGACCCTGCATACAATGAATTCATCATTCCATATTCATTGTAATACATTTCACGGTTCATTTTTTCTCTGTTATAAAGATAGGTAAAAGCATACCGAACCCGTTTATCATCAAAAGGCCATTTGCGCATATTAAAATAATATCCGGATGTGCCTGCAGGTTTTTCCGAGAAAATTCTCTGTTTTTGAATCCATCCATTTTGGATGGCTTCATAATTTGTTTCTTCCACCCAAACCCTTGCTTGGCTCACACGATAAAAATCCTGTTCTCCTTTTTTGAATTTTTCGTATTCCAATGCTGTGTTATCCTTTACGACAGATACTTTAATTTTATCAAAATTATTTACATATTTATTTATAGGATCATCTGCAGCCCAATAATCATTTCTGCGGACAAGTGTAAATGATTCCTGATTGCGGATTAAGTCCTCAGGTATGATGTATGCTCCGCTTCCGGTTATCATTGAAAAAGCATATTCTTCAAGAAATGCGGTTCCGTCCAAGTCCTTCAGGATGTGATTCGGCATCAGTGCCATGGTACTGAAATAAAGGAAATTCCGCCAGTTGATGGATTTCGCTTTTACGGATACGATGTATTTACTTTCTGCTACCGGTCTTTCAAATTTTCCAAAAGATAATTGTTCACTGGGTTCTAAAATGGTTTCATCCATCCTGATGTCCCAGGTCGCCACCACATCCTCCGCTACTACGGGCATCCCATCAGACCATCTGGCATCCGGGTTGATCCTGAATTTGAATTCCATTTTATCCTCAGAAATTTGCCAATGAGTCGCCAGACTGGGTACAAATTCCAAAGTAGCAGGATGTTGAGACAACAATGCTTCGTAGCACAAGGCTTGTATAATACGAGTGTTGATCATTTGGCTGGAATTCTGCCCGATAATTCTCATGGTTCGTGGAAAATTGCTGTGGATGTAATTAAGTGTTCCTCCTTTTTTCGCTCTTGGATCTCCAAAAAAAGTTCCGTCTTTTTCTTCCGACCATACATAGGTTTGATATCCAAGTTCTTCT
>CAZFKU010000069.1:0-6116 GCA_964518835.1 uncultured bacterium
AAATCAATAGACAGTTTTCCTCTTTTTTCGATTTTTTATTTAACTGGATTCAAATTTTCATCCAATTGATTAGATAATCGGAATCTAATAATGGTGCCTAAAGTTGGTTCGCACACATAAATGACACCTTTTTCATCTACAGCCACCGCTGAAGGATATTCTAAATATTCTTTTTCTTCTACTACAAGAAATGTGTCAGTTAAAACAGAATCGGATCCTGTAAATATCCAGATAGATGTATCAACCGTGACTGATTCTACACCTGCTTTCATAAAAAACTGACCATCATTGTCAAACACCTGAATCTCCTGTTCCATTGTATTTGCAACATACACACTTTGATGATTATCGACGGTTACATCTCTTGGATTTTCAAAACGGTATAAATCCATTATATCATTAACTCCCGGTTGAAAAACGGATGGATAAACCGGATATGTTCCACTCAAGATCGGTCGAATTTTATGAATATGGAAGTAATCTCCCATTTGGGAATAATAGATATTTCCATTTTTATCCGTATCGATGCTGATAGGTTTATTAACCGTTCCTGCTCCGGTTCCAAATTCGGAAACTGTATGCCCAAAAACTAAATCATGCGTCCAAATTTCTTCTCCGGAAGATAATTTTATTAACATTGATCGTTTTAGTTCTAAAGCTAAAATACGATCATGAGTAATATCAGTCACATAAATCTTCATGGATTCATCTGTTAGAGTTGTTAATCCGGAAAATGATGATAAGGTAGTGGAATAATAAATGTCTACAGTTGTATCAGCTAATTGCACATCAAAAACATTATGGATCGAGATTAAAGAATCGATGATCAACTCGTCATCTGACCAGATTACATCAGACATTTCCCAATCCGGATTATCCAAAGCTGTCGCCCAAATTTCGCTTTGTGAATAAATAAAACTGTCAACACCAGCTTCAGTTATAAATGTTGCTCCGGTTACAACTTGTTCAATCCCAACTTGAGCCCAAAGCTGATTCCAGCGATAAATACGGTTGGTCCCATCAATAAAAAATACATTCAATCGACTGTCCACATCCACATCAATTGGATGAACAGGAGTACCTTCTATTTCTATAAATTGCAAAGCATTAAACCCTTCCGGTTTGGCTCCACCCTGATCTAAAATATGAATAGATCTTGCAGTGGAGTCAGCAATAAAAATTAACCCATCCTGTGAAATTGAAATTTCAGTCGGTGACTGTAACCCCATCTCCGACCCCCAGATAGGATTCACCAATAAATATGTTGTGTCTCCAGCAGAAAATTCAATATCAGAATCGATATTTTCCGGAAGATTCATTTTATCAATACATCCATTGACACACCATAAGTACATCCCAAAAAATATCCATTTTTTCAATTGATGAATCCGAATATTAGAATAAAAACTAACCATAATTATTAAAATGACAAACTCAATGAAAGCCTTTTAGGAGGAGTTAAATGTTGAAATTGAGTATATGCGTAATCTGCAGTTAACATATATTTCCCCATTTTTCTACGTAATCCCATTCCGATTGAATAACCCACTTCATCTTTGTTTAATTTATTGCCTCCCCTTAGAAATAATGAGTTAAATATGGAATATTCAATTCCCAATGAAATATTTTCTGCATTGTCAACCGGATGATTTAACTGGATGGAACAGGTGAGAATCTGATTTTCAGATTCATAAACTTCCATTGCAGTTCCAACTCTGAAAATAGTTGGTGGTGAGAACAATTCAAATTCTGATTCAATTTCAATTTCTTCTCCTGTGTCCGTGTTGAGGATGCGTTTTGTGAAAGTACCATCAGGTTTGGTTTGAGGACCAAAATGCGATAAGGAAGCAGAAAATCTCAACGACCTGAATCCTGTCCAATAATAGGTTCCCATATCCAACATTGTTGATGACATAGTGTGTCCTGCTAAATTTTCATTTACATATTTTACCGTGATACCAAAGCTGAATCTGTCTGTCATTTTTGATCCGTATGTCAATCCTATAAATCTATCCTGAAAAATAAAATATTTTCCCGTTCCATGTGGGTTGTATTCTGTCGTCTCCAGCATGGGTTTTATATGAAGTATCCCTGCAGATAACCCTAGAAAATGACGGTGGTCAAATGAAGTAACCATCGAAAAATAATCGTAGTTTATGTCAGCAGGCCAACGAACTCGAGTTGTGGAAATTCCAGTTTGGGAGGATTGTGCAATCGCAGCAGGATTATAGTAAATTGATGAAGCATTTTGATGAAGTGCAACGACTGCTTCTCCCATGCCCTCCGCCCGGGCACTGACACCTATCTTTAAAAAAGTAAAAACTGATGTACCAGCACGTTGACCACCAAGTATTGGGAATAAATTTTGTCCGGGTAAAAAAGAACAGAATAAATATAAGATTATTATTCTAATTATTTTCAAAACAGTAACTGAATTCCGAAAACTATTTTTCGTGGAGTCCCATTACGGGATGGGTCTTCATTGGGATTTGGATTTTCAATCAAGTAATAGGGAATAATTTCACCCGGATTGTAACCTTGTCCAGTGAATGGATTTATTCTTCGGGGAATTGACTCGTTTAACAGGTTTTCTGTTTCAAAGAAAAGTTTATAGGTTATATTTCGAATTTTGATAGATTTATAGACTTTCAGGTCAACCGTACTGGATCCGGAAACCGTATTTATTCCAAACAACTTCAAAAAATTGGGATAATATTCACTCAAATAATAATAAGGTTTATCATCTTCACGGGTTCCAACATAATATGGTATTTCATCTACATAGATTATCCCTTCCGGATAATCGTTTGTCCCCGGAATTGAACGAGTGTATCTTCTGCCGGAAGAAAATTCTACTCTTAATGAACTGCCCCATCCGGAAGGATGTTGATAATACACATTTGTAAAAAACTGAAAAGGTCTGTCCCAAACTATAAAATTTTCATCCAATGGTTTTTCTCTCAATTCACCTGCATCCACCAAAAGATTGTCATAGGGAGTTGAACTTTTTCCAGTCACAATGGAATAGTTTGCATTCAAATCAACATACCAATTTTTGTATAAACGACTTTTTATAATTGCCTCGATTCCTCTTGCCCGGGCATAATCTGCATTAAAATACATGTTGAAGGATAAGTGGGAATATTTCGGATTGGAAGGAATCACCGATTGTGATGTTTCATAATCAAACATATCTTTCCAAAATGCTTTCACTTCCAATACCTGATCAGGATTAAACCTGTGTTTAATTCCCAATTCATATTGTACCGTAGTCTTTGAGTTCAAATTAGGATTTCCAAAAATCTGATACGTTGACTGAGACGTTGAATTCAGCTTAGCATAAACGTATTGAAATGTAGGTAATTGTGAAAAATGTCCATAATAAAAATAGAGTACATCATTATCGGTCACGGGGTGTGAAATTCCAAATCGTGGACTTAACCTTCCCTTTCCTTTTGCTCCGAATAACGAAAATGTTTCTTGGTTGAATTTATCCCGAGCTTCATCGGTAATTATAACTGCGTTTGTGTTATTAATCGCATTTTCCACATATTTCCCCGGAAACCAATAGTCATATCTCATCCCTAAATTAATTGTCATTCCTTCAAAAATTATCTGATCCTGAAGGTAAAAAGCACCAAACGTGGTTCGAGCTTTATAGGAATCATAATTTGCACCCAGACCTGTGGTTCCTGTCCAGGGTTCATCAATATCAAGTACCTGCATCTCTGTCCAGGTATTTTCAACTCCTGCCTTTAGTTTATGTCCTGATTGTAAATGGTGTGTCCAATCTAAATCTAATCGAAGGTTGTCGCTATACATGTCATACCATTCCGGTGCAAAACCAGAATCATAGAATTCGTCACCATAAGTGATTCGTACATTTCCATCTTCATCTGTTAAGATATAATTAATGGGTTCCAAATCAAGACGTTCCCTGTAATCAGACCAATTTAGATCTTGAACTGCGCTGTGTTCCATGGTGATAAATCTGCCAAGAGTCAAGGTATAAAATGACTGCATCCCCAGTGAATGAGTCCAATTTATATTGACCAATCTTGATTCCCTGGTAATCGTATTGTAATTATCCAAGATATTCTGATATCTATAAGGAAAATACGTTGAAGAAAATGCCCTTGGCATGAAAAATCCCTGATTGATATTTAGTGATCCATCGTAAGAAACTGTCAATTTTTTTTGGGGTGTTAATTCCCAAACCAATTTATACATTAAATGCCAATCGTTATTGCCTCGGGTAGCTAATTTTTTTAATAAAGAATTACCTTCAAAATCATCCAATACGGTTAAATCCCAATTCCGATGAGGATATAGTTCTTTTGCTACAGGAAGATGGCTGTTAAATACATTTCCGAATCCGGATAAATAAAAAGAAAATTTTCCAAAAGAATGAATTCCAAATAAAGGTAGAATTCTTGTAAACACTAATTCGGGACCACCTAAATTAAATTCTAATCTGTCAGAATAACTCACTGCAGATTCTTTGCTGATGACTCCCCAGTGATCACTGATATACTTCACAGCACCTTCATACTTATCTGAACCACTTTTTAAATTCACATTTATAATACCCGACATTGCCTGACCATATTCCGCATTGTAACCACCGGTGATGACTTCCAATTCTTCAATGGATTCTGCATTGATGTATAAGTTTCCCGAATATCCAGATAAAGGATCTTTCACAGACATTCCATCTACTATAAAAAGACTTTCATCTATACGTCCACCTCGAATATGAATCTCATTGTCATGCTTAGTTATACCAATTTGTTTCGCCAATAAATCCTCAACACCCGAAGCTAATCTGTTTTCAATTTCATCACTGGAAATGCGGGAAACGGATGCCGTTTCATCTACATCAAAAAGAGGTTTATTACCTATGACGAGGACTTCTTCTCCATAAGATAAAACAGTTTTTTCAAGGCGAAAATTGAGATGGGTTGTTTCTCCGCTATTCACATGTATTCCCGTCTGAAGCAAAACTTTATAACCAATCATTGAAATTTCTACATCATAAATTCCCGGACGGATTTTATCAATTATATAGTCACCATTCCCATCTGATGCTGTACCATAGTAAGTCCCTTTCAAAATAATATTGACTCCCGGTAAACTATTGTTGGCCCCACGTTCGGAAACCATTCCAGAAATGCTTCCTGTTTTTTGCTGTGCAACCAGCAAAATGAAAAATGATAACGGTACAATTAGTCTCTTTATCATTCCGCAAACTCTTCAGTAAGCAGATAATCTATAAATTTGGTGGAAGATCCATTTCCCTCCATTAGTGGGTAAATGCCATTGTGTAGTGGCAATGACATCAATACTATCTTACCTGACTTTTCTGATGATGACAACAAATGAAATTGCCCTCGACTACAAACATTTGGTGTACCAGTCCACGTATCTGTGTTTTCTGGCTCTTGTAACCGATATAAATTTTCCGATTCAAAACGTATCGAATTATCGATTGTGTCATTATCAGCAGGAATAAAACTTTTTACTTTAATTGCAATTAAGCGTGATGTCTCTAAATCCATATTTTCATAAACTTCAGAAGAGTCCTGAAAGATTAGGGTTCTACCAGACAACAGACGGCCGTTTTCATTAATGACAAAACTAGAATCTAATGGGAAAAAGGAGAAGGATACATCATTTAACTCCGAAGCATTAAGGAATAGATTTCCTCCACCCATTACATAGTTGAGAATATTTGAGCTCGCATCTTCGTAAGTCTCTATGCCAGTGTAGGCTGTAAACCAAAGAACCATAGAAAAATAGTTCAAATTAGCAGAAATATCAACTGGAGAGTATGGCAATTTTTTTCCTATTTCCCAGGTGGAATGATTATTTTCCCCAAGAATACTGTCAAGTATTCCTTCATACCATTCCAAGGTATTATTTTGAATATCCTGATCAAAATCATCAACAACAAGTACATCTCCCTGGACTGGCATTACTCTCCAGTAATCCGGTTCATCAGTATTAGTGGAATCAGGGAAACTAATAATTTTGCTGTCAGCACCTGCTATATCACGGGCTTTTATGTAAAAATTGTGAAACCCGGGTTCAATTTCAGATAGAGTAATACTTGAATA
>CAZFKU010000070.1:0-1909 GCA_964518835.1 uncultured bacterium
TTTCCTTTTTTCTTCCACTGAAGATTCTGGTTTAAAAGAAGATTATTTAATGCGTCTTCTGTACTGCAGTGAATACATTGTGCTGATGTTTGTTTTCCTTCCAGGTGACGGTCCTGGTACACAACGGCAACTCTGTGAATCTCAATTAGAGAATCCAGGGCAGTTTTTAAAGGGATGTTTTTATAGTCAAAATCAATGGGTTCACCCACGGATTCTGACTGGGCGGGATTATAAAGAAATAGGGAGAGAAATATTCCGGTAATTACATAGCGATCAATAGAATGTGTATCGTTCTTTTTCAAACTTGTAAGGACGTTTTGTCAGTAAGGAAATCGTTGCCAGTACATCACTTAGATTATCCGCTTCCATCACACCGGTGACGGTTATGGTCTCTAATTCTGTGCTGGCAAGGTCAATTTCAACGTCAAATTTACGTTCAATTTCCTTACAAACGTCTTCAAGATTGACCTGATCAAAAATAAATTTACTATGAATCCAACCCGGAATATGGGGATTAGAAAATATCTGGGGTGTCCCGGGTTGTTCACCTGATTCAAAAGAAACGGATTGCCCTTCGGTTAACACGACTTCTTTGTATGAATCTTTTTCAACATCATTCCCTACTTTCACGATCCCTTCATTCACGACTACTTCTATACTCTGTTCCCGGGCATATACATTAAATTGAGTTCCCATTACCTGAACTGAAACCTGCTCATATTGCACGATAAATGGATGGGTTCCCTTTTGCACATCAAAATATGCTTCACCTTCCAATGACACTAATCTGGATTCTTTATTAAATGATGAAGGATATGACACACTGCTTTCGGCGTTTAATTTTACGATAGAATTATCCGGCAGGGTTACGGTCAGTGTGTTTCCTCGCTGTGTGGAATACTGTGTAGTTGTAAACCAAGAATAAAGAGTCGGACTAAAGACGGTAACAAGCAGAACCATCGCCATAGCAAAGGCATACTGCGGTTTGAAGAAAGTAAAAGTTTGTTTCGGCTGCCTGACTTGAACATGTTTCCAGCGGGGTTTTTCTTCCAGCCGGGTAATTTCTGACATAACTCCATCAACAAATCCTTCACCAAATGATTGTTTGGCAGACTGAGAAATGACTTTTCTCATTTCTGTAATATCTTCTTTTTCTTTTTTCAATACTTCTGATGCAGACAATCCCTCTTCCAAGAGTGTCTGCTCCTGTTTATTCAATTTTTTATCAAATGATCTGTATAATAACTGTTTCAATTTCATAATAATCCTCTAACCACGGGTGACAATAATTCCTTCAGTCGCTTCTGGGCACGGGCAAATCGTGATAACACGGTTCCTTCCGGAATACCGAGTATCTCTCCCGTTTCTCTTACAGAATATCCATCAATCAATCGGAGTACAACCACCGACCTGAATTTCGGTTTTAAATGTGTCAGCGCATGCTGCACGGTTTCCATAATTTCCTGTTTTTTAAAATTAACATCTTCACTTCCTTTGTCTGACATTTTACTGTCAAACGCAAATAAAACTCTTCGCCTTTTTTGTCTTTTGATCTCATTTAATGAGAGATTGATCGCAATTCGGGTGACGTATGTTTTCACGTCTGAATCTCCCCGGAATTTCTTTAACGCTTTATAAAAGCGAATAAATGTTTCCTGACCGACATCCGCCGCTTCCTGACAGTTTCCCAGCATTCCGATAACCGTAGATGCCACCGCCGGTTCCAGAATTTTAACTAATTCTCTAAAGGAATTCTGGTCGCCGTCTGCTGCAGCTTGGACTAATTCTAATTGCTCCACCTGATTTCAACATTCTTTTTCCACGCCATATTTTACAACAACGATTACCAACTCACCTAAAAGTTTTGTTGGGAAAAGGCGAACAATTTGAGTTATTTAACGAAAACTCA
>CAZFKU010000070.1:2009-5881 GCA_964518835.1 uncultured bacterium
AACCATTTCAATGGTTTTATTACAATCAACTCAATGTCAAAAAGCAGAAGAATTTTCTTTCTTCGCTCATTGGACAATTCTGGAATTTGGTTTATTCCAAAATAATCTAAATTATTTTATCAGCATCAATTTTTCAATTTTGGAAAATTTGTCTGATTTCATATGCAGGAAATAAACCCCGCTTGAAAATTCTGATGCATTCCATTGAACCGTGTGCCTTCCGGGGGAAAGCTGACCATCCACTATAGTTGCAACCCATTGTCCTTGAATATTGTAAATAACCATTTTCACAGGTGCTAATTCAGGAACAGTAAATTGAATGGTCGTTACCGGATTAAATGGATTTGGATATGCGGGAAAAAGAGAGAATTCTGTAGGAGTTTGGGGAGAAGTGGATTTTCTAAGCACAAAAGATTCTGAATCGTCTTGAATCTCCAGCACCTGAATACCTTCACACTCAAACACATTCCCGACTTCATCAACTATTTCCCAACTTTCACCATCATAAATATCACATTCAAACGTAATTGGTTTTCCGTCATTCATCACCTCAATCACACATTCGTTTGAAGTGCAAAGTTTTGTATCTCCCGAAAAACGAATGTCTTTCCCACCAATCGGTGGTTTAGGGGGAAGGCTGAAATTAATTTCATCGGTTGATGATACAGAATTATCTATGAACAATTTCCTTTCGTTCATGCTTATCCATGAGGATTCCCGCATTTGCCCGGAGGATTCATCCACTCTGCCTGACAATCCGCCGGAAATATAAATCGTTCCTTCATCATAGGAACGGAGCCAGTATCCCTTCCCCGGTTCCAGTATCCATGACTCCTGGTATCCGATCTCTCCATAACCATAGAGTGTCCCGGGAATGATCAATCCGTCAGGATCTGAAATATCATTCAAATAAACCGGCTGGGATATTCCGCTGACCAAATTCCAGCCTTGGTTTAAATCCACAACAAGGTCTAAAATATTTCCTCCCGTTATATTGACTGAACCGGAATTTCCAAACCTCAACCAATATCCGATCCCGGGGTTCAGCAAATTTTCGCTCACATAGGAGCCATCGAAAGAGTAAAGGGTGTTGTCAATGGCATCGGGGAATAGAAATGAAAATTCAGCATTCTCTATCATAACAGGAAGTCCAACTAAATTCCAATCTTCCATTAAAGAAACGGGTAATGTTATTTCGGAAAAATCAACACCGGGATGGGTGGTTATGAAAAGAGCGTCATGGTCATCCAATTCCATTGCAGCAGTAGGATATTCATCATAAAAGGAATATTCAAGACCAATTTCCGAGGTGTGGTTTTCAATCCCGATGGTACAATATCCACCATGTACCGGTGTGTATCCTGCAAAGCTTCCAGATGATGTGTTGTTGAAGGTCTTGTACTGCAGTTTGATCTCGTTGTCATCATAGGGAGGAGCGGTCTGATTGTACAGAATCGCCTGGAAACTGTTTAGAGAATTATAATTTTCCGTTCTCACATTGGACCATTCTACAATAAAGAAATTGTTTCCGGGAGGGGAATACGTATAAACATCCCCGCCATTGGATGTTTTAAAATCATCCCAGAAAACCGCTAACATCGGTGAAGGTCCTCCTGCACCGGGAATGGGATAATTCCTGAACGACTCCATTTCCGAATTCCCAAATGCAATCCAGCCGTTTGAAGACACACTGATCGTTGAATAATCCTCACCGTAAAAACGGAATGAAAATGGCAGATCCACTTCCTTGGTCGTCTCCTCAAATTCGCAATATCCGTAATATGGGCTTCCCCATGGATCACAATCGTTGTCGCTGTGACAGACCACATTACTGTTTTCAGAGCAGATTCCTCTGCCTGCGCCTACATCATAAATATCGAGATTTTCACCGGTTGAGGAAATTTCTATCCAATTGTAATCTGGAGCCATTTCATAACCCGAATCCCCGGAATCATAAATGTAATAACCGTAACTGTCCGGTCCCAAGGGGTCCGAAACGGAAATCTCACCGACTTCCATCAAAAAATAAATTGTGCGGTTGAACCCGTTTTCTGATTCAAGTGTCAGTTTCATGTTTAAGATGGTTCCGGGCAGTAATTCCGCCAATGGTTTTACACTGAACCAATCCTGATTGGATGCAGACATTCCCGAGTTGATGGGATTCCAACTACATTGGGGTTCCAAAACCTGAATTGCAGGAGTAACAGAAGATAAGGTACCGATTAACATTTCCGTTATTTGAGAACCGCTGTTTGATAGGGTTAATTGTATGTCAGAAATTTCTCCCGGCTGCAAAGCACTTGATCCGGAAACAGTGAAACCCGTTACACTCAAATGAGTCCCTATAAAGTTCATGTCCAAAATGGAGTTCCATTCTTCACCGGTATCATCAGAAATTATAAGATTTAATTGTATTTCTTCCCGCTCCATGGCAGAAGGAGACAGGTTCACTGAAAAGGCTTCTCCGTACTCACTTTGACCTGCACCCAGATACCCATAATCAGATGATCCGTCAAGAATGTTCATATACTCATAGGATGTAGATATTTCCGCTGTTACTCCTGATACTGCTTCGAGACCAAAATTATAAAGAGGGATAAAAATTTCCACCGTTTCACCGGGATTCCAAATCCCATCTCCACCATTATCATTGATGTCAATTGTTTCAAGATTATCCAGATTTACCAATTTACCATCAGTTATAATAGTAGCATTTCCGATAAAAGGTTTGCAATTTTGTTTCGTCACAGTGACGGAGAGACCGCCTCCGTACTGATAGTCAAGTTGGATGATTGCTTTTCCGTTTTCATTGGTGAATTCATTTACAAATATTTCGTCATTTCCCTTTAACAATGTCACCATTGCCCTATCCACCGGTTCACCGGATTCGTTTAAAACTTCAACCTCAAGGAAGTTGGTTCCGAAAGGAATATCTTCTTCATAATTAACATCCAGAATCTGGGGAGTATCTGTCCAGAGATGGGTGGAAGGATCGCCCATAAGACTGTTCCACTGGCAAAAAGCATTCACCCAGTTATATGGATTATTGGGATAAGCATTGTACAAGGTCAATTTTCCGCTTGATAGTGCCGCACCTGCTGTGCCGACTTTTCTGGGAAAAAGTCCGTCATACATTCCCATAGCGATGATGTTATTAAACATGGTGTGTGTATTCCCTGTTGCTGTACACACTGCAGCAACAGCGCCTTTTGGATTGGATGTTGACCCGGCTTTTAAAAATTGCTCGGATAGACAGGTGGTCTCTTCAGCAAATGAACCTGTCCCGCAGGTCAGGATGGTTGCAAACGGAAGTTTATGTCCATTATTGGCATCGTTCACATCTCCATTGTCAAATCCGCTCACACCGTAAAATCCGCGATACTGGAAAAAGACTACTCCCTCTTCTAACCTATTCTCCATCCAGGATGTCCAACTGCTCCCGGAAGTTTTCAATCGAACATCTTCCATTCCGAAAGCTTCCATTATATTTTCCACATAATATGCGCTGATCACTGTAGAAATTCCTGAATCACCGGGATCGCCAATAATAGCAGCCCTTTCATAAAAATCATTTAAATCTCCCATATATGTAGCTTTTTCGTAATGAATGATTTTATTCACAACATTGGAAATATTTGATGATGACCTCACCGAAATCCTTCCCACCAGAACTTCGGGAAACAAATCATTTCCATCTAATTGGCTGAAAGGTTGATCTCCTTCGCAGGCATCGCCCCAATAATCATGTCCCCAACTTTCGTAAAATGTAGGAACATTGTACGAACCTCCTACATCTCCCACCAAAGCAACATACTCAGGGGGTGGACTGAAATTGTTGTAGGCATTCTGGATGTAATTCTTGATGGAACTGG
>CAZFKU010000071.1:0-5459 GCA_964518835.1 uncultured bacterium
AATTTACAGTATTTGGTTACCCCTTCACACATACCACCTGCTTCAACGTATGGATAATTTCAACTAAATCCTTTTGATTTTCCATGACCTCGTCAATATTTTTATAAGCGCCGGGGATTTCGTCAATCACATTCTTATCTTTCCTGCATTCCACTCCAGATGTTTGCTTCTCCATATCGACGACAGTAAACATTTTTTTTGCTGCAGTCCTGCTCATGGTTCTGCCGGCGCCATGGGAACAGGAATGGAACGAATTCTTATTTCCCTTTCCTTTAACGATATAACTCTTGGTTCCCATACTTCCCGGAATGATTCCTAAATCTCCCAATCCCGCTTTGATAGCGCCTTTCCGGGTGAGCCACACTTTCTCACCGAAATGTCTTTCAACCTTAACATAGTTGTGATGGCAGTTGATTGCTTTTTCAATTGCATAAACGTGGTCATTAAAGGATTCCGAAACTGTATTTATTATTGCCCTCATCATGAATTGCCTGTTGGCTTTGGCAAAATCCTGTGCCCATTTTACTGCCTTCACATAATCATAGAAATACTCTGATCCTTCCGAAATATATGCTAAATCTTTGTCTGGTAAATGAACGTTCCATCGTTGGGCTTCCTTTTTTGCCAAGCCGATAAAATAAGTACCGATACGGTTTCCAATTCCCCGGGAACCGGAATGGAGCATAACCCATACATCATTTTTTTCATCCAGGCAGATTTCAATAAAATGATTTCCTGTTCCCAATGTCCCCAGGTGATTGTACGTATTGACACGTCCGCCAAACAATTTCGGATGACGAACTTTCACAGTTGGAAGTTTTTTACTTATATCATTCTTTTTCCAAAATGCCAGAATTTCACCAGACGGGTTCCGCCAGGCTCCTCTGTCGTTTCTGCCACCGTTGTCAGTTCTTCCGTGGGGAACGGCTTTCTCGATTCGGGAGCGGATATCCGATAAATTATCCGGCAGATCGTTAGCGGTCAGATTCAACCTGCAGGCCATCATACCACAGCCGATGTCCACTCCCACCGCTGCCGGTATTATTGCCTTTACACAAGGGATAACAGACCCGATTGTTGCTCCCAATCCCCAATGTACATCCGGCATTGCCGCTACATGGTGATGAATGAAAGGCAGTCGGGAAACATTCTCCAATTGCTTCCTGGCTTTCTTTTCGATCTGTTCCGTAAAAATATGAACGGGAACCTTGCCCTTATTTATGATTTTTTTAACAGGCATTGAAATAAGATCTATATTAATTTCTTAGATGTTACACTAAATAATACACAAATATATTTTAATAACTTGATTGAAATTGTTTATTCTCATTACGATTTTATTAATTGTACTGATAAGAATAATTTCCCTTAATTCGTTAGATTTAAAGATTGGTTTTATCATTCCCAATGTAATATATTTTTTTCACACTTATTTTACTATACAGAATAATAAAGGATAGAAATGGCTGCACAATTCAACAATAAAGAATTTGAAAAACACATATCGAAATTAATAATCACTAAAGATATTTACAGGATGCTGGAACAATTAAGGTCCATCATGCGGAAAATCGTGTTCATTTTAGGGCAAGAAAACTGGGATAAGGACAGTTTTTCAAAATACCAAAGAAAACATTCGATGAATTTTTTAATTGATTATTCGTTCATATATTGTGTGAATGAGTTAATCACGGTTTTAAATGACAGCGGAACCCTTGCTCCTATGGCAGGTGTAAAAAAATGGAAGGGAAAATATGAAAGTAAATTTTTAGAATTCTTTGAAAATACCAAGGAGATAAAATCGAATAAGGGCAATATTAAATCAACGGATAAAAATAAATTTAAAAAGTCATTGCAAAAGTTACAATCATATAAGAATCCCGATGAAATTGAGAAAGAATTATTAACGATCGGGGAAAAATACCGAATTGAGAGGAGAGATTTGGTTTCCATCAGAGGATTTACCTTTGAATTGGAAGACAGAATATTAGGAGCAATCTGGGATGAAGAATAAACCTATCCTTATTTATTTTTCATTTCCATTGAGATTTCATATTACAGCTATAAAAACAAAATAAATTATCTTTTTTATACATATTGGTTTAGGTATAAATTGTGGCAATAATTATTTACAAAGGAAAACGAAATGAGTGATAGAAGTACAGGAACGGTTAAATGGTTCAATAATTCCAAAGGATATGGTTTTATAACCCCTGAGGGAGGAGGGAAAGATTTATTCGTACACATGAATGATATTCAAATGGATGGATATAAAACTCTTAAGGAAAATCAAAATGTTGAATTTGATGTTACTGAAGGAGAAAAAGGTCCAGCGGCGACTAAAGTAAAACCTCTCTAAATTGTTGTGATGTATCTATCCGAGTCACATCGGATAGAGTACAGTACATTTAAACAACCCTGAAACCCCGAATATTTTATTCGGGGTTTTAATTAATGTCCGGATTGGATAATTTCAAAATATTTGGTTCTGGAGGTCATAGCGCCAAATGCACCCATTACAGGATTGCCATTTTGGTCCCTCAAATTGGTTCGTTCCGGGTCTGAAAGGTCTAATAGGCTGAAAAAATAATAATGATCGTATCCTGGAGAGAAGGTAAAAATATCGTATTTGAATTTATAAGCATCATCGTAGTTTTCCGCAATGACAGGTTCAAACATTAGACAAATCTTGTTGTTAATAAAATTTCCTCCGCTGTCGGTTCCTCCTTCCGGATGACCATGAAAATAAATATATCGGTCCTGCGGTTCATCGTAGATATATTGAACCGTTTGATATTTAATGGATTCAAATAAAGAAGCATAATTTATTTTTGCAGAGGGATCGTATTCTTCAAAATACAGAGTATCACTATTGTGATAGGATTCCAAACAGCTATAAACATGGGGAGCCTCCGCACATAATTTGACTTCTTCTTCTTCAGATTCGGAATAAAATATCACCGGACGGTGGATAGTATCCCTGGCGGTTATTTCTCCATAGTATCCATATCCGGATTCCTCAGAACATTCACAGGAAAATTGATATTCAGTATCAAAGTGATTGAAATCAATATCACAATTATTTGAGTCAGGAATCCATCCACCGTAGGAAACGATATTTACATCTTCTATTAAAACCCCGTGTTCTTCCGCACCCTCAAAAATTATTCCTGCATCTTCATTAAAAATAAAATCACACGTTCCGGTTTCATGGAAAATTTTTACAGTACACAGACTATCCAAATGAATATTAGGTAAAATTTCATCGTATTCATCTACATTCGGTTCATTACAATCAGGCGTTCCATCTCCTTCACCGGTATCAGGAGGAATATCACCAAGAAAACCACTATCATTATAGTCACCATCGTTATTTGCATCTTTCGCTTGTTTTCCATCCTCACCCACGTCGTCTGTTACACATTGTCCACCACATTCATTTAAGCAGTCGGATTTGGTTAAATAAGTTACCAAATCATCAGAATCAGAATTACACTCATCACAATCCTCTTCATCCGCTACGCATGAAAATAAATGCAAAATGCAATCGGATTCATCCCCACATGCTTCAAGGCATTCTCCTTTTGATTCATAGGATAAGGAGTCTGCATTGCAAAAATAGTAATTCCAGTCCAAATCATCATCTTCACAATTAAACAGATCTGCTTCATCCAGCGGTACGGAACGGTCAATCCTGATGATTGCGGTATTTTGAGAAGGTAGCATGAGTGCCTCGATTCTGAGTTCAGATTGATAAAATGAAAAATCATCAGAAAAATCACGGATGTCTAATTCTTTTTGGCAATTCAGCAGAAAGAACCCAGCTCCAAGAAGATAAAAGATTTTATAATTCATCTAAATATTAAACTCCCAGCCAATTGTGAGCAATGCGGGAAACATACTGAAAGCAGATACTTTTGAAGGTGAAGCATTATGATTCCAATTGTATAATAATACATTGTAATGATTCGTAAGATTTATGATCTGGATCTTCCATTTACCTGTCAATCCCCAAAAATGTGATTTTCTTGCGTAACTAAGATCAATCCTGAAATAATCGGGATATCTACCACTGTTTCTTCCGCCATAAATATTTCCAAAATATTGATATGGATTTTCCAGACTTCCATAGCTTTGACTTCCTGCCTGATGAACTTTTCCCACAACCGGTGTATAAGTTTGTCCGCTGGAAAAAACACAGCTCAATCCAATTTCGTGATTTTCAGATAGTTGATAATTGAGGACTGAATTAAATGAGTGAGGTTTGTCATACTTCGCAGGATATATTTCTTTTTCTTCCCAGATAATGCCGTCAGAGTTAAGGTCAACCTCTCTTTCTATATTCGAAAATGCATAACTGACCCATCCTGACAGGTTGCCAACACTCAATCTATAAAGTATTTCCAATCCATAAGATTTTCCTACTCCGGATAATGCTATAGTTCCTTCAATATCACTCCCGTCCACTTTCGGATTCAGATCATAAATATTTCCATATTGCTTTAAATAAGTTTCAATTGAAATACTGTTTCCTTCCGATATCCAATATTCACTACCGAGGATAAAATGTTCTGAATGTTGCGGTTTTTCTCCGTCAGGAATTGGTTGCCAAAAGTCCACTATTCTTAACAACTCATCCTCCTGATTAATGGTATATAAAAACTGGGAATATTTCCCCCAACTTGCTTTCAATGCTAAATCGGAAATGGGATGATATTTTACTCCAATTCGTGGATTTATCAACACATCATCAAATTGGCTGAATTTTGATAATCGAAATCCTGTATTTATATGAAGTTTAGGAATGGGACGCCAAATGCTGTTTGCATAAATACTGGTGATTGACGGTTCAGAATCCAGAGTGGCCCTGTTTGTTCCTGCAAATTTTTCGTTATAATTTAAAAAAAGTATTTTTTGCTGCCACCCGGTTTTAATATTAAACGCATCTGAAAAAAAATAATTAATGTTTTGGTCAAATGCCACATCTCGAACAATATTATCAATATCCAAGGATAGATCTGCATTATCTACTGATTCATCTTCAGAATTGGTGTCAGTACTGTCAGGATTAAAATCAATCGCAAAGTCAACATTGAAACTATAGTCGGTTCTAGACACGGTATTTTCAATGAAATAATTTGAATTCGGTATGTATTTCCAGATTAAACTTTTCGTTGAATTTCCCCAATCCCATGAAAATTCAATTCCGGGAAAATCTCCTCCTCCAATGGATAAATACAAATCATCTTTCCCGGAAAATTGACTGTAAATGATTTGATTAAATTGGTTGGGAGACGTTTTTAATTTTATATGTGTATCCCAAAAATAATAATTAAAGGGTTCCTGCTCATCTATTATTTTGTAATAAAGAGACACAAACTGATCAAAATAGGTTCGTCTTCCAGAGATCATCCAGGAGCCGTTGTACAGAGGTCCTTCTGCTAAGAATTTGGAAGATA
>CAZFKU010000072.1:0-5366 GCA_964518835.1 uncultured bacterium
GATGACAAAAATGCCAGAATGAGAATAAATGATTTTAACAAAGTTTTCATATAAACCTCCCAGTTAGGAATTACGAAGAATTATTGTATCAGTTAATCTAAAAAGAATGATTGAGTTTTTCTAATAATTTATTTTTAAATACATATCAAAATTCCAGCAAGATTGGCTTATATTTATGATACCAAATAGATTTATCTGTGCAGATTGAAGGACCTCTTATCAAAGGGCGATTCCACTCCCGCCCGAACCGATTTTTAACCGTAGTGGAAGTAGATGGGAAATTGGTTAATAGCCATTTGCCTGATCCGGGAAGACTGAAAGAATTGTTGTTTCCGGGGGCGGAATTGTATTTACGACCTGTTCGGAAGGATAAATCTAGAAAAACACGATACACGACAGTCATGGTTTATCATAAGGGACAATTTATTTCATTAGTATCTGCCCTGCCGAACCAATTTGTAAAAGAATCCCTTGAGCAGAGGATTTTACCTATGTTACGAAATTACAAATTGTTGAAGCAGGAAGTGACTGTGGGCAAACACAGATTTGATTTTCTTTTGGAAACTCCACAGGGCAATCCATTTTATCTTGAGGTAAAATCTGTTACCTATGTTGAAAATGGAATTGCACAATTTCCCGATGCAGTGACTGAAAGAGGGGCACGCCATGCCTTTGCTTTGGCAGACTTAGTGGAACAAGGTCAAGAAGCAGGCATTATGTTTGTATGCCAGAGAAAAGATGGAGAAGTATTTCGTCCCATGTGGGAAAGGGATCCCAGATTTGGGAATGCACTTATTCATGCGAAAAGTACCGGAGTATATGTTTGGTGCATAACGTGTTTCGTTTCATTGAAGTCCATCACTTTTTTTAGAGAAATTCCTGTAAATTTGGCTCCTTAAATAAGAAAAATACTTGATAGTTAAAAATTCAATTATGATCAGTAAATGGGCATCAATACTTTTTTATTTTAATTTTATACTTTGTGTTCTTTTTCTGTATTCCTGTGCTGCTGTAAAAGCTCCGTCCGGAGGGCCGAAAGATACAACTCCACCGGAATTAATAGGGAGTGATCCGCCGCAGGGAACTACAGAATGGAAAGGAGGATCAATCCGTCTCTTTTTTTCCGAATATATGAGCGAAACCGGACTTGAAAAAGCTTTTTCCATTTCACCGAAATTAAAGGAAGAATGGAAAGTTGAATTACAGGGGAATGTGATCCTGATTGACATACCGGGAGAACTTGAGCCAAACCGAACATATATACTGTCAATGAGCAGAGACCTGAAGGATGAGCATGGCGTATCACTTGAAAAAGGAAGTCAGATTGCATTCAGCACTGGAAATGTTATTGACTCCGGTGAAATTTCGGGAAAACTTTACGATGGGGAAAATGTGTCAGTTCATCTTTGGGAATGGCATGAAAATATTAACAGGGACTCGGTTTATTTCTCCACACCCATATACATAACAGATTCTGGGGATGACGGCAAATTTTCTTTTCAGTATTTGTCAGCAGGAAGATATTGTATTTTGGGAGTGGGAAAAGAAAGCGCAGGAAAGCCCATGGGACCTGCTGTTTTTCGATTAGGGCTGCCGAAAACGGAGGCTTTATTTCTCATAGACAAAGATACTATTGCTAATGTTAATATGAGGATGAAAACACTTGAACCGCCGTTGAAAATCACCCGGACTGAATTTGTTGATCATCAATGGGGACGATTATATTTTAACGGCTCGGTAAAAGAACTTCCATTGGAAAATCTTGTGCAAATTATTCAAGAGGATACTCTTCTGTATATTCCTGAAATATTTGTGGATCCGGAAAATAACAAGAATTTGATATTTTTAGTTGATTCACTCATCCGAAATGTAAAAACAGAAATTAAATCACAATTGACAAAAATTGAAAACGAGGTCATTTTGGACTCTGTGCGGATAAAAGCAAAAGTTCCCTCAAATCCAGATACATCTTTTCTTATAATTAAGAATCCCGGAAAGTCCATAAAAATCAAACCGGATAAGGATGGCGGTCCTCCGGTGGAGATCATATTTTCAAGACCGGTTGAAAATTATCATCCTTCTTTTACCTTTGCATTAACAAAAAATGATACTGATACTGTAACAGTAAATTTGATGTGGAAATCTCCGATGCAGATAAATATTTTACCAAAGATGGGCTGGGAAGAAAATTTAAGTTATTCACTCACACTGGAATCACTGGACACTCTGCGATATGTCACATTGGAAGACTCCCTCCATTCAATTAAAATTAACACAAGAGATCGTTTGGGTTATGGTCGCCTTACTGGGAAAATAGCCACTCAACAACTTCAGCATTTAGCTGTTGAAGCAATATCCATTGAAAATTCAGCAGACAGGTATCCAACAGTTGTAAATTCTGGTTCAACATTTGAAATAAACACATTGCCCTCAGGTAAATACACAATATTATTTTTTCAGGATGCGGATGGCAGTCAAAATTACAGTTACGGAGAGGTTTTACCTTTTAAACAGGCAGAATGGTTTTATTTTTATCCGGACACAATTGATATCCGGGCAAACTGGGATTACGAAATTAAAGATATTGAATTAGGGTTGGAATAGAAAATGTATTGTGTTATTCTGGCAGGCGGAAGCGGAACACGGTTTTGGCCGTTGAGCCGACATGACAGTCCGAAACAATTGTTGAATATAGTAGGTGGAAATTCCATGCTCCAAATGACGATAGACCGCCTACGCAAAATCAAATTTGTTGATGATATATTTATTGTGACCCGCTCCGATCTGGCAAATAAAATTAATGATTCTATTGTAGGAGTTCCCCGCAAAAATATCATAATTGAACCCAGCGGGAAAAATACTGCGCCTTGTATTGGCCTTTCTGCCTTGCATTTGGAATTATTGAAAAAAGATGCGGTTATGGGAGTGTTTCCTGCTGACCATCTTATCGTAGGTCACCGGAAATTTGTAAAAGCGTTGAAAACAGCCAATCAGTTGGCACAAAAAAATCATTCCATCGCAACAATCGGAGTCAAGCCCACTCATCCATCAACAGCGTATGGATACATACAGCACACTAAAGATAAAGTTGCGGGACAAAACGACGCACACCATTTAAAAGCCTTTGCAGAAAAACCTCACCTTAATTTAGCGAAACGGTTTCTCAAGAGTGGTGACTTTTTATGGAATTCCGGTATTTTTATCTGGAAAATAAATGTACTTTTGGACTTGATGAAAGTTCATCTCCCTGACCTGTTTAAGCAATTAGATAGAATCAGAACCCAGTTAAAAAAGGAGAATGATATCGGAAATCTGTGGGAAACCATCACTCCTGAATCCATAGATTATGGGCTTATGGAAAAAGTGGCTTCTGATGCTTATGTCATCAAAGCAGATTTTGAATGGAATGACTTAGGTTCCTGGAATGCTCTGTGCGATATCCTGCCTAAAAATAAGGGGGGAAATGTGGTGCGTGGAAAGGGTATGGTTTTCAACGGAAAAGAAAATTTCATTCATTCTGAAGATCATTTTACAGCAGTGGTAGGACTTGAAAATGTAGTTGTCATTCGCACAGACGATGCAACATTGGTCGTTCACAAGGAAAAGGTTGAAGATGTAAAATCTCTTGTGAATAAAATGACAGATTCAAACCATGAAGAATTATTGTAAATGAAACCGAATCAACTCATGGAACATTTTGAATCCTTAGCGGAAAAACTGGGTTTGAAAATTATTCAGGGAAAGGGTGATTTCAGCGGTGGAGGATGTATTCTCAGGAAGGATAAAGTCATTGTGGTAAACAAATTGAAACCCATTGAACAAAGGCTTAGGGTTTTGGCTCAGGAATTTGCAATGATGAATCTGAAGGGGATTTTTGTTGTACCGGTATTAAGGGAATTTATCAATGAACATGTTGTCATTATCCCGGAAATGAAGTAAATGGAAAATTCTTGATTTTGACCGGAATATTAGGATAGAATCCTGCCCGTTTTTTTAATCTAATTTTTAATTAAAGAGGAAATTTATTGTGAAAGATTACCAAGCAGCAGACATCAGGAATTTTGCCATTGTTGGGCATGGAGGATGCGGGAAAACAATTCTATCAGAAGCCATTTTAGCCAATGGCGGCGTCATAAACAGGATCGGTTCTGTAGAAATGGGTAATACGGTTTCAGATTATCACCCCGGGGAAAAAGACAGACAGATTTCCATTCATGCCACCCCGCTTTACGTTGAATGGGACAACAAAAAATTCAATTTTATTGATGCCCCGGGATATCTGGATTTTATCGGGGAAGCATTGGGTGCCATATCTGTTGCAGACATGGCATTAGTGGTGGTTCATGCCGTTGCAGGAATAGAAGTAGGTACTGAACAGGTTTGGGAACATGCCACCAAATTTGGTATCCCAAAATTGCTGGTAATAAACGGATTGGACAGGGAGCATACAAAATTTGATGAGATATTAATCACTGCAAAGGAACGATTTGGGAAAAATGTATTTCCCATGCAATTACCAATAAACTCCGGTCCCGGGTTTAATCAGGTACTTGATGTCCTCAGAAAAGAAATTATCACCTATCAGACAAATGGTTCGGGAAAATATTCAGAAGCTCCGGCAGAGGGGGAATGGGAAACAAAAGCATCAGAACTTCACGAAGAATTAATTGAGTATGTGGCAGAATCGGATGATTCGCTGCTGGAAACATTTTTTGAAAAAGGGGGATTATCAGAAGAAGAAATGCGGGGAGGGTTTCATGCAGCAGTTCAAAATCAAACTCTCATTCCCCTTTTCTGTGCTTCAGCTCAAACGAATGTAGGTATCCCCCGAATTATGGATTTCATATCAAAATATGGATCATCTCCCACGGACAGGGGAGCTGTTTCTGTGTTGGACAGTCAAGGGAATGAAGCAGAGGTCTCCATAAACGATTCTGAAACGGTAGCACAGGTTTTTAAAACCATCAGTGAGGCTCATGTGGGGGACTTATCCTTTTTTAGAGTGTATTCCGGAAAAGTAACCGCCGGTTCAGACCTGTACAACACATCCAAGGAAAATAATGAACGTATTGGACAATTATCGGTGATAAACGGAAAGGACCGAACCAGTGTCCAGCAGTTGAATGCAGGAGATATGGGAGCTGTTGTGAAATTGAAAAATACCCATTCTTCCGATACATTATGCAGTGCATCTAAAAAAGTATCTCTTCCAAAAACCCAGTATCCAAACCCCAATATCCATTCTGCAGTTGAATTGCATGCCAAAGGTGATGAGGAAAAACTTGCCATGGGATTGGCGGCTCTTCACGAGGAAGACCCTACATTTGTCTATCGTGTGGATAGTGAAGTGAGACAGACCATTATTT
>CAZFKU010000073.1:0-5239 GCA_964518835.1 uncultured bacterium
TTTTGTGTTTTTTAGTGTACATCTTTTTCAGCCACCGTTTCTCCTTTTTGGTCAACTTCCCGTGATGGTGCACATGAACATGAACGGTTTTTCCTCTGGTTTCAGGAATTACTTTGACAATACGGTGTTTGTAACGCTTCTCATAAGTTATATGATCGGGCTGGGAAGAGGCACATCCGTTCAGCACTAGTATAGTTGAAAGAAGGATCGGAATTAATAAGTGTAATTTTTTCATGATTTTCTCCATTTTTTACTCTTTGACTAAAATGGAGTAATTAGGTTAATTATTAAATTTTGCTGTTAGAATTTGATCTTTAGATGAATCATCAAGAGATACTGCTGTCCTATAATGATGGTTGGCTGATTCTATTTTTTTCATTTTTAAATACAATTTGCAAATGAGTATGTGAATCGAAGCATCGTTGGGATTGGTTTCCAACGCACAGAAGAAATGAACTTCTGCCAAGTTATAATCTTTTTTTTTCTGGTAGTATTTCCCCAACTCAATATTGGCTCCTGTATGATGAATTTCTTTTTCTATACATTGAGTAAAACATTCATATGACTTTGTGTGTTTACGGTTCTTAAGATAAAGCAAACCCAGGTGAAAATCCACATGTGCATTCAGGGGATCTACCGATCCTGCCTCAGAAAATAAGCGATTTGCTCTCTTAAATTCTTTTTTGTCAAAATGATGCGTTCCCATTTCAATCAGCAGGTTGGATAAATGTCTCTTCTGTTCTATTTCGATGAAAAACATTTTTCTAACCAATCCGAACAGGTTTTGATTTGCGTAATACTTCTGTTGTTTAGTTGAATTGCCAATCAGTTTTTTATCAATGCGAATCGCTTTGCCTAAATATTTTACATAGTGCAAAAAGTCATCTTTCTTTTTGTATTCCCGAGCAAGAATGACATGAGCATCAGAAAATTCAGGGTTGCATTCAATTGCCCGGTGTAAATGATGTAAAACCTTATTCATTCAGTTTTTATTCCTTAATAGCAATGCCAGGCGGTAGTGAGCTTTGGCATAACCAGGATTTAATTCAATGGCTTTTAACAGATGATTTTCTGCATCCACAAGGTTTCCTTCCTCTTCCAAAAGTAATGCCATATGGTAATGTATTTTTGGAAATTTGGGGTCCAGTCTCAAAGCTTCTATGTAATGTTTTTTTGCACGATCCAATTCTTTCTTGATCACCAATGTTCCGTCTTTTTTCAGCCTCTTTCCTGAACTGAGCAAATTGGCAAGATGGTAATGCGCCATTAAATATTTAGGATCAATATCAATAGCAGTAAGATAGCATTTTCTGGCATCGGAATAATCTCCCGGATCATTTAAAATCATACCCAGATAGTAATAGGCTTCCGTAAAATTTTGATCGGTTTCGATGGTTTTTTCCATGTAAGCTTTTGCTTCTTCCATCACATTAAGATTTTTCATCAGCAATCCGAGATGAAAGGAAGCATCCCGATGCTTATGATTCCTCGCTAATGCTTTCAGGTAATGCTCTTTGGCAGATTCAAAATCTTCTTTTTCCTCCAAAAATCGTGCTAAATAATAATATGCATCATCAAATTCCGGATTGAATTTGACTGCTTTTTTCAAATGGGAAATTCCCTTGTCAATTTCATCGCTTTCTTTTAAAAGCAATCCTAAATTAAAGTGAGTCAAGTAACTTTTTGAAAAATGCTTCAGGGATCGTTCCAGATATTTAATTCCATCTTTTTCCTGTTTCAACTCTTTTGATACCAATCCTAAATGATACAGGGCTTTTGAAAATCGTGGGTTTATTTTAACAGCCATTTTGAGATACTTTTCTGCTTTTAGAAAATCTCCTTGTTTTTCATAGATCATCCCGAGTCGTAAACTTGATTTTGCGTGTTTTGGTTCGATTTTCAATACTTTTTCAAAACACTGGATGGCATAATCCGTCTCCGGTTTAAACAATAATGTCCCGTCATTATCTTTTAGCATCCCGTTCATGATCAATTTACCTAAATAATACAGAGCTTCCACATAGTCCGGATTTATATCAATTGCTGTCTCGTAACTCTTTTTCGCACGGTCATATTCTTCAGGATCCTTCAGTAACATTGCCAATTCAAAATAAGCTTCTGCAAAATTCTGGTTTGCTTCAATCGCTTTTCCAAAATGTTCCGTTGCTTCTTCAATTTTTTTAATCTTTTTCAGGAAAAGTCCATACTTGAATTGAATTTCTGAATCATCAAATTTGATGGTAACCGCTTTTTCAAAATGGTTTCTGGCTGTTTTATTCTTCTTGAATTCCGCTGCAATTAATGCCAGTTTAAAATATCCATCCGCATGGTTTTCATCTAATTTGACAACCTTTTTAAACTCCTTTTCCGCACTTTTTAAATCTCCCTCGTCTAAAAGGAGGCAGCCTAATTCATAATGAGCATCAAAAAATTCAGGGTTTATTTTTATCGCCTGTAGAAGATGTGACTTAGCATTTTTCTTGATGCTTTTTTTCTTCGTTTTCCCTGCTTTTGTTTTTTGTGCTGGTTTTACCATCTTTGCTTTTTTTGGTCCTATTTTGTCTTCATCACCCAGACGCCATCCCACTCACCTTTCGGGGGATTCTTTTTCAAGTAATCACAGCGTTCCACATACATTTTAGAGCATTTATCTTCAGGATTTCCTTTCAGTCCCTCTTTAAATAATTTCTTAGCATCATCCCAGCGGGCATCTTTATAATATTCCACACCACTATTGAAATTTCCCAGCACTTCAATCATATTCGGAAATGTATCTTTATTATGATAATCCAGCACTTCAAAAATGCTTACTGGTTTTGTTTTTCCTTTTACAATAACCTTGTCAATTTCTCTTGTGCGATAGGTGGCTTTCAAACCACCAAAGGTATATTCGCTGATGATAATCCGTACACCGTACTGCTTACATGCACTTTCCAGCCTTGCAGCGAGATTTACACCATCACCAATCACGGTGTAATCCATCCGTTTTGGAGAGCCAATGTTTCCGGAAACAACTATATCTGAATTCACCCCCATCCCATGGTCAATGGGAATTTGCCCTGCTTTTACCCGTGCTTCATTCAATGTATAAAGTTCTGTCATCATCTTGATTGCGGCACGAACACCCCTGTCCGGATCATCATCATGCGCAAACGGTGTACCGAAAATAGCCATGATTGCATCACCGATGAATTTGTCCAGCATTCCTCCCTCTCCTGTAATACAATCCACCATTATGGTGAAATATTCATTCAGCAGGGATACTGTTCCGGTTGCACCCAGAGACTCGGTCAGGGTAGTAAAACTGCGGACATCCGAAAATAGTACGGTTCCCACACTTTCCTTACCGCCCATGATATCCTCTTCCGATTCATCCAGAAGTTTTTCAGCTAAACCGGGGTCCATGTAGCGGGACATGGTGGATTTCATCCGCTTTTCACTGCTGATGTCTTCTATCATAATTAAAGAACCCAGAGATTCATCTTCTACTCCCAACAACGGCAACAGACTGATATTTGCTGATACGGTCTCACCACCAAATTCAAGTTCAACATCCATAAAAGTCTCTTCACCTTTTTTCTTCGGTTCATCTTCATCATCCTCGTCTTCCTCTTCCGGAGATTCTTCAACCAGAATTTTTTCTGCCAGCCATCCATTGGTACCTGTGAAAAGCTCTTTGATTTCCTGTCCAATTACCTCCTTCAATTTTGCAATTTTCAAAATGTTTAATCCAGCTGAATTACAGGTTACTATCTTCCCGTCTTCATCAATCGTTATTACTCCATTTGACATGGATGACAGCATTCCCTGACTGTAATTTTTTTCATTCTGAACATCATTAAACAACTTAGCATTTTCAATCGCCATGGAAATTTGAGAGGTAAATGCTTCCAGTCTTTTCTGGTCCTCATCTGTAAAAGGTCCTTCACGTTTATTCAGAACCTGACAGACTCCAATCCGCTTTCCTTCTTTATTAATAACAGGAGTACAAAGAATGGATCGGGTGAAATACCCCGTAGTTCTATCAAAACCCGGATTGAATCTCAAATCAGCATAAGCATGAGGAATATTCAGTGGGGTACCTGAGATAAATACACTTCCTGCGATGCCTAAATGATTTGGAAAACGAATTACATTTTTCCCTACACCTTCCACAACTTCGGTGTAAAGCTCATTTGTTTTTTCATCATTAATAAAAAGAGTGGAACGTTCTGCATTCAGCATTTTTGTAACCGTTCCGATTATTCGTTGCAGCAAGGGTCCCAATTTTAATTCAGATGAAACCTGCGATACGATATCAAGGAACTCCAATTCCTGTTTTCGGGATTTTTCAATCTGTTCTACAATGATATTTCCTTGAATGGCGATGGCGGCTTGTTGGGTCATGGCTTCCAGAATTTCCAGATCATCTTCAGAAAATTTCCCTTCTATTTTATTTAATATCTGTGATACACCAATAATTTCCCCGCTAACCGTTTTAAGCGGTGCACAAAGGATGCTTTTTGTCCGGTAACCGGTCCTCATATCCACTGACTTGTCAAATCGGTCATCCTTGTAGGCATCCAGGATGATAGCACCTTCGCTATTTGAAAAGACCCATCCTGCTACACCTTTGGTATTCATGATCCGGATTTCCCTGCGGAAATTCCCCTGTGCAACCCGTGAATATAATTCCTGGGAATTTTCGTCGTTCAGGAATATGGTCCCTCTTTCACCTCCTATTGTTGATGTGGTAATCTCAACCAATGTTTCCAATGCTTCATCCAGGTTTTGGCTGGCTGCCATATCATTTGTGATTTGCAGTAAAAGTTCATTGAATTTTTCTTTTCTTGTCAGGGATTGCATCCGAGACCTTGTAAGTGTACTAGGCATAGGCTTTTTCCAGTTTTTTTCTTAAAATAATTATTGTATCCTTTAATTGGAGCATTTGTCCTTCAAATTCAAGACCTTTCTTGTCTACTCGGTCTGTGAGAGTGAATCTGTTCCTTTCCATTTCTCCCCTTAACGCATCCACTGTACTCTTTAACTGACGGTTCTCGTCATTCACCTTGCTCACTGCCTGCTGAATCCTTTCCTCCTCACCAATACGGGAACGCTCCAGATTATCACGCAATGAGTTTACCGTCTCTTTCAACTGCTTGATCTCATCATTGGCTGTGGAGACCGCCCTCTGCACTTCCTCATCCTTGGACACTTTTGTCCTCTCCATCTCATTACGCAGTGCATCCACTGTACTCTT
>CAZFKU010000074.1:0-5169 GCA_964518835.1 uncultured bacterium
AAATGCGGGGTTTTTTATTAGATATTTTTCAGGTTAAAATCCTTTCACCTGTCCGGATTTTTTATACAATTGCCAGACGATGTGCCATCCTAAAGCAACGATGACTACAAGGGATAATCCCGTTACACCCCAAAAATAATCTGAAAACACAACAGTATGTTCATTTATCATAGTCCAAATCAATGGAACTGACATGTATGTATTATGTTTGGACCGTAATCCTGCCAATGCCAATAAATCTCCGTCCGGTGCTTCACCATTTTTTATCGATGTAATGATAGATTGTTGAGCAGGCCAGATCCTGAACCACACATTAAAAGCCATCATGGTCCCAAACATTGCTCCTATATGGATATTGAATGCACGATAACCAAATTGACCGTAATGGATCATGAGACATTCAACCCCGATAATCAGTAAAAAACTGATAATAGTTAAGATCCTGACATTTAGTGTTGAAAATTTTGAATAGATAAAGTCATAAATAAATACTGCTAAAAATGTAAATGCAATCATAATATGAGTCCATTTGTTTATCGTACCTTCTGCGTCTGCCATCATGCTGCCTTCTTCGCCTGTCATCCCCATACCTAAACTTCCACTCCAAAAAATTACATAAAGCAATACAAACCCTGTTACCCACGTCCATGCAGCACCCCAACGGAAGAAGTACAAAGCTCTCGGCATGAGTTCCGGAACAACTTTTTTCTTGGAGTCCGCATCCAAAGTGGCGGCTACATGACCGTTTATCCAGTTGAAAAAGTAAAGCAGTCCAATCCAGGTAATTCCTGCAATAATGTGCAACCATTTAAAAATGGGATGAATGAGGTCCATAAGTATCTCCTTGGTTTAAATTTTAAGTTGATTATCGAGGGGGAATTTACTCCCCCTCAACATTATTCGGTTATAAAGAATCAGAATGAGATGAAAGGTAGGACGAAACACCTTCCGGTGATTCTGCCATGGCCTCTTGTCCTTCCTGCCATCCTGCGGGACATACTTCTCCATGTTTCTGATGATGTGCTAATGTGTCCACCATTCGGAGCATTTCATCAATGTTTCTTCCCAATGGGAGATCGTTAATCACTGCGTGGCGAACGGTTCCTTCTTCATCAATTAAAAATGATCCACGGACAGCGATGGACCCTCCCACTGTTGTCTCCACTTCGTCCTCTTCGGTTATAACCGTTGCCGGGTTAGCTGCCATTAATACATCAAATGCTCTTGCAACAGATTTATCAATATCAGCAATGATGGGATATTTTACATTTCCGATTCCACCTTTGTTTACATCTGTATTTTTCCATGCGTGATGCGTCCATTTGGAATCAACAGAACATCCGATCACTTGCACATTTCGTTTTTCAAATTCACCCAGTCTTTTGTCAAATGCAATGAGTTCGGTTGGGCAAACAAATGTGAAATCCAAAGGATAAAAGAACAGTACAACTTTCTGTCCTTTATAATCCGATAAACTGATGTCTTTAAATGAATTATCCGGCATGATGGCTGTAGCTTTTACATCCGGAGCCGGTTGAGTTACTAACATATTTTATTTCTCCTTAGTTGTTATGATTTTTACAAATTCCTTCTAAAATCAGGGATGAATTTTGAACTTCAAAATTGAAATTTTCCTGAACTTTTTTCTTCAAGTTTTTTGGCAGGACTTCCACATCATAGAGTGTGTGGCATTCCGTACATCTTAAATGATCATGACTTTTTATATTTCCGTCATAGCGAATCACATTACCATCCTGAATTACATGAATCATTTCCTTTTTTACTAACTGGTTTAAATTCCGATATACCGTTCCCAGACTGATCTTCGGAATTTGTTTTCTGGATTCATCAAATATCCATTTTGCTGTAGGATGACAATTTGTTTCCACCACAGTATTGTAAATTACCTCTCTCTGCCTTGTGTATCTCATTTTTTGATTTATTGAAGGCGGGGAAACTAAACTCAAACAGTAATCATTCCTATTATTATTTGTTGAAAATTTTAATTATTTTTTTCCTTTACTCAATAATGAAGAAGCCCCGGGAATCCGGGGCTTCGGTGTAGTGTTTTATAAAGTAAATCTAACTATTTCAACATGATCATTTTACGACTGTCTGTAAAATCCCCTGCTCTCATTACAGATATATACATTCCTGCGCTTACAGTCTGCCTGGCGTTGTTTTTACCATCCCAAAGGATTCGTTTGTATCCTGCTTCCATGGTTGTATTCACCAGGGTGCGAATGAGTCTTCCATTCAAATCGTAAATCAATACCTGAACTTCAGAAGTTTCCGGTAAGCCAAATCCTATATGTGTTAAAGGATTAAACGGGTTGGGGTAATTATTCAATAAACTGAAATTGTGAGGTATCTAATCGACTATTTTCAATTCTTGCAATTCCATTGCTACCATCTCACATCTATCATAATACATAAGCTCAGGAGTAAATTTGTGATTGGTAAATTGCTCTGTGCAAATATGAGTGTGATATCGATTTGTAAAATGCGTTGTACCATTTTCATCCACCATATCATGAACATGTCCGTTTTGAGCATCCAATTCGGAAGCAATAGGAGACGAACTATCCAATTCAGTACATCCTAAAATCACCGTCCCGTCACACATAATTCCATATACCTCAATTTCTCCTGAACCCGGTGTGGGTGTTTGAATCAACCCTTCATGTTCCAACACTTCCAATGGACCTTTGGTGGTAGTGTGATAATGGTACATTCCTGTCATCTCTGGATGACCGTTGTAATAATCAAAACTGTATTTTTCATCTTCAATATCATCTCCCGGAGCAGCAAGCGGGTTAAAAAGAGCTACCCCATCCAACGAGGTTCCTCTTGCACCCATTCCAAATTCGTTTGGATCTGTACCTACTTCACCATCTACACCGGTTTCGGTAATTTGAATCCCTCTCGGTGTTGGATTTACAGGAATGGACATAACAATATCCTGTGGTTGAATTTCATTTGGGTTTTGATAATATCCTTCACCCTGGCTTTCAAAATCGATATAGTTTGGATGGCCGGATGGATAATACCAACTCTGGTGTGGAGGAGAACCGTCCGTACTGATAACAATCCAATTATTGTCTACATCCACATCCACACATTTAAAATATTTCTGAAAAAATGCAGGTACGTTTTCGTTGATGTCTTCCGAACAATTTGCCAATGTTATTTCTTCATCGGGGATAATATCTTCTCCTGTTTGTGTTGGAGCGGGTGGTTGATTATCCTCGCAGGCAGGGATGAAAATAATTAGTAAAGTGAGACTATAGATTAATTTTATTGACGGTTTCATTGCAATCCTAATATTGATTCATTTAAGTCCTGAAAATTACGTAAGAGTAACCTTTAATTCAATGAACTGTTAATACCTCCAATTGAGATTGACATTTGGAAAAGGGACTAATTCAGGTGAACGGTAATTGTATATTCTTAGAAGTGTATTTAACCCGGCATTTATATACAATTTTTCGGTGATGCTTTTTTCTCCGCCAATTGAAACAAATGGAGCGACAATTTCTCCACCCATTCCTGCGACTCCCTGAATGGATACAACCGAGTAAATATGAATGGGTGAATCATTTAAATAAGATTTCCAACCCGCAGCTATAGTATTTGCAGCCAGTAAGGTGCCGACTCCAATGAAAAATTCATGATTTTCCATAGTCTTCAGAGTTCTGGCATATCCAACGAGACTCATACCTGTTTTATGATCTAAAAATCCAACAGAAATATATTTATCTTTTCCCGGTTTATTTTGTCCGGTTACAAAATTGAATTGAATCAAACACAAAAAAACAATTAGAAAAGAGTTTTTCATTAATGGTTCCTTAGAAAAATAACTGATTTAAACATCGGGACAATTTACACAAAAAATAATTTCACGTTCACCATTCAATTGGTCCATCCACCAATTTCCATAAATACCAGCAAGCGATGGTGCGATAGGGCTTCCAGTTTTCAGAATTTTCAATCATAAATTCCGGATTGGGCAGGTCGTCCAATTTGAATATAATCATAAACCCTTTTTGGATCCCTAAATCATTAGTAGGCAGCACATCCATCCGGTTTAAAGTGAACATAAGAAACATGTCAATAGTCCATGGACCGATTCCTTTCACTTGGATTAATTCGTTCCGAATTTCATCATCAGATAACTGTGGATATGAATTCAATTGGATTTTTTCTTCTAACGAAGCCTTTGCAATTTCTTTTATATATGTGGATTTCTGAATTGAAAGTCCGATAGAACGGTATGTTTCAATGGTTTGACTTAAAATATCATTTTCATTGGGAAAGTCACCCTCATTAAATAACTCAATAAACCGATTATAAATTGCAGATGCAGATTTTCCTGATAATTGCTGATAAATGATGGATCGGACCAGGGATTTTAAATAATTGGTTTCCGGTTCGAAATTGGGTTTTCCAAATTGATCAATAACTGATTTAAACCGTTTATCAGACTGTGACAAATGGTTCAGCGCATCATCAATCGTTTCCATAAGATTCATAATGAGCGGAATGAAATGATTGGAGGAAATTCTGAAACTAGGAGGAAACCGGTGTGACTTTTAATTTTATTTTTTTATGGGTAGGATTGGTAATTTGAAATGTATTCTTCGACGTCATATCTACATTAATCTGTTTCCCGTCAAAAGCATCCTGGAGGTAAAAACTGCCCAATCCTTTTAAAGATTCCGGATTCCATTTCAATATAATTAGATTTTCGGGTGAGAACTGTAAATCAATATCCCACACATGTTCTTTTAAATCTTTTGCATCACCCTTTAAAATCTGTGAATAATATCGTTCTCCATCCCGCCATAATGCAGCATCAAAAAATACTGGTGGAGGAGGTGGTGGGGCATATCTGTCTGTTCCATGGTCGTAACCGTCAGTGGCTTTTGGTGAAAAACCGAATGTCAGATCGTATGACACTTTTCCAGTACCAACATTCATAATCACACTAAAATTTGGATGACTAATTTCCTTCTTCATTCCGCAGGAAAAAAAGATAAATACAGTAAAAATAATAATTGTTTTCATAATTCAATTTACCTCATCTCAATTTATACACAAAGAGATTGGAAACAAAAAAACTAACTATGTATCCAATGTGTGAGTATGTGTGAAAGTCCATATTTTAAG
>CAZFKU010000075.1:0-5116 GCA_964518835.1 uncultured bacterium
CCTTTTTCCACAATAATTTTAGAATTGGAATCCAACTGCTCAGTAATCTGTCCATCTACAGCTAAAGCAGCAGGATCTTCATCCTCTGCAAATTCAATGGTGAGATTGCTTTTACCTGATAGCACAATGGGACGAAAAGTAAGAGAGTGTGGGCAAATGGGAGATACAATAATGGATGATACAGTGGGATCTACAATGGGTCCTCCAGTCGCAAGAGAATATGCTGTGGAACCGGTGGGCGTGGATACAATGAGACCGTCCGCCTGGTATTTTGCCACCACATGACCGTCTGATTTCAACAGACAGGTCAACAGTCTATGGGAGGCTCCCCGGTCCACAACAAAATCATTCAGTGCGTAAAAAGTTTTATCTTCATTTTCACATTGTACCGTTCCTTTCAATACCATTCGTTTTTGATTTTGGAAATTACCCGAGATTACCTGATTTAATCGATGGAACATTTTGTCTATGGTTACTTCCGCCAGGAATCCAAGTTTCCCTAAATGGACTCCCAGAATGGGTGTAGTCCGGTGAGCCACAGCCCGAGCAAGGGAAAGAATAGTTCCGTCTCCGCCCAGAGCCAGAATAAAATCTAATTTCTTAAAATCATCGGCACTTTCAATGATGTGATATGAATATTGACTTTTATCTTCCAATCGTTTTACGATGTGGGTCGTGAGGTAAACATCCAGAGAGGACGATTCAGCCCATGTCATTATTTGAGGTAGATACTCCCAGAATTCAGGTTTCTGTGAATTTCCCCAGATACCGAATATACCTGGATTATTCATGAATCATTCTCGTCATTGATGAGTCCGCTTTTATCTTTCATTAATTCCTGAACCCGTTGTTCGGCAGCAGTTAACTGGGAACGGCAGTTTTCTGCCAAGGTCATTCCCTCTTCAAACAGAGTCAGACTTTTTTCCAATGAAATTTCCCCGGATTCCAGATTGGAAATGATGGTTTCCAGCCGTTCAAATATATCTTCAATTGACTTTGATTCAGCTTTTTTCTCTGCCATAATTTCTCCTTTTATCCCTGGTTTGAATAGTCCCCGGAAATATCTTTTTTCTTTTCAGCTTGAAAATTTCCATCTCCTGTTTCCAGGACAAACAATTCTCCCTTATTCACATCTTTTGCCCTGCGTATAAGGGATTTACCCGGGTATGTATAAGCAATGGAAAATCCTCTCTCCAAAACTCCTTTTGGTGACAGTGCCGTCAGCGTTTCCTTCATTGAGTTTAGCTGGGTTTGATTCACGTTTAAATTCACATCCATTCCCCTCATCAGTTTTTGGGTATATCCTGTTAAATGAACAAGGTACTGATTTATTTTTTGTGATGGATCTTGTACCCCGGTTCTGCTGGACAAGTGATCCAGTTTCTGCCAGGTATTATTCAGAATCGTTTCCACCAAATGGGTCAACTTGTCTCCAAAATTTCTTAAAGTTCCCACTATTTCGGAGAGAGGTGTAGCCGCCAATTCTGCTGCTGCAGATGGTGTGGGTGCTCTGAGGTCAGCGACAAAATCAGCAATGGTGAAATCTGTTTCATGTCCCACAGCTGAGATAACTGGCACATTACACTCCGCAATGGCTCTGGCCAATTTTTCTTCGTTAAATGCCCACAGGTCTTCAAGAGACCCTCCTCCTCTGCCAATAATAATGACTTCGGCATCACTTTTACGTTCCATCTCCACCAGAGCTGAGACTAAATCATCTGCAGCACCATCACCCTGAACCTGTGCCGACCTCAGGCACACAGAAACATGTGGTGCTCTGCGTTCCAATACATTTAAGATATCCCGAACTGCAGCTCCCGTTGGCGAGGTAATAACACCTATCATCTTGGGATAGGAAGGAATGGACTTTTTCAGAACCTCATCAAACAGTCCTTCTTCAGATAGTTTCCGTTTCAGGGCTTCCAAAGCCAGGAATAAGGAACCGATCCCGGCTGCTTCCATCTGTTTCACCACCAGTTGATACTGTCCCCGGGGTTCATAAACGGATAGGGAACCAAAGGCAAGGATATTCATACCATCCTCCGCTGTAAAGGGAAGATACTGACTGAATCCCCGAAACATGACTGCCCGGATTTCTGCTGATTCATCCTTCAAAGTGAAATAAAGGTGACCGGAACGATGATGCACTACATTGGATAATTCACCGGAAACCCAAAGCTGTGAAAACCCTCCCTCAATTACAGATTTGATCTGTTTGGTGAGTTCACTGACGGTAACAGCCTCATCTTTAGAAACAACGGATATTGGGTCTAATGCTCGCATGGTTTCATTTTCCCTGAGATATTTTACCTAAATCAACTTTTTCCGGTGCAAAACCGGAATTACAAGGAATTATACTTTTTTCTTCTTATGCCGATTTGCACGAAGCCGTTTTTTCCGCTTGTGAGTACTAATCTTTCTTTTCTTGCGTTTTTTTCCGCAGGGCATTTAATCTCCTGTTTAGTTATAAATACAATTATTCCATGATAGCAGAATTGACTCTGCCTCGCATCAGTTTTGAAGGCTTGAATGTAGGGACATATCTTTCCGGCAAAAAAACAGAATCTCCTGTACTTGGATTCCGTGCTTTTTTCGGCATTCGATGTTTCACTCCGAATGTACCAAATCCCCGCAATTCAACTTTTTGATTTTCCATGAGGGAACCGATAATGGTTTCCATCACACCGTTCATCACCGCAGCCGTCTCCACTTTGGTCAATCCGGTAGATTCTGAAACCCTATCTACAATTTCCTGTTTCGTCATATTAATTCTCCAGTTTCCAGAGAAATAGGGGCAAGGTTTGAATAAATCCATATGCCCGTTCTTCCAGTTCGTTAAAAAAATAATCCAAAAGGCGATATCTTTTCTTTTCCGGATAAATCCGTTCCGGTTTTTCTTCAAGATTGGCTAATTGTCCAGCCAGTAAAACCGCATCATCCAGCGTTCCCAAAGTATCCACTAATCCCAGTTCATAAGATTGTTCACCGGTAAATACTCTTCCGTCTGCTAAGGAAAGAACAAAGTCTCTCTCTAAAGAACGTCCTGATGAAACAGCATCTACAAATTGTTGGTGGAGATTATTTACCACAGATTCAAGTGCTTCCCGATCCTGTTCCGTCACCTCTCGGGTGGGACTCCCGATATCCTTTGCCGCACCGGAAGTGACAGTTTCAAATTTTAATCCTATTTTATCAAGCAGCTCAACAGCTACAGGATATTCCACAATAACACCGATGCTTCCCAAAATGGATCCACGGTTTGCTACAATTTTATTTGATCCAGCCGCAGCATAAAATCCGCCTGAAGCTGCTATGGATCCCACCGATGACACTACCGGTTTTTCCTGCGAAATAGATTTCACTTTTTCATATATTTCCTGAGATGGCGCCACAGCACCACCGGGACTGTTTACCCGCAGGACAATGGCTTTTATATCCGTTCGTTCAGCAAAACGATTTAAATCTTTCAGCAGGTCTTCCACATTAAAAATGGGTCCTTCCAGTTTGACGATTCCTATTTTTTCTTTGGTAGAAAACCCCTCTTCAGGAGTAAAATAAGACGAAATTTGAATGAGGAAAAATAATCCGAAAATGATGGCTAAACTTATCCACACCCATCGGTTGATTTGATTAGGTTTGTTCACCCTTTTTTTGTCCAAATAGTTAATTTTTGTCCGGGAAGAATAGGCTGACCATACTTCAAATTATTCCATTTTCGAATTTTTTTGGCTCTGGTATTATAATCTTCAGCGATATGCCCTAATGTGTCTCCTTTTCTAACGGTGTAAATATTCTTGGAGTGGGTAGCCGCCATTCCAGCTTGCGTCGGACTATGAACCTGGCCACCACTGCCTCGAATCGGAATGGTCAATTTTTTCCCCATTCGGATTGCATCCCGATTTCGGATTTTATTTATAGAAGCAATGTCATGAATGGACACACCATATTTTCTTGAGATTGTCCAAAGACTCTCTCCACGGCGTACTCGATGAAATACATATTGCGGTGAAAATCGCTGGTCCTCTGGCAAAGCATTGAATTGTTTTTCAAATTGAGATTTGGTACCTTTGGGTAATTTGAGTGTATAAAATCCATCGGCAGGGGTTGCACTTTGTCTGAGTTCTGGATTATAATCTTTTAATGTTTTCAGTTTGATACCGGCTGCCAATGCAAGCACAGATAAATCAGCACTTTTTTCTATGTCAACTTTTTCATATTCCCAAGCCGATTTATTAAGATCATTTTCAGAAAATCCATATTTTTCAGGATGTTCACCAATGATGGTGGCGGCTAAATAATAAGGAATATAATTCCGAGTTTCCTTTGGTAATGAATGGAGTTGCCAAAAATCCGAAGTCAGGTGCAATCGTTGGGCTCGATGTACTCTCCCTGATCCTGCATTATAGGCGGCTAAAGCCAAATACCAATGATCAAATTCTTTGTAGAGGTCTTTTAAATAAAGACAGGCGGCAACGGTCGCTTTTTCAGGGTCTCTTCGTTCATCTAAATACCACGACCTGTTTAGCCCATACATTTTCCCTGTTGAATACACAAATTGCCATAAACCGGAAGCACTGGCTCTTGAATAGGCTTTAGGATTGAACCCAGATTCTATCATGGCTAAATAAAGTAGTTCCTGAGGAAGTTCATGTTCTTTTAATATGGACAAAATCATGGGACCATATTTTTGTTTCCGTGTCAACCAAATGTTAAATTGTTTCCGTCCTTTTGTCTCAAAATAATGGATTAATTGTTCAACCTTTCGATTGGTAACCAGAGGGATGTGTCCATCCCTGTCATCCAAAACGGTCAATTGAGTTTCTCCCATTTCAACAACAAGTGGTTCCATTAATTCAGTCACATCTTTTCTAAACTGATCTGCGGTTCTGGGGACACCCATACGATTCAACGTGTTAAATTTATGACTGTAAATTTTCTCCATGGAATCTTCAAATCGTTTAAATTCTTCCCGATCGATTTCATTTTTATCGCCCAATTGATCTGCTTCTGCTAATAAATCAAATATGCGATCCAAAGTATAAATCACCTCCAAAGTGTCACCCCAAACATCTGCAATCATGGCATCGGTTAACAGAATTTTAACATCCCGTAATAA
>CAZFKU010000076.1:0-5072 GCA_964518835.1 uncultured bacterium
CATATTTGTTTCTCCGGAATAAGGTGTTTGACTAAAAAAAATTGAAACAAAAACGAAAGATACAGTTATTAAAATCATAAATACTCAACAATACTTTTGTAATAGTCACTAATATTTGTTAATAAGATCAATATAATTCCAATGCCTGTTCGAGGTCAGCGATAAGGTCGTCCATATGTTCGATTCCAACTGACATCCTCACCAGACTGTCAGATATTCCACTTTTTTGACGTTCAATCGGACTCATGCCAGAATGAGATGTGGTGGCAGGCAGGGTAACCAGCGATTCAACCCCTCCCAGACTGGGAGCGATGACAGGAAGAGTCAGCTTTTTCAGAAACCGTTTGGCAGTTTCCAGCCCTCCTCTTAATTCAAAACTAAGCATTCCACTGAATCCATCGAAAAGTTCTTTTGCCCTGTCATGATGAGGGTTTGATTCCAGTCCGGGATAATTCACTTGTTCTACTGCGGGATGTCCTTCTAAAAATTGAGCAATCTTATGGGAGTTTTTGTTGTGTCGCATCATTCGAAGTGCAAGAGTTTTAATTCCACGGTGGAGAAGAAAACAGGCGTGAGGATCCAGAGCCCCACCCAAGTGATTCAACTGGTGAGTAATTTTATTTATGAGTTCAGTCGATCCCATAAGGCATCCGGCAACAATGTCCGAATGCCCATTCAAATACTTTGTACAACTGTGGCAGGACAAATCAAATCCCCATTCAGCAGGACGGAAATTTATGGGTGAAGGGAATGTGTTATCAACAATAGAGATCAAATGGTGTTTCTTAGCAAAATTCACTACTCCCTTCAAATCGGTAACCTTCAACAAAGGATTTGTCATGGATTCAACATAAATGACTTTTGTATTAGGTTGCAGTTTTTCTACCCAATTATCTGAAGATGTTCCATCAATAAAATCAAATTCAATCCCCCACTTTTCGATCTCATGGTTGACAAAGGTGTGAGTGCCACCGTAGAGTGTATCCTGAATCAGGAAATGATCTCCTTTCCCCAGAAATGTGAGGAGGGAAGCGGTAATTGCTGCCATACCGCTGGCAGTGACAAGGGAAGCTTCTGCATTTTCCAGAGCAGCAAGTTTTTCTTGCAGAACAATGTGATTGGGTGTGTTATTCAGACGGATATATTTTATATCATGATAGTTTTCCTCTCCGCCATATTCATACATGGCTGACTGAAAAATCGGCATGGAAACAGCGCCGCTTATTTTTGGAATTGGCTCTCCGGAGTGGATTAGTTTTGTATCTATTTTAGTATAATTTTTCATTGTTTAAATAGATCAACATTTTTCCAATGCTTTTTCCAAATCACCAATGATATCATCTGAATCCTCAATTCCAACCGATATACGTACTAAACCATCGGTGAGTCCCCGGGCATGGCGTTCTTTCTCTGGGACATCCACATGGGTCATGGTGGCAGGATGAGTAATCATAGTTTCCACAGAGCCCAAACTTTCGGCTAAAGAACAAAGTTCTACAGAATTCATCAATATTTTCCCTGCCGGAATTCCGCCTTTCAATTCAAAAGAGATCATTCCACTGAATCCGTCCATCTGTTCTTTGGCAATGTTAAATTGAGGATGTGAAGGGAGCCCCGGATAAGTGATTTTTTCAACCTTAGGATGAGACTCCAGAAATTCCGCAACAGTTTGGGCATTGGATGCATGGCGTTCCATCCTGAGATGCAGTGTTTTGACTCCCAATAATGTAAGCCAGCAGTCAAACGGACTGGGAACAGCCCCAATGGTTTTCTGTACATATTTCATTTTTTCATGAACGTCCTCATTATTTGTGATAATAATTCCACCAATGATCTGATTATGACCGCTCATATATTTAGTGGTACTGTGCATGACGATATCTGCGCCGTACTCAAATGGACGTAAAAAAACCGGTGTTGCAAAGGTAGAATCCACTCCGAACAATATTCCATGGTTTTTTGCTATTTCGGACATAGCGTTTAAATCTGTGACCTTCAATAGCGGATTTGTAGGAGTTTCAACCCATAGGAGTTTGGTCTCTGATGTAATGGCATTTTCTACAGTTTCCGGATTGGACGAATCCACGTAGGTAAAGGTTAAACCGTAATTAATCAGAATATTGTTAAAATGGCGGGAGACTCCGCCATACACATCATCGGAGCATACTACATGGTCTCCTGAATTGAGTAACTTCAAAACACTATCAACAGCAGACATTCCGCTGGCGAAACAGGTTCCGTATTTTCCACCCTCAATGGAAGCTAAATTATTTTCCAAAACTTCCCGGGTGGGATTTGCAGATCGGGTATAGTCAAATCCCAAATCACGTCCAACTTCCGGTAAAACATAGGTTGCAGTTTGATAAATGGGTGGGACGATCGCACCGGTGGTGGGATCAGGAGAAATTCCCGCACGGACGACTTTTGTATTAAATTTCATAAAAGTTCCTTAATTCTATATTTTAAATTGATTTCACTGAAATAGTAGTGATTGATTTAGGGAAATTATACAAATTGGAATTCTCATTCCAATATGTATTGATTTTAATGAAATATTATTTCATAAATACAATTTTTTGGGTTGTATTGAAATTCTCTGTTTCCAACCTCAAGAAATAAACACCACTTGAAAATTCTGATGCATTCCATTGAACAGTATGTTTCCCGGAAGAAAAAAGTTTTTCTACAAGAGGTTCCACTAATTGTCCTTGAATGTTGTAAATAACCAAGTTAACCAGAGATAATTCAGGAACATTGAAATTAATAGTTGTCGTGGGATTGAACGGATTTGGATGAGCAGGAAAAAGAGCAAATTCCAAGGGGGTTGGGAGAGAGGCAGATTTTCTCAAAACAAAAGTTTCTGATTCACCACTTAACTCAATCACACTAATACTTGAACACTCAAATACGTTCCCACTTTCATTTATAATTTCCCAAACTTCACCATCTATTATCTCACACTCAAATGTAAGTGGTTGTCCATCATTCATCACCTCCAATAAACATTCATCCTCTGAACACAGCTTGGTATCTCCGGAAAAACGGAAGTCTATTGCACCGATTGGTGGTTTCGGAGGAAGGGATAAACTCAACGGGTTTTCAATTTCAGTTCCGAAATAGAGCATCTGACTTCCGATTCTTAATGTATTGGCATGTTGAGGAGGTTGAAATGACTTGGGTCGTCCTGCAGAGGGTGTTGATGATAGTGTAATTTCCCCTTCCTCTGTACTCCTCAACCAATATCCTTGTCCCGGGACCAGTTCATCTACATTAACGTAGCCTTCATCGAAACCGTAAATAGTTCCGGGGACGATTAAGTTTTGGGGATCAAAAATTGAATTGATAGATACAGGAAATGAAAAACCGGAAATTAAATTCCAGTCCACATTCAGAGAAATAATCAATTCATTAACTGGACCACCGGTGATTTGAGTCATTCCGGATTGCAAAAACCTGAGCCAATATCCGATTCCCGCTGTCAGTTCATTTTCTTGAATATATCCTCCGGAAAATGAATAAAGGGTTCCCTCAACCGCATCTGGAAATAAAATTGTATGACTGGGGTTTTCAACAAAAACGGGAAGGCCAACCATATTCCAATCGGCTGCATAATCGACTATCACAGTCATTTCGTTATTTTGATCAAAATAATCCAGTCCGTATTTCTGGGCACGGGCAATCATAATATCATTCCCCGGATGGGTATAGGTCCATTGGACACTTCCTGAAGAATTTACTTCAAAAATATATGCATCATCCGCTTCGGTGATTAGTGTATTTCCGTTCGGTAGTCTAAAAGCCCCGCTCTGAACATCTGATTGGAGACTGCTTCCAGCTGTATAAACCCAAATCGCATTTTCAGGTCCAAAGGGTTCATTAGGTGAAACATCATAAGTTCCGTTAGAATTCAGCGGTGGAATAAACTCCAATACTGCTGAAGCGTTGTTGGTGTGACCATTGTTAAACAGAATAAAATTACCTTCGCCGGGATATTCGGATGGGATCCAATTCACACCATGCTGTGCATCTAAAATGTGATCTGTATTATTCCCCCGGTCGTAATTCTGGGGATTCCCCCAGCGGTAAAGTAAATCACCTCCCATTCCGGAATTTCCTCCACTATGTCCGCTGGCTTCTTCTGTGGTTGTGCTGTGGTCAATGATAAATATTTCATCCTGGTGGCGGGAAGAAAGGACGATTTGATCCAGTTCAGCATGGTAGGCAATGGCATTCAAATGCATCCAGTCCGCATTTGCCCCCCCCGGTCCGCCGCTGTTGCCTACATTCCCATTATTGATATCAAACAATTCCGGGTGTTCCGAGACATTTACATAATTTGGATAAGATGAACTGACATCCTGGCATAAATGATCCCATAGATGCCATTCCCAGACGACATTCCCCGTTTCCGGATCCAATTCCAGAACTGCTTCTGACCACATCTGGTTCAGTGGATTGTTAATAGTTTGCCTTCCCATGGCATAGGCTTCCGCAGCTGTCTTCCTTTCCCACACAATGATGAGGACATTTCCGTTCGGTAGGGGCTCCACATCATGATGGTGCTGGTATGTGTCGTTGGCAAATTGGTAATCCCAGAGAGTTGTGCCATCCCAAGTCAATTTGCTGATTCCACCTCCTACACCTCCGGCATTCATGGATGGATTGGGAACTCGGTAGGGATAGATAATTGTGCTGTCTGGAAATAGATAAGGCATGCTTGCAGGACTACGGTTGTGAGCCCAGGTATGAATCACATTACTGTTATGATCCATCAAATATGTGGTTGAATTTCCGCCGCCACCACCACCTTGACCGGGAGTAAACAGTGTGTATCCTTCAAAGACATCTGCTATTAGCAGTTGGAAGAAAAGTTGAAACAAGATTAAGATCCGGGTATAATTCATTATTTTTTCTTTAAGTGTTTTTTGTATAGATGCAAAATGGTTAAAAAAGTTAACTTTTTTTCTCTTAATCACTCAATATAATTTACATTTAGAATTTATTCTTTTGACTGTTTCAATTTTTCATCGAGTAATAAAAGTTTATCTAACCCTTGGGACTGCCTTTGGTAC
>CAZFKU010000077.1:0-4987 GCA_964518835.1 uncultured bacterium
TATTTCCTACAGGTGGTTTAAGTAAGTGTCGGTTTTCTTCTATCCAGTTTTTGAAATTTATCGGAGGTAACATGAGATTTCCCTACTTATAATTGAGGGTTGCAATACATTTTAATTCAATCGCAATCGGTGTTGGAAGGGACGTAACTTCCACAGTTGTTCTGCAGGGCTGATTCTCTTTGAAATATTCTGCATAAATTTTATTGTAGATTTTAAAATCATCCTTCATATTGGTAAGGAAAACGGTAACATCTACTAAATTACTCCATGAACTTCCTGATTCTTCAAGAATAAATCGTACATTCTCAAATACGGAATGACACTGTTTTGAAATATCATATTTATTAATCTCACCATTTTCATCTAATTCAACACCCGGAATTATATCGATACCCGGCTGTCGTGGACCTACTCCTGACAGAAAAAGCAAATTCCCAACCTTTCGTGCATGAGGATAAAGTCCCACGGGTTCCGGTGCATTTTGGCTAATAAACTTTTCTGTACTCAAATTTTCACACACACATTTTTAGGTTCCGTAAAAAACTCCAATGATTTGAATCCGCCTTCACGTCCCACACCCGAATTTTTCATACCACCAAACGGGATACGTAAATCTCTCAGCATCCATGTATTTACCCATACAATCCCTGAGTCAATAGCAGATGCTACTCTATGGGCACGACTTACATCTTTGGTGAAAATACTAGCAGATAAACCATACTTAGTGGCATTTGCCATATCAATTACTTCTTCTTCAGTTGAAAACGGTATCAGTGAAACTACCGGACCAAAAATTTCTTCCTGGTTGGTTCGACAGGAACTATTGAGACCATCAATTATGGTTGGTTCAACATAGTAACCATCCGAAAATTCACCCTCTAAGATTTTGCGTTTCCCTCCTGTGAGAATTTCTCCTCCCTCCGATTTTGCTAACTCTATACATGATAAAATTTTTTCCATATGAGCGTTCGATACAATTGCTCCCAAATTACTTTCATCTTCTTTGGGGTTTCCCACTTTAAGTTCTTTGGTCTTTTTGATAAAATTTTCACGGAATTTTTCATAAATGGATTCCTGAACAAAAAGACGGGAACCACACAGACAAATTTGTCCTTGATTTGAAAATGCTGCCTTTACAGCCATATTTACTGACTTATCAAATTCCGCATCTTCAAAAACAATATTGGGGTTTTTGCCACCCATTTCAAGAGATAGTTTTTTAAACAATGGAGCCGCTGTTGATGCAATCTTTTCCCCCGTTGCAGTTCCCCCGGTAAATGAAATAATAGGTACATCCGGATGGCAACTCAGTGCATCTCCGACTTTATGACCATAACCGTGAACAATATTTAAAACTCCTTTTGGAAAATTTACTTTTTGGCAAATCTTACTGAGTAGAAATGCAGTCATTGGAGTGATTTCTGAGGGCTTTGCAACTACCGTATTTCCTGCAGCAAGGGCAGGAGCAATTTTCCATGTGAGTAAATAGAGTGGTAAATTCCAGGGAGATATACACCCTACTACTCCCACAGGTTGTCGTAAAGTATAGTTTAGAGCCTTGCCGTCCATTTCATGAATTTCAGAATCAAAATGGAGTGAAGCAGTGGCAAAAAAGCGAAAATTTTCTGATGCACGGGGGATATCAACTGATCGAGCCAACCATTCAGGTTTACCATTATCTATACTTTCGGCTTCCACCAATTCATCAAATTGCTCTTCGATTTCATCTGCCAAACGCATGATATAATCATACCGTTCATTTTTAGACAGGTTACTCCAAAGTTTAAAAGCTTCTGTTGCAGATGAAACCGCTTGATCAATATCTGTAGAATCACTATCCGGAATTTGGGAATAAATTTGTCCTGTTGCTGGAGTGAAATTGTCAATATAACCACCTGAATTTGGCTCCACTAATTTACCGTTGATGAAATTCAGAATTTTTTTCATTCAGAAATTGTATTGAATTCCATTTTCAAATTAATGTTTTTTGCACCTGTCGTTAATGCACCAATTGAGATTGCTTCTATTCCGGTAGCGGCATATTCTTCCAACGTTTCCAAAGTAATTCCACCGGAGGCTTCTAAAAAAATATTATTCATCGAATAATTTTTCACAAGGGCAATCGCTTGAACAATTTCATCGGGGGTCATGTTATCTAACAAGAATCTGTTTATTTTATATTCCAACCCTTCTTTCAGTTGATCCAAGGTATCTACTTCCAATTCCATTGGCAATGATCCATTTAAATGTCTAATCGATTCCAAGGCTGACTTCACTCCACCGGAAGCCAAAAGGTGGTTATCTTTTATCAATACTGCAGACTTTAAATCCATTCGATGATTGAATCCATCACCCACTGCTACTGCATATTTTTCAAATAAACGTAGACCCGGTGTCATTTTTCGGGTATCCAGTATTTTGCAATTATATTGATTTGCAATTTTTGAATATTGTTTTGTTAGTGTTGCAATTCCGCATAATCTCTGAATTAAATTCAAAACGACTCTTTCTCGTGACAAAAGTGTTCTTGCTGATCCTTTACAAACTGCCAAAATCTCACTTTTTTGAGCAGTTTGTCCATCTTTAATTTTTTCATCCACAGATATTTCATCCGGAAAACAGCTTCTTAGAAATGAAACCCCCGCAACTACACATTCTTCTTCAGTGATGATTTTGGCTTCCATTTTAACAGTTTTGTTAATGGTAGTGAGAGTTGTTACATCTTCATTGCTTTTATCTTCTGATAAAAACAATTTCATTTTTTCCCTTACATAATTCTCAGGAAGTGTTGTTAATTTGGAGAAAGGGGTGTGGATGGTTTGAGTTTCCTCCATCACAGACATTGAAGCCGACCACCATCCACCGGTAGATTGATTCCATTAATGTACCCTGCATATTCAGATGCTAAAAAACAAATTGCATAAGCCATTTCTTCCGGCTCGGCAATTCTTCCTGCTGGAATATCATTTACCCATTCGGTTTTAACTTCATTCTTGGAAACATTTCTTTTTTCTGAAATGGATTGAAACAGCGAATGAAGTCGTTCAGTATTTGTCGCACCGGGAAGTATATTGTTCACTGTAATTCCATAAGGAGCTACCTCACCGGCTAATGTTTTTGCCCAACTTGCAACTGCTCCCCTAATAGTATTTGACACTCCCAATCCTTTAATGGGTTGTTTAACAGAAGTGGAAATAATATTGATAATCCTACCATAATTTTCGCTTTTCATCCCCGGAATCAATGCTTGAGTTAAAAACTGATTGCAGATCAAATGTTTATTAAATCCATCTATAAAATGTTCTGATTCTGCTTTGACGATTTCTTCCGGCGATGGACCTCCGGTGTTGTTCACCAAAATATGAATTGGAGTGGAATTTTTTACATATCCATTAATTGTTACTCTTAACTCTTCAGGTTTTGAAAAATCGGTACATAAATAATCATGGGATTGACCATTAGAATCAGAAAGTTCAGATTTAGTTTGCTCTAATGACTCTATGTTTCTTGCAACGAGAACAACCTCTGCACCTAAATCAGAAAATAATAATGCAGTAGATTTTCCCATCCCCTGGGTACTGCCGCAAACAACTGCTCTTTTCCCTGCAAAATTAAATTTCATTTTGAATCCATTGTGTGCGAATAATAAAAGCCAAGTTTTTTCTGTACTTCTTTCGGCAGAACCGGTAATTTGGACCGTGGTAAAAAAAATGTGGTGAGATTGGTAAAATCTCGAAATACTTTATGCCGTTCTGCAGTGGCTCGTAAATAACTATACCCTGATGAACCTCCTGTTCCGGTTTTCATTCCTATCATTCTATGTGCCATGAGGGCATGTCTGTACCGCCATGATGTTAAATTTTCGTCCATTTCAATTAAACCGGTTAACAGTCGATAAGGAAGAAATAATACCGGTTGATCCCGGTAGAGAAAAATAAGAAGTGCGGCTTGAAGAGCTTTATAAGACAAATTCTTTTGACCTGTTTCAACCAATTCATTGTGTTTGGTCTCATCCATGATGGCTTCAAAATTATTCCGAGTGTTCTCGTAATTTTTCTTCATACGAAGTTTTTCTTCTTGGGATAATTTTTTTGAATCCAATAATATTTTTTGATTTTTTAAATCCTCATTGACCGCTTCTCTGTACGACCCCCAAAAACTAAATCCTTCAAAATCAAGAAATGGCATGCGCTCCAGCCATCGATTTACTCCATCAAAAAGTGAAAGACTATTTTCTGCTATTTCCAAATTTGCTCTTTGGTCTTCATTTAATGCACTGGAATAAGCTCGTTTTTCAAATAAAATTCGATTTTCTTTTTCCAATCCCATTTTAATTTCCAACAATCGAAATTGAACACTTTGAAATCCGGAAGCAGGTGCGAGCAGATCTCTGAATTCGAGAAAATCGGAAGGGGACATAGTTTCAATAATTCTAATTTGTTCAATAAGCAATTTTTGAATTTCTGCAATTCGTTCGAATCGGGATACAATTATTCCCATGTGGGTTTCATTTACGGTTTCCTCACCAAATAATTCAAGCACTGAATCCAATTCATGAAGGATTTGTTTAAACCATAATTCGTACACTTGGTGAGTGATGATGAATAACATTTCCTCATGAGCAGGAGTATCTGTTTCATTACTAAGGGGTCTTTGAAGAGACAGTAATTCAGAAATTTTTAGGTATTCCTGATACGTAACTTGTTTTGATTTTGATTTCATTTCATAAAGAAAACAGCAGAACGGACAGGAAATTTAATTTGAGAGCATAAAGTGAAAAAAGGGATTCCTTTCCTTCAAAGCATAACAAAAGTTTTTTTGATAAAGGGATTTTATTTCAAATAGATTGTCAATTTAATTTATTGTGAAACTTTATAGTAAAAGTTTAGCATTATCCAATCACAAACACCACCTTCACTTTATGATGTTTCTTTTTGTGTTTTTTAGTGTACATCTTTTTCAGCCACCGTTTCTCCTTTTTGGTCAA
>CAZFKU010000078.1:0-4909 GCA_964518835.1 uncultured bacterium
TTTCAAAACTGAAAACCATTCTATCCACCGGTTCTCCGCTTGTTGAAGAAAATTACGATTATATTTACCGTGATGTTAAACCGGATGTACAGTTGTCTTCCATTTCCGGAGGAACAGACATCATTTCCTGTTTTGCGCTGGGAAATCCCATCCTGCCGGTTTACCGTGGGGAACTCCAATGCCGGGGACTAGGTATGGCAGTGGACTCCTTTAATGAAAATGGGGATTCTCTCTGCAACCAAAAAGGTGAACTGGTGTGTAAAAAAGCATTCCCGTCCATGCCAGTTTACTTCTGGAACGACCCTGACGGACAAAAATATCATGAAGCCTATTTTGATGATTTTGATGGAATCTGGAGTCATGGTGACTATATTACAATCAATGACCATGGCGGTGTAAAGATATTTGGCAGAAGTGACGCAACTCTAAATCCGGGGGGAGTTCGAATTGGTACAGCAGAAATATACAGGGTGGTAGAAAATTTTCAGGAAGTGGAAGATAGTTTAGTTGTAGGACAAGAATGGAAAGGTGATGAACGAATTATATTATTTATAAAAATTTCAGAAAATAAACAAATATCGGATGAACTTATAGTATCTATTAAAGATGCAATCCGGAAAAATTGCTCTCCACGGCATGTGCCTGAAAAAATTCTTCCCACACCGGACATTCCTTATACAATCAATGGAAAGAAAGTTGAACTATCGGTAAAAAATATTATTGCTGGTAAAGGTGTATCCAACCGGGATGCCCTGGCAAATCCTGATTCACTGGAACATTATAAAAATTTAATAGAACTGCAATCTTAAATGGATACCCTCAGTCATGCTTTGTGGGGAAGAGGACTGTTTGGCAACAGAGGGCTTGCAAAATCAGCATTGTTTTTTGGAGCAATGCCGGATTTATTCTCATTTGGAATTATTTTTATAATCAGAATCTTCAGTGGGGATTTTACCCCGGGGGCACCCCCGCTTGAGACCATCCCGGATTGGGTATTTATCAATTATAATATCTCCCACAGTTTTATATCGGCATTCATCGCTATATGTATTGTAAATCTTTATCGAAAAGACATTGCCTTTGCCATGCTGGCCTGGCCCTTTCATATTGTCCTTGATTTCCCGTTCCACACTAAGGAATATTTCCCAACACAAATATTTTGGCCTCTCTCGGATTTTTATGTGGATGGAATTCCCTGGAATATTCCTGAGGTCTGGTTTCCAAATGTCGCTGGAATCATCCTATTGTTTATTTATCGTTACACAATAAATAAGGAAACTGTGTAAACACTATTCATTCCCACATTTTTTATGCTAAACCATTTGCATATTTTCAGTGGACAAATTGATATAAATTGTATTAATTTTGGACAGCGGTTCAAGTCATGGTAATCTCCTTTCTTACTATTTTTATTTTTGAGCCGCTTTTTTTTATTCCCACCTAATTATTTAAAACATCAGGAACATTCGCACCTAATCGGATGTAGAAGTGACCAAATATGGTTAAAAAGAAAGGAGATTACCATGCAGAAAAAAAAAGACAGGATTACCTCCCTCATCACCTTTGGACTTTTTCTGGTGTTTGTTGGAGCTTTGATCTATCAAACACTTCCTGAGAAAAAAACCAATGAGATTGTCTTCCAGGATCCGATCGTGGAATCACTTGAAACTGAAATGTCCAGCAATACAACCTTAGATGAATTACCCGTTGATGATGAAAGGTTGGATGAAACAGAAACAATTGATGAAACCACTTCCTTTAATGAAGCTTTTGCTGTTGCCAGAGCGGAATTGGGCAGTGGGAGCACATTCATCTGGAATGGAAACGAATACACCACCTATCTGGCTGAAGAAGTTCTTACTTCACTGACTGACGGTGATTCCTTGTTGGCTGAAAGAACACTGAATCCGAAAGAAGATTTCAGCGAAGATAAAAGTGATGAAATCCCAATTCCCACTCAAGTGTCAATACAAAAATAAGGTAAAAAAAACCGGGCAGGATGTTTTCTGTCCGGTTTTTAATTTAAATATATACCGGGTATTTATCCTGCCTTATCTAACAATTCTTTAACCACCTGTTCGATAGGTTTTTTCCTATCGAATTCCTCACCATTAATAAGTACCTTCGGGACAGCCAGACGCAATCCCGTTGATCTTAATTCATTCGTCTCCCGATATATCTGTTGCTGAAGCGCAGGGTCATTCATATCTTCCTGAAGAAGCTGAAGGTCCAATCCCATTTCATCAGCAAATTGCAACGGCAGGTCTTCGTTGTTTTTTAAGTCCCTGTATTGTTCCATGATCTTATGGTGCATTTCATTATATTTTCCCTGTTTACCTGCTGCCAGAGCATAAAGTGCAGCTTTATTGGCTTGTTTGTGAGATCTTAAAGGAAAATTCTTAAAAACAATTTTCACATCATTTGGATACAGGGTTCTCAGTTTTTCCACCGAACTGGTGAATCTTGCACAGTAGGGTCACTGGTAATCCATCCATTCCATGACGGTCACTTTGGCATCCTTCGGTCCAATAAAATAGGAATCACCAACAGGGATATTAAATATTTCCTTGGGGGCAATTTCCCAAGTGCCATCTTCGTAGATCAAGATTTTTTTTCCGTCAGATGTTGTTGCTTTTACACCTTTTTTTTCAGCAGGTTTTACAGGCACAGTATCCTGACCGACCAAAATAGCAATAGAAAGAGTTAAAATAATACCTATATTCTTCACATTCATTTTTTACATATCCATTTTTTAAGTTTAAATTTAATCGGAAAAAATACAAAAGGAATCAGGTTTAAAACTACAATAGCTCTAAATTATTTTTTCAGAATTATTATACAACTTCATTTCCAAAATTTACCAACATAAACAGGTCAAATAAAAATGGTTCAGCATGAATTTATAGACCTTTTTGGCAGGTTATGGTGGGTTACAAACCTTTCCACTGCTACCATAATTTTCCTTTTCATATTTCTGGTGAAGAAGCTTAAACCTGATTTTCAACTGAAATTTGGACAGATTTGCGGCGTGTTCCTGATCCTGAGAAATATCTGGATTAATTATTATCAGATCCATCTTGACCTATGGACAGTGGAATCCAGCCTTCCACTTCACTTATGCGGATTATCCGCCATTTTATCAGGAATTGTTTTGGTCACACGAAACCAGAAATTATATGAATTGCTGTTTTTCTGGGGGATTCCCGGAGGATATATTTCAATTGTGACTCCTGAATTTACAATCGGAACACAAGGATGGCTGTTTCTGGATTACTATATTTCTCACGGTGGAATCATTTTTTCAGCACTTTACTGCACTCTTATTTTCCGTATGAAACCTTCCCAAGGTGCTTGGATAAGAATATTTCTTTGGTCTCAATTATTTATTCCAATTGTCGGAGTTTTGAATTATTATCTCGATTCAAATTATATGTATATCAATGCACCGCCGGAGGTCGAAAATCCATTTGTTGTGGGAGAGTTTCCATTTCATCTCATTGGATTTGAATTGGCAGGACTGCTCCATTTTTGGTTGTTATCATTACCCTTCCGAAAATATTATAAAAAAAGTGAAAGCTAATCCCCCGCTTTTTTCCCTATAATTTCTTTGACCTGTAATTTCTTAATTTTCGGACTGATGACAAGTCGGCAGTATCCTGCTGATTTATTATTTTTAAAATAGTCCTGGTGGTAATCCTCTGCCGGATAGAATTCCTGCAAAGCAAGAATTTCTGTGACAATCGGTTCTTTATACTCATTTATTTGATCCCACAATATTTTCGATGAATCAGCAATGGCCTTCTGTTCATCATTATGAGTTAAAATGATGGACCGGTACTGTGTCCCCACATCAGCGCCCTGTCGGTTTAATGTTGTGGGATCATGAGCCTGCCAGAATATTTCAAGGAGTTCCTCATAGGTTATTCGGTCGTTATCAAATTCAATACGGATCACTTCTGCATGACCGGTTTTTCCGGTGCAGACTTCCCGGTAGGTTGGGTTTACTGTTTCTCCACCGGCATAACCGGATTCAACTTTAATCACTCCATCCACCCGGTTAAAAACCGCTTCGAGACACCAGAAACACCCTCCTCCAAATGTTGCTTTTTCGCTATTAAAACTCATTTCTTCTGTCGATTCTCCTATTTTTGGATTTGTATTCGATGATGTAAATACGGTACTAAAAACGATTAAAAAGTATAAGTATTTTCCAGTTATAAATCTCTTTTTCGAATTCCAATATTTCATCATTTGATTGTATTCCGTGTCAACCTGAAAAGGATAAAATTGATAATTGACATTCGTTAGTCCTATAAAATTTATTTCATTTCACAATTTAAAACTCATTAACTTAAATGAATAATCGTAACCCTTTTTTAAATTATTATTACCGGAAGAAATCGAATGAATAATTTAATTAACTCAGAATTCTCAAAAAGGCGAACTCCGATGGAGTCTCTTATCTTATTATTGGTGACTCTGGGACTCTCCGACCGCCAACTTGTTTTTGAAGAACAAACGAAAATTCAATCCATCATTACAAATCACTTTCCAGAACATTCTGAACAAAGATATGAGGGACTCCTGCAATCAGCCATTACAACTGTCAAAAATCTGGACTTTAATTCCCAAACCAATTTATTAAAAACAGTGTCAGAGGAATTAAAAAACCATTACTCTGATAAAAGCGTTTTATCGAACATATTTACAGACTTACAGGAATTGCTGGAAGCAGATGGTATCGTTTACAGTTTTGAAGCTCAATTACTTGAGCTTATAAATAAAATATGGAGTTAGTTTTCTAAAAAAATTGATGATGTTTTCACCTCATCAACACAATTTTCTGGGTTTCTATCAATTCACCGGATGAAAATTGAATGAAATAAATCCCGCTTGGAAATCCTGATGC
>CAZFKU010000079.1:0-4700 GCA_964518835.1 uncultured bacterium
ACATCGTAACCAATACGCTTTCCCCGGTTCAAGAAATTGGGGTTCATAATACTCACCATTGTACCCAAAAACGGAACCTTCAATGATCAACTCACTTTCAATTTCTGCAACAGCGACAGAAAACGAAATACCGGAAATCAAATTCCATCCTTCATTCACCGTCAGAGTCAATTCTTCGATTAGTTCACCGGATGGGGAAACGAATCCTTCACTATTGAACCGCAGCCAGTATCCAGTTCCGGGAATGAGTTGGGTCTCTTCTACATATCCACCTCCGGAATAACTGAACAGGGAGTTTTCGACTGACTCTGGAAACAAGATTTCCACAGAATTATTTTCAGAGATTAAAGAGATCCCCATCATATTCCACCCGTAATCAAAACTTATATCCATGGAAGAAATCAAAAACTCTTCGATCCAGGCTGCAGCTGCTAATAAAAGAATACCTGCAGCTTCCACATGTCCACCTAAATCATCAACATACATCTCAATGTTTTCTGCTCCATGACTGATGAAATATTCATAGGTGTTCAATGTATTTTGAACCGGTACCAAATCATCCTGATTGCTGTGAAGGAGTGCAACGGGAGACTGCGGTACCCATGGATACACATCATTTTCTTGAAGAGCAATTCGCAGGGGATGATTCGAATTTGAGGAAACTTCATCTACCAACTCCGGTAGAATAATCTCAATGGGGATTTCCGGCATGACTGCATCTACTTCACCACCGGAATGATACCCGTCAAACATAGGTGGAAGCAAAGTATCGTAAGGTGAAATAAAAAACTCTGATGGAGAGTCGTAAAGTTCATATACATCGTTATATGCCAAAACAGTATAGGGTAAATAAAAGGGTGAATTATAAGGTTCAGGTGTCAACATCAAGTCTAACATAACCGCTGAAAGATCATAAGGCCCTGCACAAGGTGCGGAAGCAGTGATTTGAATTTCATCTGATAATTCCGATTCGATGTATTTATGAGCTGCCATGGTAACATAACCACCTTCGGAATATCCTGATAAAAAAGTTTGTCCTGAAATCCCTATCTCAAGGGAATCACAAAGATTATGTGATGCTCGAATCATATCTACAACTGCTGTGGCAGAAGGAATGTAAACCATGTAGGGATGCAGCATTTCAGATACTCCCAGTCCCAGTAAATCGGGAATGGCAGTGATAAATCCCCTGCCACCCAACCACATACTCAATACATCAAATCCCTGAACGGAAGCTACACTGCTCCTTTTAAGTACAGTTCCATGCTGAAAACTGAACAAAGGCCGAGGATTAAATTGTGGTGTAAGGGGAACAGCCAAAACTCCGGATGCAATTGTAGGAACATTCTGGGGATCAATGGTATGGTATTCGACCCGATAAAGGGATACATCATAGGTAATATCCAAGGGTATGTCAAATTCAGAAAAATCTGTTTCCAGTTCAAATATAATTTGTTCAGCAGTTTTAGTCTCCATCAGCTCTGCTGAATTAATTTCCCCCGGATCTTGGGGAAATAAAACTCCTTGGATGCCGATACAACAAATAATAAGAGTAATTAAATTGTTTTCTTCCAAAACTAAGCTAAAACAGGCAATTTAAAATTAATTTCTTTTTCCAATTCCTCATTTGTCACTGGATTACCTAAAACCTTTTTTTCTAAAATCCAATCCATTAAATTCTGTTGAATTTTACCCCTTTTTTGAACCTTAGAATAAGGAATTTGGTGAAATGAAACCATGGAATATCTTGAAATAAACTGATTTGGAAATGTTTTTTCTAATTCAATTTCCAATTCTCTTTGCGATAAAAATTCTTCTTTATTAACTAAATCTCTCATTTCAATGTAGTTCTCCAATGCCATTTCTGCAATAGCATCCCCATCTATTTTTCTCTTTTCGTTAAACGTAGAAAATAATTCCTGCCAATCTTTACACGAATCTAACAATTGATTCAATACGGTACAATCTTCAAAAGAAGCATTCATCCCCTGTCCGAAAAACGGAACCACAGCATGAGCAGCATCGCCAATCAGAAGTGTTTTATTCACTTGCCATGGATTACAGTGTACCGTCCCTAGATTACCGATTGGATTTGAAAAATAATCACTCATTAAATCTGGGATTAAAGGTAAAACATCCGGGAATTTATCTTTGAACAGTTTATCCAGGTCCTTATGTGATTGAATAGAATCAAAACTGGTTTCACCCAAGTTGGGCAAAAATAAAGTGACCGTAAAAGATTTATCCAAATTGGGTAAAGCAATGAGCATAAATTCACCTCTGGGCCAAATGTGAAGAGCATTCGAATCTAATTGGAATTCACCACTCCGATCTGGAGGTATGGAAAGTTCCTTGTAGGAATGTCCTAAAGGTTCAATAAACTCTGTAATGAGATTGTCCCTACTAAGGGATTTCCTGATTGCTGATCCCGCACCATCGGCAGCAATAAGTGGAGTTTGATTTACATTCAATTCAACTTCATTTTCATCATTGTTAAAATAAACATGGTTGGACTCACTATCAATCCCTTTGCAGGTGTGATTGAAAAAAAAATGGATTTTACCTGTATTTTCCGCTTCAGTTATCAATATTTTATTCAACTCTCCCCGGGACACAGAATTTATAAATTGATCCTCTTTTCCATAAGGAAGAAAACGGGTATCTCCTTTTAGATCATGAATTTTTCTACCGTACATTGGGATTAAATTAGGAGATATTTGATCGAATACTCCAATGCCTTCCAATGCTGTAATTCCCCGTTTTGAAAGTGCAAGGTTAATAGACCGCCCGGCTGGAATGTTTTTCTTCCGCATATCCTGTCGGTGTTCATATACATCAACTGTGTATCCTTTTCCGGCTAAGAACATTGCCATTACCGGACCGGATAATCCTCCCCCTACAATGATTACTTTTTCATTTTTCTCCGATTTCACATTGTCTCTTTTAACAGTTTTGTAAATTCCCAAACTTCATGAAAAGTATTATAAAATGGCACAGGTGCAACGCGAATGACATCCGGTTCACGCCAGTCAGCCACCACTCCTTTTTGGGTTAATATTTTAAAAATTTCCCTTCCATTAATTTTAAATCTAATGGACATTTGACATCCTCTTTCCTGTGGAGAATTGGGTGTTATAATTTCCAATGGGAGATCATTAAGTAAATAGGATAAATAACCAGTGAGATGTTGACTCTTTTCCCTAAGTGAAACCATCCCGGCGGTCTGAAATAATTCCATGGAGGCTCGCAAAGAAGCAAGAGGTAAAATAGGAGGGTTGGAACATTGCCATCCTTCTGCTCCGGAGAGGGAGTCAAATGAATTTCTCATATCAAAGCGGGTTTTTTTATTGTGTCCCCACCATCCATTAAATCGAGGAAGATTTTTATGATGATGTTTTTCATGAACGAATATCCCACCAAGACAACCGGGACCTCCATTCAAATATTTATAACTGCACCATGCAGAAAAATCTACATTCCAATCATGAAGTTTAAGTGGAATGTTTCCAATGCCATGGGCTAAATCAAATCCTACTACTGCACCATAATTATGACCTTTTTCCGTGATGGTTTTCATATCAAAAACTTGTCCTGTGTAATAATTCACTCCACCTAAAAACAGCAAAGCAATATTGTCTTTTTCTTTTTCGATATAATCACAGATTTCTTCGGTCGTTAAATATGGTTGGTTATTTTGAGATTTCATAACAATCAATGCATTTTGAGGATCAAATCCATGAAAACGAATTTGGGATTCTATTGCGTATCGATCAGATGGAAATGCATTATCTTCAATCAGTATCTTAAATCGTTTTTTTGCAGGACGATAAAATGAAACCATGAGTAAATGGATGTTAACCGTTAGGGAATTCATTACAACTACTTCTGAAGATCTTCCTCCAACAATTTCACTTGTGTTTTCCGTCAGAAGTTCATGAAAGGGATACCAGGGAGTCTGACCTTCAGTATGGCCTTTCACTCCCATTGTTTTCCAGTTTTTTATCTCTTCCAGGACAAATTCTTCTGCTTTTTTGGGTTGGAGTCCTAGTGAGTTACCGCAAAAATAAATGGATTTTTCACGGTTTTCGGAAGATGGAATGTAAAATTGATTCCGATACTCTTTTATTTCATCCTGTTCATCCAAAGATAACGCAAAGGATTCATCTTGAGAATAATTCACGATAATATGGGGAAAAGTATGGGTCGGGACGGACTGGCATCCAAAGCCATATTTGCTACTTGTAAATTGATTAAATAAAATCCATCTTTTATTTGATTGGAAACATAAATCAATTCTGTTATCGTTGATGGTGATGGTTTACTTTGAGAAAGTGAATGGGAATTCAAAGGAACATCCCAAAATAAATGGTGAGATTCCAATTCTCCACCATCCACTATTCTGTCAAGAGAGGGAAGGTCAATACAAAGGTGTTTAAAACCGGCATTTTTGATGACCTCAATTGCAGACAATAAAAAATAAGGTGGAATATTATTTTCATCATATTTCATTGTACGCTTTATATCTGAATTCGGAAGTGTTCGTACAATCAATACTTCTGCAAATTGTTTCATTTTTTCAATTTTTTCTGTAATTAATTTCCCCGAAATTAATCTATCTCCCTCAGAAAAATAGTCTGACTTTATTTCTGTCCGGTTTGAACCGATTTCAGGAGTTACGGAAATGAGAAAAGCGGTTTTAA
>CAZFKU010000080.1:0-4441 GCA_964518835.1 uncultured bacterium
TGATAAGGTTTTCCTTTTTCTTCATTTCATTTTCAACGGATATCAATCGTTCTTTCTCAACATCGTACAGGTCTTTAGAGATTGTGTTTTCAGAATTATCTGCACCGGTGCTCACACTTTTTTTATTATTGAAATAGAGATATACAATAATTCCTCCCAGAATAACCCCTATAACTATTTGCAGGACTTGGATATTTTCCATTAAAAATCAAACTCCCATTAGATCAAGCACAAGTCGAATGACTGCTCCTGTAGCACTGTTTTTTTGTGTATAAGATTTATCCTCCGCACCCCATGCAGTTCCGGCAATATCAAAGTGAACCCAGGGTATATCTTTTCCGACAAAGGCTTTCAAAAATGCGCCGCCTGCAATACTTCCTGCCTGTCCCGGAGCTCCAAGGTTCTTCACATCTGCGATTTTGGATTTTACCTGTTTACAATACTCGTCCCATAAAGGGAATTCCCATACTTTTTCACCGGTATTTTTTGCGCTTTTCTTTACTTTTGAAATTAGACTATCATCCGTTCCCATAATACCCGTGGCAATATGCCCCAAAGCGACAATGACAGCACCTGTAAGTGTTGCAAAATCCAAAATGTATTGAGGATCATAATGTTTGCTAACATAGGAAAGGGCATCCGCTAAAATGAGTCGTCCTTCTGCATCCGTATTCAATACTTCGATGGTTTTCCCGTTGTAAGCTGTAAGAATATCTCCCGGTTTATAGGCTTTTGCTCCCGATAAATTTTCAGTAGAAGAAATAGCTCCGACAATATTCAAATTTGGTTTTAATTCAGCAATCGCATTCATTACTCCCAAAACAACTGCTGATCCACACATGTCGTATTTCATTTCATCCATTTTATTGGCAGGTTTAATTGAAATACCGCCACTGTCAAATGTGAGACCTTTTCCCACGAGACAAAAGGGTTTATCACTTTTTTCCCCGCCAAAATACTCCAAAAGGATGAACTTAGGCGGTTCATCACTTCCCAGGGCCACACCTGCCAATGCTCCCATACCCATTTTCGTAAATTTTTCTCTTTCAAATACAGAACATTTCATTCCACCCTTTTTGGCAATATTTTGCGCATTTTCCGCCAGATACGTGGGGGTAGTCACATTTCCCGGATGATTGCCTAAGTCCCGTGCCAGACAGACAGATTGTGCCGAAGCAGTACCATTGTTAATTCCCTTGGAATTTCCATTAAAAATCCCCGCACTTTCAAGGATTACCGGTTTTTCATCATCACTGTTATCTTGTGTAAAATAATCCCTGAACTGATAACTTCCCAGAATCAATCCCTCTGTGAGGGTACGACTGAATTTTTCATCCGTTTTGTTATGAAAGGATTCAACAAAAAGGGACGTACATTTTTCTTTAAGGGCAAATTTCGAGACACTCCCGCCTGCTTTCCGCATGGATTCAGTATTAAACTTTTTCTTGTCTCCAAGACCAAGGAGTAAAAATCTGTGTTTTTTTCCAAAAAATGAATGGCACTCCCCTTCTTTACCCTTAATTCCTCCGCAGTCAATACCCATGGAGATGGCATTATCTAAATGTGCATTAATAGCTTTGCCCATTTTTGTCATGGAGTGATCTTTAAAGATTCCGAAAACAAAAAGGTCAGCTTTTGATTTTTCCCAGGAATCGGAGGTTGATTTTACATTTTTTAAGTACGCCATATTATTTTCTCTTTATTAATTTGTTGAAATGAGAAGAAAAAATTAACACTAAATTTATTCAATCTCTAACAGGTCTTGTGTCAAAATAGAATAACAACCCGAATTTCTTCCAGTTCAAACCAGTCCCAAAAATTGGTTCTGTCTAATTTGAGCATTCCATCCTTAAAACTGAACCTCACCCGCTTGCGGTACAAGGATTCCGTAAACCATTTGGAATTTTCTCTTTTATAGTAAATTGCCACAAAAGGAGGACTGTTTTCTTTTAATTCGGGAATGTTGAAGGTGCAGATTGTTTCATTAAATTCCCCTTCTTCCGTGATAAATTCAACTTTGGTAAAATGATAAACCCTTTTTGTGAGATGGGTAAAATCCCTGAAAGGCTGGATGGATTGAGCATTTACCTTAAATGTAATTATGAAAATAATAAAGAAAAGGTGGATTTGTAATGCACATCCGGATTTTATCTTCACTTAATGACCATGTCTTTTAAAATAAATTTCTATTTAAAATGTAAATGTTTCGTATCAACAATAAAATAATCCGGTTAATTCCGGAATGTTTTAATCACTCCAACATCCATAGGTTTTTTGAATCGGTTTTGACTTAATTGACTAATCCATTGAGTTAAGAACGATAAGCCCTCCCCGGTCCTTAAGTTGCGCTTTCTATAATCTCTAATCTCAAGTCCGGAGATATTTTTTAATATATTATTGTAACAAACCACAGCCAGTTTAAAAAGTTTTTAAATAAGTTTAACTACGTTTTGTCCAAAACAGATGTTACATTTTTTAATTCGGGAAATTTTCCAGTTTTTTTCTTAGAATAGATCAATTTTCCATCCATTTCCACTTCATACACTCCTCCACCGGAAGGGATTAACGTCAGTGATTTTATATCCATTCCATATTTTTCCAACAGTTCAGAAGCCATACTGGCCGCTCTTGGTAAATAGTTTCAGACGTTACAATATTCAATTGACAATTTCATCGGGTTCTCCATTGTATAAATTGGATAAAAAAGTATAGATCACAAGGATAAATATTACATTATTTTTTAGGTTTCGTCCTAAGTCGTAAGCAGAAATTATCGGAGGAGAAAATCGTGGATCTCATCAGGAACGGGAATACTTTTATTCAATTTATAATTGAATGCCACCAGAATGAATGTTGCCTGAACAATAAGTTCCTGTTTTCCTTTTTTGAAAATACCTGTGAGGAGGTTAAAACTTTTCGTTCCGATCTTTGAAACAACCAGCCCGATCTCCAACTCTTCCGGATGATGCAACTGGGAAAAATAATCTACACTCAATGATGCTAAGATCACTCCCAATTCTCCTTCCCACCTTTTATTGACAAACCCTAATTCATTCAGCCATTCCATCCGGGCAGTTTCCATATAAGATAGAAAAGCAGCATGATTGATATGACGCAAACCGTCCATATCTCCCCAGCGGGTATAACTTTTTGTCCAGAACTTGAAATCTTCCGGTTGTACTTTTTCGGTCATAATTTCTGCAAATTCGTATATTGAAAATTACCTAATCTCAGCTTTCCTTTTGGTAATATTTTCTAATGGTAAGTAAAATAATCGTCACAGTAATCGGAGCTTTTTTCGTCATTCTGGGCGTTATCATGTTGATAACCCCTGGACCGGGTTTGGTATTCCTTGCCATGGGATTGGGAATATGGAGCACCAAATTTCCAGCGGTGAAGAAAATATTAAAAAAGGTGAAAGCAAAATTAAAGAAAAGGAATAGAAAATAAATCGACCTAAACTCAATTGCTGTGCTGATTAAGTCAGTCCGATGAATATGACAAAGCCCCGAATGAAAATCCGGGGCTTTGGGTTTGTAATGCTGACCTCACACAGAAATCAACTCATTTGTGTGTTAATGAGCCATTCCTGCGGAGGTCAGCGTTCTAATTGATTTAGACAACTGATCACCTCCTTTACAGTTAATTGACGGAATACACACATTTTAAAAAGTTTAAGCGACCTCATCCACACCTTCATAAAATTCTTCATCCTCACTAAAATCTTTCACCTCCTGGACGGTACCGTCTTCCCTGTGATAAAACCATTGGCCAATTTGATTCTGGTTTTCATCATATGACCCTTTATTCCTTATTTCTCCATTGGACCAATAGGTTATCCATTCTCCGGTTTTTTGATTATCCACATAACTACCTTCTTCCAGCATATTTCCATTTTCAAAGTATTTCTTCCAATAACCCTGTTTTATATCGCCATCTAAGCGCCCTTTTTCATCAACCCTGCCATTTTCATAATAAAACACCCACTCACCTGTGATTGCTCCCTCCTTGATGATACCTTCTTTAAATATATTCCCATTTTCATAATATATTACCTGCCTTCCGTTTAATATCCCGTTTTTGTAAAATCCTTCTTCATGGACAGAGCCATTTTCGTAAAAAAATTGGTATCTGCCGTTCAACTCGCCGGCGGCATAGGTTTTCATTTCCATTTTTTGTCCCAATCGCCCGTAACGAATCCACTCTCCGTGTTTTTTCTTGTTGTAATACATCCCCTCCACAACGATTTGACCAAACTTATTTTTTTCAACGTATCTATCTTCAAGCATTAAATATTTCCTGATTATTGGTATTTTGATTCATTAATGTACTTCTAAGTTAGTTTTATCTTTTTATGTATGGAAACAAAATTATGAACAAGAATTTGGTTTTACTTACATTTATAAGAACTTGGATTTAAGGAATCTTAAAATGAAAAACA
>CAZFKU010000081.1:0-4383 GCA_964518835.1 uncultured bacterium
CCCAAACATCTGCAATCATGGCATCGGTTAACAGAATTTTAACATCCCGTAATAATTGAGGTAAACGGTTCTCTGTCTCCAAAAAGCCATTTTCCGATAATTCTATAGTGGGACGCATCAAACTGTCATTTACAGAGGGGTTTTCTAAATCCCTGGTCGCTAAGGAATCCTTTGCAAGGCAGCCCGCCAATAGAGTGATGGAAATTCCTATTCGTGTAACTTGTTGTATCAAATGAATTTATAAATTAAAATGGGGTGGAAGTTAGGGGGGATAGAACGGAGTGTCAAGAGTTTTCAGTCCTTCCGAATCCTATGAATGATTCCTGATGTGGAATATCCTTCGAGATATGGGATGAGGACAACCTTTCCTCCGTAATTTCTGACCGTATCGGCTCCCACAACTTCTTCCTCAGAATAATCGCCACCCTTCACCAGAACATGGGGAAGGATATCCTCAATGAGCTCACCGGGATCATCTTCATGGAAGATAGTCACTCCGTCCACCATGGTAAGACTGTTAAGTACCAAAGTTCTTGCTTCTTCTGAGTTCAAGGGACGGTCTTGTCCTTTCAATTTTTGAACCGATTGATCAGAATTCAATCCGATAATTAGGCGGTCACCCAAATTTTTTGCTTCCTTCAAATAATGGACATGACCGGCATGAAGAATGTCAAAACAACCATTGGTAAACACAATGATCTCACCAGACTCCTTCCACAGACGGACTCGGTCAATTGCTTCTGTTCTGCTCCAACCGGGCATGTGTATTTTTTAAGGGACAAACGGTACAAAAACGACGAACACAAAAATGGGATTCCAGAACTTTCAAACCCTGCAGAACAGGAAATGACCGCAACTGTTTTGACTGTAAAACATGTCCAAACTGCCGGATATATTTTCCATAACTATAGGGTAGAACAAGAGTATTCCAGGCAGTTTTCCAGTTTTGATAATTTTGTGTATCACCGCAAATAATCGATTGTGAGGCGCCCAGGGGAAGAAAAATATTTCCAAGAAGTTCAACGACACATCCCTCTCCTGCTGTTGTACGGATTTTCAGGTTGAATTCAGACATCAAGTCATGGGGATTGAGAAATTGAGTCCATATTTCTGAGTAAATAAGCTGTGTTAATGTTGCAGCAGTTTCTAATCGATTCTCTGGCCATTGAGCTGGACGGATACTCCGGTGTTTCCATTCTCCTTTTGATATTTGCATTTGGGTTTCCAAACAGGATTTGATCGTTTTTTCATCCAGGGAACCGATCCCGTTTGAATGAATGAATCTCGCCAGTTTAAGGAACGGTTCTTTATTTCCGCCAGCTCCCAGTATGGCAAAAGATTTCTCCAGACAATGAGATTTAAGATTTCCTCTATTTGCATGGTGAAAGGAGTGTACGTTTTCCTGCCATCGATCATTCGCCATTTGAAAAATTGTATTTAAAAACATATTATTCAGGGTTCCAGATTCCAAATTACAATAATTTGAATTTACCATTTTGGGTTTCAACACGATTGTAGGGAATGGAAATAACTTATCAACTTGAGACTTTTTCCGCACAACCTGCAGAATAACCGAATCATATTCCGGATTCAAATGATGGCCATGAGATGACCACGACCGGGAATTCAAATGACATTCAACTGTACCAATTTTTATTTGCCCATTGATCATCAGCATAGCATCCAGAATATCCGGACCTGAATGGATGTTTAATCGACCCGGTTTTAATACCGTGATGGAAAGGTTTTGTTTATTAAAAACTGTTCCCGGTTTTACACACAGCCAATCCTGAACTAATGTCTTTTCATTGTCTTTTATATCATCACGTATCCGGTTCACATGCGGATCAGACAATTCAGGAACAGTGTACAATCTCGGTTTCTGCATTTTATAAGTTGCAAAATCTTGAATCATAAGTCTCACGTATGAATGGAAGAACTTCCAAAATAAGGTTGAAGGGGTTCAGGTATGGATACACTGCCATCCTCTTTCTGGTGGTTTTCCAATAAGGCTGCCATGAGTCTGGGAGTGGCTAATCCGGAACCGTTCAATGTATGAACAAAATCAACTTTCCGGTCTGATGATCGGCGGTAGCGAATATTCCCACGGCGAGCCTGAAAAGCTTCAAAATTACTGCACGAGGATACCTCCAGCCATTGTTTTTCGCCCGGCGCCCAAACCTCCAGATCGTAGCATTTTGCCGCTGAAAATCCCAAGTCACCCCTACACAGGTTAACCACACGGTAAGGCAATTCCAGCAGGTGGAGAATTTCCTCTGCCTGGCAGGTCAGACTTTCATGTTCTTCATAGGATGAGTCAGGTGATACAAATTTCACCAACTCCACTTTGTTAAATTGATGAAGACGCAATAATCCCCGGGTGTCTTTACCATAGGAACCTGCTTCCCTCCGAAAACAGGCTGTATAGGCAGCATAGTAAATGGGTAATTCATCTTCATCCAAAATCATCCCTGAGTGGAGATTTGTAACCGGGACTTCAGCAGTGGGGATTAAATAAAGGTCATCATCTTTTAACCGGTACATGTCTTCTTCAAATTTTGGGAGTTGACCCGTAGTAACTAAGGCTTCTTTCCTCACTAAAAATGGAGGGAATATTTCCGTATATCCATGTTTAGTTACATGATGATCTACCATGAAATTGATCAGGGCTCTTTCCAGTTTTGCTCCCTGACCTAAATAAACAGGAAATCCTGAACCAGACATTGCGGCGCCCCACTCTAAAGCCAGAATATTCAAAGATTTCCCTAAATCGGTATGGGTTTTGGGAACAAAATTAAATTCAACGGGATTTATTGGCATTCGAATAATTTCATTTTCTTTTTCTCCCTCACCTGCAGGAACGGTTTCATGGGGTAAATTTGGAAGTTCAAGTAATAAATCCTGAATTTCTTGAGTAAGTGAGTTAACTTTAGATTCCAAGGTTTGGATTTCTTCTCCTTTCTTACGCATGGCAATCACAGTTTCATCTGCATTTCCCCCTTCCTTTTTAATTTTCCCGATTTCCTGTGAAACTGTATTTCGTTCTGCACGAAGGGTATCCAACTCTGTGACGGTTTTTCTCCTGTCACTGTCTACCAGTAATATCTGATCCAAGTCAAACTCAACTCCTCGGGTTTTAATGGCTGACTTAATGGAATCTGGTTCAGATCGTATTTTTTGGATGGGAATCATTACAAATTAAATGTTTAAAAGTAAAAAATTAAAAACAGAATTTACTCTGAACGGGAAGTATTTTACCTCCCATTTCCCGACAGCATAACTCGGAATGTTTTAAAAATAATTTTGAGATCCATCCAAAAATCCACATTCTCAATATAATAAAAATCGTACCTCAGTTTCTCCCGTACATCTTCAAACTGTTCATCGTAGGGGTGTTTAATTTGTGCCCAACCTGTTATTCCGGGGCGGACTTTCAACCTGTGCGTATAAAATGGAAATTCATGCATTAACTTTTCCACGAAAAAGGGTCGTTCAGGGCGGGGACCCACCAAAGACATATCTCCTTTGATTACATTTAGTAATTGAGGAAGTTCATCTAAACGAAAACGCCTTAAAAATCGTCCCAACTTTGTTATTCGGGAATCGTCTTGTTCAGTCCAAACGGGACCTGTATCAGCTTCTGCATTAAATCGCATGGAACGAAATTTATACAATATAAATGAATTATTTTCCAATCCCGTTCTGGTTTGTTTGAATAGGACCGGACCCTTGGAATTCAATTTAATTAACAGTCCGAAAATGAAATAAAACGGCATCCCTGTTATAAAAAACAATACGCTTAAAACCAAATCCATAGAGCGCTTGAAAAATGTTAAATAAATTAATCTATAATTTAAGGTGACAGATTTCTTTTCTGCTTGAACAGGTAGAATTAATTCAGATGATCTTACAAATGTTGGATTTTCAGCTTCACTCATGGATTGAAATTATAAAAAACATTAAATACTAAAGACCATTTTTCCACATCATTTCCTTCTTCTGGATCAGGATTATAGGGATCAAATCCTGCATTGTGCCAGTCAATATATTCCAACCCGAATTGTCCCTCCACCTGATTTTTTAAAAAATACCGGTGAATGAAAAATGACCCCATTCTCCGTTGTTCAAATCCTGCCTCTCCTGAAAATCTCTCGTACCCAATATCCTCATATTGGTCCTCAAGCATTTTTTGAGTTAACTGTCCCCGTTTTGTATTTGAATATTTGAAAGTAATTCCGGAATCGAAAATAAATGTTTGATATTCCATTAATAAATCCTCAGAGTGGGGTCCCGCCCAAAACCCCAGCGGGTACCCATGGCTGTAATAATCATTAATAGAAAATTTATGGCGGTAAATCCTATGATCTGTCCAAGTGTATTCTA
>CAZFKU010000082.1:0-4181 GCA_964518835.1 uncultured bacterium
ATATTCCCGTAACTTTGATGAACCGATATTGGCATATAACCGATGGACTGGGAAGGGTTCAGGAAGTCAGGGGTGAGGGTGTCATCGGTCAGCGTCCTAAAATTCAACCGGGGGGAAAACATGAATACTCCAGTTTTTGCCCGTTGGAAACTCAATTCGGAGTCATGAAAGGACATTATGAAATGGTAACTGATGAAGGTGAATCAGTGATTGTGGAGGTTGCGCCGTTTCGGCTTTCTGTACCTCATGCCTTGAATTAATCTAAATAATTCTCCTACCACAAAATCACGAAGCCAATAAGTATTTATGGGAATTGTTATTTTTCTATGGCGAAGAATAGTCGTGATAGAGGGTCGGAAATTCAAACCGAATTTTCAACAGACAAGAATGTCTGTTGTACTGTAAAAACCGAAGTACAGACATTTCTGTCTATACATACTTCAAACCCACTCCAGAGTAATATTCAATATTAATTTGTGTTTTAGTAACAAAAATCATGGTTAAAAATCTGAAAGGTATTTACCGGGAGAGTACTTGGCCTTTAGATGATTTAACAATTTATTTTTATCCCTCCACACAGGTTTCACATTTTCTTGGACAAATAATTGAGTTTGATCATCAAAATGTACTGATTTTTCCCGGGTTACAGCACTTCCGTATTGGTGAATGCTTTCAGAAAATACATTCCCTGTTTTATCCCATTTTACAAACATAAACAGTCCGTCTCCGCTGTGGCCAACTATTTTTCCATTATCGTCATAATGACTGTAAACTGCTCGAAGAATATCCGGACCACCACCAATAGGTAAATCCTTTTTACCTCGAACCAACCTTTGAACATTTCCAAACGGAACTTTCAGAGAACCATGATTTTTCATCAAATAATCAACCGCAATCCGTGTGTATTGTAAAAGAGTGTCATTATTCATTTTGATATATTGACTTTGAAGAAAAGGTTTAGTCGCTATAACTGCCAGTGTAGCTTTTTCATTTTCTATGTCGGTGCAAAAATCCCAATCCGAAAGGACATCCGCAGCATCTGCAAGTTCAGAAGCAGAATTACGGATTGCTTTTATGATATCTTCTGTGTGTTGAGCTATTGATGAATGTTTAGAATAACATTTATCAAATTTTATATTTTTGAGTTCTTCAAAGGAAATGTCTGGTTCATTCGAAAACAACTCCTTAGCTCGGTGAGATCGATTATTCATGTGGGTTTCTACTCCCCATTCAACAGGAAAATCACTTTGCAGTATATTGTCGGTTCCATCGGTCACATGATACGGAGATTGGTTTGTGCTGAATAGAACTCCGCTTTCAGGATTCAGCAGTTGAGGCACAGATTCAAATTCCGAAGTGGATTTCCATAATGTTTCTGAAGTCCATCCCGGCAGATAACCCTGCCAGTCATAACCGGAGCTTCGGTTAGGAAATTTACCATTATACACATAGAAAATATTACCGGAGTAATCTGCATAAACTGAATTGAGAGAAGGTATTCCATGGATTTTCATTGCATCAATCCATTCATTGAAATTGGTTGATTTATTCATTCGGTACCATTGTTCAATCTGACGTATCTCTCCCATGCCAGAATAACGAATTGCATAGGTTCCATGATCGAATCGAAGTACAGGCCCATATACCGACCAAAGGACATCCCGATGAATTGTCCATGAAAAAGGACCCAGGATTTTCAATTTGATAGGTATGGTTTTTTTCTCCAATTTCAGCCATTCATTATCGAAACGGTACAAATCAGGGTTTTCCGGATGAATATCCAGAATATAGGTGTCTATCAAATCTGGTTCGTTAACAGTATGTACCCAGCCAAGACTGTCATTATGTCCAACAAAAATCACCGGAGAACCAGGGAATAAACCACCACTCATGTTCCATCCATCATCGCTGTGGACATGGGCTTCGTACCATGCCGTTGGTCCGTCCCAGGGCTGGTGTGAGTTAATCACCAGCATGGTTTCACCATTTTCAGATCGTTTTGGAGATACGGCAAAACCATTTGAACCGATAGGCGATTCTCTTTTATGACGCTTTATATCCTTTGCAATTTCTGGTTTTTCTGTGAGTTTAAATAAGGATTCCAGTTCTCTATCAAGACCGAAAAACATGGGAGTTCGAAATACAAACCCTGCTACAATATCCTGCGGTTCAACCGGGAATAAATTGAGTTTAATTTCTTCGTTATGTTCATGAGCATAGAGATTGATCCCATCACAATATCCTTCCATCAATTGATGGACTTCGGTACTCAAGTGGGTGGAATAATTCTTCTCTACGGTTTCGTATATTTTTAGCCATTCCATGAGGAAATCTGTCATTGCACCTTCCTGGCCTTTTAGCAAACCGGATTTTTGTCTTAACATAATAATTACATCTTGAATGGTACTGAAATCGTCCTCACAATGAGCGTAGGCAAGTCCAAAAGCAGCGTCCGGATCTGTTTTTCCATAAATATGGGGGACACCCCAGGTATCTCGAAAAATTGTAACTTCCTTTGATTTTATGTTAATCAATTTTTCTTCTGAAAGATTAAAGGAAGGTTGAAATATCCATTTTAAAAACAATGATACCGAAAAGATAAGAGCAAGGGATATAGATAAAAGGTATTTCATAAATTTTATTTAAATCGATTTGTGAATTTAATTCTCACGATTAGACGTGAATATTATTAACTTTCTTACTCATGTCAAAAAGGAAACCTGATAAACTTCCTAAATCTGTCCGCCCTCCAAAGTCGACTATGGTTTATGATGGAATGTGTGGTTTCTGCAAATTCTGGATTGAGAAGTGGAAACAGTTGACGAATGAAAGAATTCACTATGTTTCGTCTCAAGAATGCGGAGATGATTTTTCACCTTTATCTGAAAAAGAATTTCAAACTTCAATTTATTTAATTCATTCGGATGGAAGGATCATGTGCGGTGCAAAAGCCGTTTTTTATTCACTTTCTTCAAATCGTTGTTTGGGATGGCTAAATTGGTTTTACAAAAAGTTCGGTTTCTTTCGAGTTTGTTCTGAAACTGCATATTCGTTTGTTGCAAATCACCGCATTTTCTTCAGCAAAATAACTAAACTTCTGTGGGGAGAGAGTGTAGAAATTCCATCCTACCATTTCTCACGATGGTTGTTCTTAAAATTATTAGGAATCATTTATTTTATTGCATTTACTTCCTTCTGGGTGCAGTGGGAGGGTTTGGTTGGAGCTGATGGAATACTCCCGGTTACTGAATTTTTTGAGCGGATTTCAAACCGATTTGGCTCATCTTCATTTTTTCATGCTCCATCCCTTCAGTTGTTTTTTCCGGACTTCGGTGGATCGAATTTTATTGGTATTTCAGGAATGGTTTTATCCGTTTTACTGGTATTTGGTTTTTCACCAAGAGTTTCTACGATTGCATTGTGGATATTGTATCTGTCAGTTTATACAGGAGGACAAAGATTTTTGAGTTTTCAGTGGGATATCCTACTTTTGGAATCTGGATTTTTAGCAATATGGCTGGCTCCTAACTGCATTTATTTCAAAAAAAATAAAATTTATTTACTATCAAAAGGATGCGTTTTTTTGATGCGCTGGATTTTATTCCGTCTCATGTTTTTTTCCGGTGTGACCAAACTCGCCAGTGGTGATCCGGTGTGGACGGATTTGACTGCTCTTGCCTATCACTATGAAACTCAGCCGTTAGCAACCTGGACGGCGTGGTACATGCACCAACTCCCTACGTGGTTTCATCAAATTTCCACCGGATTTATGTTTTTTGTGGAATTGGTTATTCCCTTTTTTATCTTCGGACCACGAAGGATAAAACTCATCGCCTGTTTTTATATTTCCATTTTGATGATGTTCATTATTTTGACAGGAAATTATACGTTCTTCAATTTACTGACTTTGAGTCTTTGTGTTTTTTTAATAGATGATAGTATAATGAAGAGATGGTTCGGGAAGAAAGATGATTTTCCAATTCCGCTTCAAAAAAGTTCTGCAAATTGGTTCAACATAAAAAAGAAATTTTCTATTTCATTTGTATGCATCATTCTTATTCTGAGTAGTGCTCACACTACCATTCGCTATTTTCCGGATTTTAATATCCCTCAATTCATTCAAAAATCACTGCAAATAATTCGTCCATTTGGGATTGTAAACACGTATGGGTTATTTTCTG
>CAZFKU010000083.1:0-4030 GCA_964518835.1 uncultured bacterium
TATTGGGTTCGGACAAATAGTGCTGGAGAAATTCTCATCATTGATTGAAATTAAAATGGTTGACTAAATTTCTTTCCGAAACTCCAGGCTCTGTTCCATCAACTCAAATCCTAATTTTTCATTAATTTTATACATGGGATTGTTTATCTCATTTCCGGTGCGAATTTCCTTAATCCCTTTTGCTTTCAGTTTTTTGATGGATTCCACTTTCAAAGCTGTTGCAATCCCCTGCCTTCTAAATTGTTTTAACACTCCAGTGGACTCTGTGTAACCTCTTTCCGGTTCGCTTTTTTTATTGATTTTTACTCTGGTTGAACCGATATACTCACCATTTTTCACAGCAACCATTTCCACTCCGTAGGAATGTTTCTCAAATTCATTTCTTTTTTCCAACCATCGGTCATAGGATTTTCGGACATGAGAATCTCCGTCCATCATAGGTTCATCCTGAATATATTTCCAGACCAATGCTTCCAATTTTTTGTAATGATCGGGAAAATCCTGCATCTCATTTCTAGAGTCATACATTTGAATTTTTTCTGTCTTCATTTTTTCTTCTAATCCATTAAAAGAGGACAGGTCGCATTCCTCCACATTCAACTTATATTCTCTATGTTTCATGACAATGTCAAATCCTTCCTGCTCCAGAAATTCAATATATTTTTTATAATTATCGTGTAGATAACACCACGGGAAAAGTCGATTGCAGTTAAACTTTTTTACCCTTTTCAGCAATTGATCATACAACAGTTTATAATTTGAATAGGTTTGAAAGTCGGGATCAAGACAAATATCAAAATAACCATTCTGATTATTTGCCTTGGACCCTTGACTAAAATGTAAGATCCCGGTATTTATCTCATTTTCGCTTAAAAAATATTTCTCTGCTAAAACGGTTTTATGCCTATTGAGCCATTTTTGTTTTAAATCGTCAGGGTGATCAATGGAATCATGATTAACCAGATTCTGGATTCGGGCTATCTCCCGAAAATCGTAGTCACTTTCTGTCCATTTTTTTACTTTCAACATTATTTAAAATTCCACAATCCTAATGGAAAATACATTAGGAATTGTCTAATAAAAAAAATTAAACTTTAGTATAATTTTCAATTTAATCAAGGAGTGACAATGAAATCAATACTCAGAAACATTTTAGCTGTTTTTGTCGGTGGTTTGTTGGGAATGGCAGTCAATATTGGGATCATCATCCTTGGCAGTAAATTAATACCACCTCCGGAAGGTATAAATCCAATGGATGGAGAAAGTCTGAAAAATAATATTCATCTGTTTCAACTGAAACACTATTTATCTCCATTTCTGGGACATGCAGGGGGAACATTAACCGGAGCATTTGTCGCAGCAAAAGTTTCTGAAAATCATCACTTAATATTTGCCATGGTTATCGGTGTGTTTTTCCTCGTTGGTGGAATTGCTGCCACCCAAATGATTCCTGCACCGCTCTGGTATAATGTTGTGGATTTAGTTTTTTGCTATATCCCAATGGCATGGCTGGGATGGAAATTTAGTGGAAAAAGCTGATATCTAATGCCATCCTTCAGTCGGTGTCACATGTACGACAAGACCCATGGGAATTTGCCATGAAGGAGCAGCAAGTGTTTCACGTACACAACCGTAGTTAACATAATTCCCATCACGGTTAGACCCGTCAAATCCGTAATAATCTCCCGAATTATCACAATAACAATCGTTCGACATACCTATACTTGTTACCTCAACAAGCAATTTTCCATCCGAACCGGTTTTTACATGTTTTTTTTCAAAACAGGTATAAAAACTGCAAGCATAATCATCACTCCCAGAAGGTTTGCATTCACCTAAATTGATCCCATTCAATTTGACTGATTCCAATTTTTCTCCGGCATCTCCCATATCCGATTGCAATACTTCTATCTTTATTGTGTATTTTTGGTTTGGTTTCAAATCAAACGATTCTGAAATTGTTGCTTTACCCTGACTGGTGCATCCCGGATCCCCGTAAGAACACGCAACATAATACTTCTTAGTTTTGGATGCTCCAATTCTTGTGTTTTGGGTGGGTCTATTATTCACAGTGGTTATTTCAGGAGTTGGTGCCTTTGTCAACTTGAATGCTAAATATCCGTCAGTTTTATCTCTGGATTCACAACTCTGTTGGATCCAGCAATTTTTGGTTACAGGATCATAATCAAAATAATTATAACCATTCTTATTACAAATATCGAAACATGCTTCTATATCGTTCACAACCCCCTTACTCTTTTGTCCAGAATTTGGTAAACATTCGCCTCTTTGATTCGGGAAGTGACGTTTATATGTGAATATTTTTTCCCCTCTATTACCCCAATACCAATTTGAATTCCCATCAATTCTAAATGCACTATAATGATCCGAATCCTGGGTCATACAATCAGGTTGTGTCCAACAATCACCATCTCCTTCATCAAAATCAATATAATTACAGTTCTTGTCTTCAAAACATTTCTGGGCACACTGGTCAATAGTTAATCCAGGACCAAAATTGGATGATTCATTTGGATTCGGCCAGCATTCTCCATTTGAACCAAAATGTTTTGCGACAAGATTTGTAGAAAACATTTCCTTAGTTTTCTTCTCGGAACCTGTTGAATTTAATTTAAAGGTAATTGCAGGAAAATCCTTTCGGGAATCATCGCACTCACTCTTAAATAATTGGCAAAGATTTTTACTGTTTCGTGCAGCAACTGCAGCTACTGACATTTGTGAGTAATTTGGAACCCAAGAAAAGTATCTGCAAGATTTATTTTTTTCACATTCATTGGCACATTCATCAACAGAGTTAACTGTTTTATTCGGATATATAACTATTTCGGAAAATTTATCGGATTTACATCCACCCCGCTTATTGGGAAAAAGGCGGGAATAGGATGATGTTGAGCTCCTGTCAAGCCTGTATGCAGTAGATGGATAGGAAGATGTATAGGCATTTCCATCTGTATTTGGATTGTTTGTCCGACTGTCACCAATGAAGGGTTTATCACCACATGTTTCATGCAAATAACCTGTTTTATTTGCTTTATTGAAATCAATGTAATTACACTTTGGGTTTTGCAAGCAGGCATAAGTAACCAATTCAAGAGCTTCCTCTTCAGTATGATCGGAGAATGCTACAACTCCAAGATGTTTATCAACTTCCCAGGAATATACACCCCCAACCCCTGCACTCCACTTTATTCCATGTTTCCATTTGTTTATACCCGAACACGCACCTTCTTTACCGGGAAACTGCCTTGTATAAAGATTTGAGTATCCTATAGCATAATCTTCATATCCAATATATTTTTTTTCACTCTCCAATGATTTTTTTTCTTGTTCCGTGAGTCTTTTCCTAGCCCCTCTTACTGGTCTATCTTTATTTGTTTTTTCAGTCTTCTGCTTTCTTTCTTCTTTTAATGAATCCGATTTTTCTTTTCTTGATTTCTTTAATTTTTCAGGTGTTTTTTTCCTCGTCTGTTTGGAAGATTTTGATTCATCCTTTTCCTGTGCTGTTAATGAACCGGTCACCAATATAAACATTAAAATGATAGAAATATTTCGAAGTATTACTGCTGCTATTTTATTCATCATTGTTTCCTTTTTTAATAAATTAATCCCTTTCCTTTCTAAAATTTAAATATTTTTCAATATAATATAAGTGATAATAATCACAATTTTGGGATTTTACTCATGGCTCTTTCCGTTAAAGCAGTGATGGTGAGAGAAGGATTTACTCCCGGATTTGCTGAGATCATGGAGCCGTCACAGATAAAGAGATTTTTGTATCCAAAGACACGATTATTTTTGTCAATCACCCCTTCCGATTTGTCCTTTCCCATAACAGCACCTCCTAAAATATGAGCGGTAGTGGACATTCCAAACAGTGCTTCATTGTTCGGCATCATAGGTTCACCATTTAGTTTTTCAGCCAATTTTTCTGCATACTCATTTGCCTCAGGTATAAATGGTGTGGGAGCTTTTCCTTTTTCCAGATTAGTTTTCATTCTTTTTCTGAATC
>CAZFKU010000084.1:0-3924 GCA_964518835.1 uncultured bacterium
TTCAATCGTGTTAATAATATCAATGAGAATTTCGCAAGAGAATTGTTGGAATTATTCACAATTGGAGAAGGTAATTACACACAAGAAGATATCATTGAAGCCGCCCGTGCTTATACGGGATACGTTACCAATGGTTTGACAACTTATTTTATTCCTGACAGGCATGATTACGGTGAAAAAACATTTATGGGACAAACGGGATACTGGTTTGGGGATGATATTGTGGATATTATTTTTGAACAGGAAGAAACAGCCCGGTTCTTTGCCCGTAAATTATTTCAATGGTTTGTATATTACAATCCTGATGATGATTCGGTTGAGGAACTTGCAGTCATTCTAACGGAAAATAATTATGAAGTAAAACCCATGCTCGATGCACTTTTCAAAAGTGAATTATTTTATGATGAGCATTACCGGGGAGCAAAATTCCATGGCGGAATTTTTCATGTCGTTGCACCCATCCGCCAAATGTATATCGAAGAGATTATTCCTCCGGAAGGCCATGTAAAAAATGTAATTTTACTTTATTTTCAGGAAATTTTTGGACAGGCAATACTTTATCCTCCTGATGTTTCCGGATGGTCCGGTTATCGTAATTGGATCAACACTTATACATTGCCTTACAGAAAAATATTTACAAATTCCGTAGTTGACGGGTATATTTTCGATTATCCTATGGGATTTCAGGTGGATGTCCTTGATCTTGCCGGACAATTCCCGAATCCAAATGATGCTGAACAGCTTATTGATGATATGATTTTATATTTTTATGATTTACAGCCAACCGAACACACACGGCAGTTATTGTTGGATCAGCTTTTGCAGGGACTGGATCCCTATAATTGGTCATTGACAATACCTGAAGCGGAAGAACGACTAAAAGGTACCATCAAATTATTAATGAGATATCCGGACTTTCAACTCAAATGAAACGCAGACAATTCTTAAAAAATTCACTTGCTATTGGATTAGGATCAACCCTCATTCCAAGATGGATACATCCCTTATTAGCTCAGTCGGAAGCTCTTAGAGCAAAAGCTCAAAATCGTATATTGGTCATTTTGAATCTGGGCGGTGGGAATGACGGATTGAATACCATTATACCTTACGAAGATGATGCTTATTATAATTTACGTCCCAACATTGCCATCCCCCAAAATGAGTTGCTTCCCATAACCAATACTTTAGGATTTCATCCGGCCATGTCATTTTTTATGGATATTTGGAACCGGGGGAACATGGCGATCATCCAGAATGTGGGTTACGATAATCAGAATTTATCCCATTTTCGATCCACCGATATCTGGCGCAGCGCTTCTGATTTTAATGAAAATGTGACCACTGGCTGGGTGGGACGATATCTTGAATCACAGTATTCCGATTATATTGAAAATCCGCCGGAGGAACCCATTGCTTTACAGCAGGGTTCAACCGATGGTCTTTTAATGACAGGAGACACTGGAGTCCCGGGTGTGATTATTGATGATCCGTCCATTTTTTACGCTTTAGTGAATGAAACATATGAAAGTGAGTATAACAATGATCCTCCGGAAACTGCAGGAGGAGATGAACTGGGTTTTGTCCGTCAGATAGATAATAATTCCTTTGCTTACGCAGGGGTGATACAGGCAGCAGCAGAAGCGGGACAGAACACGGTGGAATATCCCAACAACTCTGTTGGACTTCAGCTTAGTATTGTGGCAAAGCTTTTGTCAGGAGGAATGTACACACCCATTTTCCTTACCCATCAATATGGTTATGACACTCATGCAAACCAGCCAAATAATCATCAAAATCTCCTTTCTGCCATGTCCCGTTCCATTGCGACATTTTTGCAGGATATTGAAAATCAAGGCATGAAAGACAGGGTACTCCTTTTAACAACATCCGAATTCGGCAGACGACCCTTCGAAAACGGAAGTACAGGAACAGACCATGGCGCTGCCGCCCCTCAATTCCTTTTTGGAAGTAAGGTGAACGGTGGAATCTACGGTTCCAACCCCAATATGACAGAATTTGATAATAATGAAAATTTATTGCATGAATTTGATTTTCGCCAATTATATGCCACTATTTTATCCGAATGGTTTGATCTCCCATATTCAGATATAGAAAATATTCTGTTTCATTCATTTGAAACTTTTCCCATCATTGATAATCGGTTTCCCCTCAATTCAGATCCATCCAGGAAAGAGGGATTAATGGGAATTCCCAAGGACTACACCTTATCCAATGCTTATCCGAATCCATTTAATCCGGTTACCCGTTTGACCTACGGTGTTAAGAAGAATTCCTTGGTGGATATCCGTGTTTTTGACATGAAAGGCAGGGAAGTTCTCCATCCGGTTCACGATATCAAACCTGCCGGATATTATCGGCTGAGTTTGAATAGTCAATCCCTTGCCAGTGGTAATTATTCTGTCGTGATGAAAGCAGGAAGTACCCTCCGGAAAACAAAGATCACGGTTGTAAAGTAATTACACCTACAAATTCTTTTTAAACTCCACCCCAATCTAATTTGTTAAACAGCACACCCCAAGGGTATCATGTGTTTGTTCGTTTTAAATTTTAGTGTAAATAAAAAAAATAGATTTTCCCCGATTAACTATTCCCCTTTCATAGTGTCATAAAAAGAAATGATTGAATTCAGGAAGACTTGGTTACGCTATAAATTACAGTTTTTGAAGTTTCAGGATTATTTGTTTGCGAATCCAGCAGTTTCTCCAAATGAGAAATCATTTTGTTCACCCGTTTCAGTCTTTTTTCAAGATTTTCTAACCGCTTATCCACTGTTTTGGAAACTTTTGTAACTTGTACAACCCGTTTTTTCATGATTTTTTTCTTAGGGAATACACAATTTTTGATGGTGGTTTAGTTGCAGAATCCGATGAAGTCTTTTTGATTAATGCTTCCAGTTTCTTTTCAATTTTCAATAGTTCCTTTTCAATTTTGGAAAGTCGGTTGTCTGCATTTTTTGTCCATTTGACAGTAGTTTCCTTTTTTTTGGTCAATGGTTTTTGTGGTTTATTTGCCATGGGAATTGAAAAAGAATTGGGATTGTATCTAAAAGAAAATTAAAATTGAATATCTTACCGTGCAAGAAATGACATAATATAAACTATGTTTTATTGGAAAAGAGTAACGGGTTCATAAAAAAGGAGTTAACATGAAAAAATTAAACGGGTTTTCTTTGGTATTATTATTAATCTCTATTGGATTTGCCGTTCCTCCTGATTGGTCCGTGAATCCATCAGCATTTGAATTCAATGCATCGATGACGGGGATATTGGTGTTCAACGATGGTGAATCCTCAGACAGCCAAGACATCATCGCCGCTTTTTCCGGGGATGAATGCCGGGGTGTAAAAACCGATGGAACCGTTTTTCCGCCAACAGGTCAAATGGTGTTCGGCATAACCCTTTATGGAAATTCTTCAGGTGAAATACTCACATTCAAAGCGTATGATTCATCCAACGATCAGATCAATGAAAACATTGGTTTTTCTTACAGTTTTATTCCCAACGATATTATCGGAAGTGCAGAAGATCCGGTGGAATGGAATTTTACATCCTCACTTCCAAGTGATCCAAATTTTGACGTAACCATCACTGCCAATGCTGATGATGTGAATTATGAATTAACATTTGGCTTTTCCCCGGAAGCTACAGATGGATACGATTCAGATTATGATCAATATGCACCTCCTGCCCCGCCTCCGCCTGCCTTTGACGCCGCTTTAGCCTGGGGTGGAGAAAGGTATTATACCCAGATTGTGAACGGCAGTGAAGATGATCTGGTGGAGCATGTCTGGGATATTCAGCTTGCTTTTCCTCCTTCAAATATGGTTACATTAAACTGGGATTCTGATTCCCTCACAGAGTTGGGTTCATTTGTCATCCAGGATGCCTTTGGAGGTCTGATGAT
>CAZFKU010000085.1:0-3890 GCA_964518835.1 uncultured bacterium
TGTAAGTAGGGGTTACAGTTATATGGAAATTATCTTCATTGAATTTAACATTTCTAACTACACCCAGTTCAACAATAGAAATAGATGGAATTTCAGGGTCAGGTATAGTGCTCAATAAATCCCAAATTTCAGCGGTGGTAAAATCTTTTACCATTTGGCGTCTGGATATGCCCGTTGAAGATATTGCATGTCTGATAATATATGTCCTAAATGTTCAGTATGGATACCCTGCCGACCACCTGATGTCATAGGTGATTCTTCAGGTTGAGTTAATGTTGCTTCTTTGAACACCTCATCAATCATTTTATTCCATTCCATTTTAAGCGATTGACACTCAACTCCAATTCCCAAGTTTACCATTTCTCTATCAATTGGAGTCATTTCAAATAATTCAACAGTAAACATCCATAAATTATTTATTGCAGACTGCACCTTTACATGACTTTCTGCAGTACCATCTCCCAATCGAATAATCCATTTTGAAGAATGGCGATAATGATAGGTAGTTTCCTTTATAGATTTTTGGGCAATGGCTGATAGTTGTACGTCCTTGCTTTTTGACATTTTTTTAAAAAACAATTTATAAAATGCATCCAGAAAAAACTGACGTACAATTGTGTCTGCAAAATTACCGTTGGGTTGTTCACATAGAATAAGGTTGCTAAATTCTCGTTCATTACGTTTAAAAGCCAAGTCATCAGCAGTTGTACCATCACTTTTTAATTTCGCGGCATATTCCAGAAATAGATTTGCCCTGCCAAACATATCAAGAGAAATGTTGCTAAGTGCAATATCTTCTTCTAAAAAAGGGCCTTTATATGCCCATTGAGATAACCTTTGCCCTAAAATGAGAGCATCATCTCCCAGCGCCAGTACATATTGAAAAAGAGATTCCTTAGCCAATTCTATAAACCTTTCACTTTTTTAGATACCTTAAAGAATGTGGGATAGCGGTACACCTTATCATCTGCAGGATCAAAAAAGGATTCCTGATCTTCGGGATTGGAAGACACAATATCTTCAGCTTTCACTACCCATATACAGGTTCCCTCCTGTCGGCGAGTATAAAGTTCACGAGCGTTTTGAAGTGCCATTTCTTTATCTACAGCGTGGACAGAACCGCAATGCTGAAAATGTGCACCGGTTTTAGGCTGAATGAAGACTTCCCAAACAGGCAGGTTATCAATACTCATGTTTTTGCTCCATTTTTATGTTTCTCAGTGTAAGCCAGCGCAGCTTCTCTTACCCATTTCCCCTCATTATGGGCATTAACATGGTTGTTAATCCGCTCTTTATTACAAAACCCATTACCATTAACCACTTCCCAGAATTCTTCCCAATCAATTTCACCAAATTCATAATGTTTTGTTTTTGGATTGAATTTCAAGTCCGGATCCGGTATTTTCAATCCGATATGATCAGCTTGCTTTACTGTTCGATCAACAAAAAGCTGACGAAGGTCATCATTAGTTCCCCTTTTAATTTTCCACTTCATAGCATTTGATGTATGAGCAGAATCAGAATCATGTGGACCAAACATCATCAGGGAGGGCCACCACCAACGATTCAGAGCATCCTGTGCCATCTCCTGCTGTTCTGGTGTTCCGTTTGACATCTTCGACATGATCTCATAACCTTGGCGCTGATGAAAAGATTCCTCTTTGCATATACGAATCATAGCTCTGGAATAGGGACCGTAGGAGGTTTTGCGTAAAGATTGCTGATTCACTATGGCAGCGCCGTCCACCAGCCAACCTATGGCGCCAATATCAGCCCAGGTGAGAGTGGGATAGTTGAATATATTGGAGTATTTGGCTTTGCCGGTCTGCAATTGTTCGATTAACTCATTGCGGGTGATACCTAACGTTTCTGTTGCGCTGTAAAGGTACAATCCATGACCTGCTTCATCCTGAACCTTGGCAATGAGTACCATTTTTGCACGGAGTGTAGGGGCTCGGGTTATCCAATTGCCCTCAGGCTGCATACCAATAATTTCAGAATGGGCATGTTGACTCACTTGCCGGATAAGATGCTTTCTATATTTTTCAGGCATCCAATCTTTAGGCTCAATTTTCAGACCTGCATCTATTTTATCCTGAAATGATTTCCCTTTTTTATCTTCCATAGAGTATTGATTTAACGTACAAATTACGGATAATAATAAATAAAATACTGACATTAAAAAAGTGTTTTAAACTTAATAGAATTTTCTGTGTGAGAGAAATTCATTTTTTTATCTTGCGAGGTTTATAAGGATGCATGAAAATTGACCGCTAATTTTTTTTAGTAATTGATAAATACAAAATAGAGATTTATTTCTGATTATATCAAAACAGAATTATGAGAACTGACTCCTATCCTTTAGATTCACTTATCATTGATAAACTCATTGAAGAACACAATCTTGATTTAAGATATATCAGTATTCGTGAACTCAATCGTTTGGTGGACAATTTATCGGATAAATTTTCCACTGAATTTTTACGATTCGAGTTTGGTATTCCGGGACTGAAAGCCAACAGAATGGGTCCGGAAGAAGAAATGAAAGTCCTCACAGAAAATCAATCTTTACCCTCAACCTATCCTCCATTTGATGGAATTCCCAGATTAAAACAGGCCACATCAGTATTCTGTAAAAAATTCATGGATATTGATGTACATCCCGAAAACTGTCTGCCAACGGTGGGAGCCATGCATGGTTGTTTTATCAGTCAGGCAGTTTTAGCACGACGAAAGGACTATGCAGATACGATTTTGTTTCTTGATCCCGGATTTCCTGTAAATAAACTTCAGGCAAAGTTTTTAGGGTTGAATGCTGAGTCGGTTGATCTGTATGATAATCGGGGAGAAAAATTGTTAGAAAGATTGGAAAAATCATTTTCTACCGGGAGAATCGGTGGAGTTATTTGGTCCAGCCCAAATAACCCTTCGTGGATATGCATAAAAGAAAAAGAATTGGAAGGAATCGGGAAACTGCTCACGAAATATGATGTGATCGGGATTGAAGACATTGCATATTTTGGAATGGATTTTCGTTATGATTACAGTATCCCCGGTGAACCTCCTTTTCAACCCACCATAGCAACATATACTGATAACTATTTCATCATTATTTCCAGCTCAAAAATTTTCAGTTATGCCGGTCAGAGAGTTGCAGTTACAATCATTTCTCCTGATTTAATGCATAAAAAATATCCGCATCTTAAAATATATTTCAATACAGAAAAACTGGGGAATGCCTTCATTCACGGAGGACTTTATCCCACAACTGCAGGTGTGGCACAATCTGCACAAAACGCATTGGCTTCATATTTTGAGTCCGCTTCTACAGGAGAATTTGATTTTCTAACTAACCTGAAAAAATATGCAGAACGGGCAAAAAAAGCGAAAAAGATATTTCTTAACCACGGATTTGAATTGGCTTATTCTAAAGATTTGGAAGAACCTATCGCTGATGGATTTTATTTTACCATAAAGAGGGAAGGGTGCACCAGTGAGGAATTGCTTTACCACATGCTAAGGTATGGGCTTGCAGGAATTCCTCTAAGTACTACAGGCAGTACGATTGAAGGTGTAAGAATTTGTGTTTCTTTGATCCGATCGGACCAATTTGAAGAACTGGAATTTCGAGTAGGAGAATTGAATTCTTATTTAAAGGGTGTCAATTGATATTGGATTACCATTTCGTAAGAATCAATAAAAATAATTTGGATATAACAAATTATCTCCAGATATTTCAGCCTTGTTTTATGCCTATTACACCTGAAAAGTGGAAATAATTCAATTCCTTCCCTGCCTGCTGTCTGTTTCTATTCAATCTAAAACAGTTGTTGATTGACCGGATGGAAAAATCCCTGACCAATCTCGCAATATCATTATTATTTGGATTT
>CAZFKU010000086.1:0-3790 GCA_964518835.1 uncultured bacterium
GGAAGAGGCAAATCAATTATATCCTGCCCGAGCCTTGGTTCGTTCTTTAATTTTTCCAGGATGGGGACAAATGTATAATAAATCTCCCTGGTGGAAACCTGTATTATTTGCAGGTGTTGAAATTGCCGGTATAGCTGGTTGGCAGGAGTGGAAAAAGAAAGCAGAAAACCTTCGCCTGGACTATGAATCCTATGCTGATTCCCACTGGAATATCTATGATTGGATTGTAAATACGAATCAGCTTCAGGAAATACTTTTAGATACTTTAGTAAACATGGGATATGATTGGGCTCCTGATGTAAAAATAATTGGTACTCATCATTTAGATGTTGTTTATGATAACCAAATATTTTTATCTGATTGTCTGTACGATGTGTATTGGAGCGAGGAAGGATCTGAATCGGATTGTATCCTTCCGAATACTCCGGAGGAGATGGATGAGGATCTCTACAATTCAGCATACATTCCTACTTTAATTAATAATGGTGAGGTCACGGTAATTAAAGACCGTGATTATTACGAAAATATTGGTAAATACGATCAATTTGCAGGAGGATGGGATGGAATTCTGGACAATTATATCATCCAATTCAAAGATGTTGGAGATACGACAGAAATCATCATTACCAGTCCAATAAAAAACAATTATCTATCACAAAGAGAAAAAAGCAATGATTATTTGAATATGGCAAGTTATGCTGTCAGTGCTATAATGTTTAATCATATCCTCAGTGCATTTGAAGCGGTTTGGACATCCACCCGGAGACCAGGAAAAACCCAGCCGGTTGAATCTTCCATGAAACTCATCTACGATAAGCATGCCCGGTACGGGATTGGCGGTTTATCTTTTTCAGTACAGTTTTAGTAAGAGAAAATGGTTAATAACTTCAAATTTTGGATATTGATATCAACTGTATTCTGGATGGGATGTGCAGGTACTATAAATGATGATGATAACTATGATTTTCAGTTTAAAGAAGCATTACGTTTATTAGAAAAAGAAAAATTTATTAGCGCACAGGATATTTTGAATAGACTGGCAATTCGTGCTTCTCATACAGAAATCGGAGATAAAATTCAATTCCATCTTGGAGAATCATATTTTTTAAACGAGGAATATCAACTGGCAATCATTGAATATAACAAACTGGTTCGCAGGATGGGATTCAGCCCATTGGTTGAACAGGCACGGTGGAGAATATGTAAATGCTATGTAGCCATGTCTCCTAAATATTATCTGGATCAAATTTCATCGGAAAAAGCAATAGAAAAACTGCAGGAATTCATTGAAGATTATCCTATATCTGAACAAAAAGATTCCGCCAATCAAACTGTACTGACAATGAGAAATAAATTAGGTGAAAAAGCTTATGAAACAGGAATTTTGTATATCAAATTAGGTGCTTATGACTCTGCAATTCTTGCATTTGAGCAAATGATTGAAAATTATTATGATACAGAATTTGTCCTCCAGGCACATCTGGGGATCATTCGTTCCTACAGTGCTTTGGAAGAAGTAGATAAAGTGGAGAAATATTTCCAATCTAATAAACATATATTTCCCGAAGACACAGTTAAAGAAGCCAATAAAATTATTATTGATTTGAAAAAAAGAGTTTTAGAGAAAGGGTAATGAAAATTTGTTTATTTGGAGGAACATTTGATCCTCCTCATTTAGGTCATTTACTCATTGCTCAAACGGTTTGTGAAGCTGAAAATTTTGATAGGATCATTTTTATACCAGCATTAAAACCACCACACAAAAATCAAAAAATTATCACACCGGTTAATTTGCGATTGGAAATGCTTGAATCCGCTGTACTGGACAATCCCCGGTTTGAAATTTCACAAATGGAGATACAAAGGGGCGGAACATCATATTCCCTGGATACAATTAAACAATTCAAAACTGAATATCAATTAACTAAAGGTGATATATTTTTTCTCATTGGCAGTGATACCCTGGGGCAATTTGATTCATGGAATGAGCCAAAAAAAATCGTAAAAGAATGCTCCGTGCTGGTTGCTGTCCGTCCTGGATTTAAACCCAGCACAATTCCTAATTGGATATTACATAATATTCAGTTTGCAAATATACCAAGGTTTGAAATATCCAGTTCTAATATTCGAAAACGGTGGAAAGAAAATAAAACCATAAGATACATGGTTACTCTGTCGGTCTGGGATACCATAAATAAATATAATTTATATTCAGGATGATCAGCAGTCTTTTATTCCTGATCTTAGGTTCGGTTTTGTTATATTTCGGAGCAGACTGGATGGTTAAGTCGTCCGTTCATATTGCCTCTAAATTGAATATTTCCAGATTTGTGATTGGACTGACCATTGTTGCCTTCGGGACTTCCCTTCCTGAAATGGGTGTCAGTTTAAAAGCAGCATTTTTTGATAAATCTGGAATCGCAATCGGAAATATTATCGGGTCCAATATTACCAATGTTCTACTCGTTTTAGGAACTTGTGCATTGATTAGTCCAATCACAATTTCATACACAAAAATCAGAAAAGATATTTTTATTTATTTGGGAGTTTGCGTTGTATTGATCTTCCTTCTGTGGGATGGATTTCTGGATCGATGGGAAGGAATTATCCTGTTTACCGGAGTTGTAATTTATACTGTTTATTCTTTTATGTCTGGTAAATTATATGATGAGGAAATTGAAGATACAATTTCTAATTGGTACTGGACGACTGCACTGTTAGTTTCAGGGATCGTAATACTTTATATAGGGTCTGAATTTTTTATTGAAGGTGCAATCAAATTTGCCAAAATTATAGGGGTAAGTGAGTTAATCATAGGGATGACTGTAGTCGCATTGGGGACATCCTTACCTGAGTTGGTAATATCTGTGGTTGCCGCTACTAAAAATGAACATTCCATTTCTGTAGGAAATATTATTGGTTCCAATTTATTTAATATTATGTCTGTGTTGGGATTAGTATCTATCATCATTCCTTTACCTGTTGAGAAAAGCATTTTCAATTTTGAAATTCCTGTTATGATAGGATCAGGACTTATATTAATTCCCCTCAGTTTAATGAACAAACCGATTTCAAAATTGTTATCCATTCTCATGCTTTTCGGATATTCAATCTTTATATTTATTTTATTTCTTTAATCATTATGATCAGATGATTTCTTTTCAGAATGTATCGCTCCAATACGAGCCGGAAGCCGGTGTCCATGATATAACTTTTCAAATTCATCCAAGTGAATTTGCTTTTTTAATAGGTCCAACAGGATCGGGAAAATCCACCATCTTAAAATTGATTTATATGGAACTGATTCCAGACAGTGGAACCGTGGAAATATTAAAATTTTCATCAGAAAAAATTAAAAAAAGGAAAATCCCATTTCTGCGGAGAAAAGTGGGAATGATATTTCAGGATTATCGATTATTAAAAGACAGAAATATTTTTGAAAATATTGCAATACCTCTTCACGTAATTGGATACAACAGAAAAGATGTATATGACCGGGTAAAAAAAGTTATTATTGATGTGGGCTTAGAAGGAAAAGAAAAAAGGAAACCTGATGAACTCTCCGGGGGTGAACAACAAAGGGCATGCATTGCAAGGGCACTTGTGAAAGACCCGGAAATTATTTTAGCTGATGAACCCTCAGCTAATTTGGATCCTGATTCAGCCAGGAATTTGTTGGAATTATTAGAAAATATCCATTCAAGAGGGACACTCGTGTTGATGGCAACCCATCAGTGGCAGCATTTTTATTTTGATTTAATAAAAGACAGGGAACATCGGATTTTCAATA
>CAZFKU010000087.1:0-3749 GCA_964518835.1 uncultured bacterium
TTTCCATAGGATTGAACCTCCTGTGATGACATCATTGCACCGTAATTGTTAAATTTATTTTTTCCACAGGAAACAATTCCAAGTAACAATATCATAATTATTTTAGTTCTATTCATGTTGACTCCATCAGATACATAATATTTATTTTTCAATTCAAATTGATTCTAAATTCAGGTAGAGAAGTGATAAAAAATTAAATAGAATAAATTTTTTTAACTATTTATAGTTTTGAATGTCTGATGTGATAATTAACTTACGAAAGGAATAACCATGCAACGAGCAATAAAAACCATTCTCCCGCTTTCCATTTTATTTATCATTGGATGTGAAGGACTATATGATAAAAACCAAGACAAACCTTCAGAATCTGCTGATTTAGAAGCATTGGCAAAAGAGCTTACGGAAGAACTGGGAATGAATAAGGATCAGGAAAACGGTCTCTACAGTTCCATCCGGAAAGGTGACCGATTCCATCCGCATCCTGCCCGACTTTGGCAAATGGCGGTTGAATTATCCACTTCGCTGACAGAATCACAAATAGAGCAATTGCTGACACCACCCAATGACAGCGGTTTTCACGATTTTTCTTACGGTTTAAAACCGGATGATTCTGAAAAATCAGCTCGAAAAGATGAATTCTTTATTTCCATAATGAGAACCCTTCTCACAACTGAACAATTAGAAGAATTTGAACTAATTCTTGCTTATCGCAATGAACAATCCGATTTATTGAAAAACAGCCTGGAATCTGGTGAACTAGAGTTCAAAGAATTCATGTTACATTTAAAAGCACTTCGAATGTTGTATAAAGTACAGCTTGAAGATTTGATGACGGAAGAGCAGGAAGAAGAGTTGCAATCCATTATGGAAGAAAAGAAACCACGTCATTTCCATAAGGGGAAAGATTCCGAAAAATTGGAGAAAATTAAGGAAGCAAAGATTGAAGCCCTTGGATTGATCGAAGAACAGATACAGCAATTAGAAACCCTGATGGAAGAAATGGAAAATTCACTTGAAGAATTGAAAACTTCATTTATAAACGAAGAAATAACTCAGGAACTATTCAGGGAAAATTTGGTGGTTTTGTTTCAGGATCATCATGAAAACAGGAGAGCTGTATTCAGGGAAGGACAATTATTGATCATTGATATTCACAGGGTGTTGGCAGTCCGGGCTCATCGCCATTTTTTCAAACATAAATGGTTTAAATTCCACGATTGATCAAATCCTGGCCTGAATTAAAAGGGAGCGAATTATCGCTCCCTTTTTTTTATTTCCAGTTTCATTAAATTTTTGTTTACCATGAAAATTGATACAGGTAATTTAAAATATGACATCTGATAAAACATCTGCTGATAAATCCTTTATACTGGAGTATGTACAATTGTTTGTGCCAGAGACGGATGATTCCATAACAGAAGTGGATTATTCTTCTCATATTCGGAATTTGGGAAACATTTTGATGCCGCTGACGGAAACATGGGATACGGAAAGTCTTGAGCAGGAGGAAAATGGATTTTTTATCCAATTTGAACAGGAGTCCGATGCTGTTGATTTTGCCTTATCATTGCTGGAAAAAACAAAAGAAAACATGGATTTTGAGGTGGGAGTACTTATCCATTCAGGGAGAAATATTACTGAAATTGAAAAGGGAATTGATAAAATGGCTTCCCTTGCAGGACCCAATAAAATCCTGGTTTCAGAATTAATAAATCTTCCTGAAAATAAGAACTTCAACTTCACGTTGGTAGAAAGGAGAAAAATAGAGTCAGACGCATCGAAAAATGAGTTTGATGTTTTTACGGTTGATCAGTTTAGTGAAAACGCAGTTGAAAAAGAGAGTATTTTCCGGTATTTTAATTTGGAAAAAATAAAATGGGAATTTGTAATCCCCATTTTAGTCTTTCTCTGTGTCAGCTTGTTTTTTATTTTACCAAGAGAAAATCCTGAGCCAACCATTGTAGTTTGGATGATGGAAAATAAGGGCAGTGCAGACGATGATTTCCTGGTGTGGGGAATGACGGAAGAGCTTATCGGGATACTATCTCTGTCTCAGGAAATTCAAGTCCTGCCGTTTGAAGAAATCTCCAATGCATCCGACTCTTCACCAATAGAAAAAGCAGAAACATCGGGAATGAACTATGTATTTGTATCCAATTTTAACAGGCTGGAGAAAGGAGGTGAATTCTATTTATCTCTTGTCGCTGTAAAAAATGGAAAGAGTGAATACTCTAAAAAATTGACCGTGTCCTCAAAACAGCTTCCTGAAGTTACTGGGTTCATGGCCGGAAAAATAAAAAGTTTACTGGATGTGAATGATTTAGAGATTATGGAATCCCGAATTTCTGTAAACCCTACTGCATACGAATTATATCTCAAGGGAAAATATTTAATCAACACCGGGGAATTCGCTGAGCAGGAGGACGAGGGACTATCCTTGCTTGAAGAATCGGTAAAATTGGATGACAATCTTCTTCAGGCGAAATCATATCTTGCTGATCTCAGTAGAAACAGCGGGGATTTATCAAAAGCACGAGACCTGTACACCGAAGCAATGACCCAGGCTGGAGAAAAGGGAGACAAGCAAAAGGTTCGGGAATATTTAACTTCATTGGGAGACATATTTTTGGAGATGGAGGATTTTCCCAATGCGTTGGAATGTTACCGCAATGCATCTGACTTGGCGGAAGAAATCAGGTACCAAAAAAACAGCCCCTACGTCCTGAATCAAATAGCGACTGTCTTTATTAAATTGGATGAAACGGATTCAGCAATGGTTTATTTAAACAAATCAATAAAAATATCACACGAATTGAATGACTCGTTACAAACTGTGCCGAAATTACTTTTATCAGGCAATTTGTATTATAATTCCGGAGATTATTACAATGCTTTAATTCAATTCGAAAAATCCCTGAAATACTCAAAACAAATAAAGGATACCACTGCTATTTCAGGAGCGCTCCATCACTTGAGTGATATTTTCTGGATCAAAAAGGATTATTCACAAGCGCTTTCATATCAGGGCGAATTACTTGAACTGCTGAAAAAAGGCAGTGATAATCGCAGTATCGCCTGGGCAGCTTTCCGGTTGGGCAGTATTTATGAAAATCAGTGTGATTATGTTGAAGCGAAAAAATACCTTGCACAATCCCTGGAAATAAGACAGAAATTGAATGACGAGGTCGAGACTGCAGAAGTCATGGGTTATCTGGGAATAGTCTCACTTAATTCGGGTAAATATGAGAAATCCCAAGACTATTTTAATAATTCGATAAAATTATATGACAAATTAAAAGACAGATCCGGATTAGGATTCATGAATCATAATTTAGGTGAATCCTATTTTTTTATGGGTAAACCGGAAAAATCAGAGAGATATTTCAGGAGAGCATTGACCATTTGGAGGGAACTGAAAGCCCCATCATTGGAGATATGGTCATTGTCCTGGCTGGTATTGGCTGAGATGAAATCAGGAAACCGTGAATTTGAAGTGGACCTGTACATCCTGAATAAAATGTTAAAGCAGAATGAAGCATCACCGGAGGACATTCCTGTTGTTCATTATAATCTTTACCTCGTTTACGAAAAAAAGAAAATTGAGGAAGAAGCGAGACACCATTTGAAAATTGCCTATAATGAAATCATGGTTCGTGCCGAAAGTTTACAATCTGAAAATGATAAAAATTCATTCTTAACAAAAAATCCATTAAACCGAAAGATTGTAAAAGCTTGGAAGAAACTGAATA
>CAZFKU010000088.1:0-3474 GCA_964518835.1 uncultured bacterium
GATCATTCCAAAAAATTGTTCGCTCAATCCATAAGGTTGAGTTATTTCTTAAATAAAGTCCTCCTCCTTCTGTGGCAGAGTTATCGGAAATTGTCACGTTTTGGAGTGTAATATCTGAGTTGATCCTTCCATAAACTCCACCTCCCTCCCCAGCACTGTTTTGAACAATTAGACTATGATTGATATTAGGATCTGCATTATTGGTATAAATTCCTCCGCCATACTGGGCTGCGCTGTTACCCAGAATGGTCGAATTTTGAACAGCCGGGTTTGAATTGTCACGACATCGTAACCCACCACCCTGGGTGGCAGTATTTTCTAAGATCGAAACATTTAAAAGTGCAGGACTTGAATTTTCTCTGCAATTGATTCCACCGCCGTAAATAGCTACATTATTACTGATTATCGTTCCTTCAATGGTTGGATTGGAATTGTAACAGGAAATTCCTCCACCAGATTCTGCGCTGTTCTGAGTGATGACCGTATTGATTACCGAACCCTCTGAATTGTAAAATGAAACGCCTCCCCCCAGTGAATAATCAATTGTGAACATATTTGATGTGACGGTACAATTTTCAATTTCGATTTCTGCATTGTACACCGCAACACCACATCCTTCTGAAAAACATGTATTGTTCCGAATAACAGAATTTTTTAAAAGTGGATTTCCTCCTACATTTACAAAAACACCCCCGCCTGTTAATCCAAAGTTTTCTTGAATCACAAGATGATCCAATGTAGGGCTGGAATCCTCTAAATAAATTCCACCTCCGTTTCCAAAAGTACAGCCATCACCATTTTGAATTGTAAGTCCGGTTAGTTTTGAATTTCTTGATTCTCCATTTACAAATACGACAGGGCAGGATTCATTATTCCCATCAATTATGGTTTCCTGAATGTAGGTTGTGTCTCCGGTAATGTGAAAAAGTGAACCTACTGTAATTTCCTTGCCGTAGAAATTAATTCCCTCAAAATATGTCCCGGGTAGTACAATCACTTCATCACCGGATTGGGAAAAATCAATACCGTGCTGAATGGTTCCGAACGGATTTCCTTCACTCCCATCTCCAGATTCATCTGACCCGGTTGGGGAAACATACCATGTTGTTTCCATTTGAATTTCTTCAGGAATGACAGATATCCTCTGGGCATGAAGAAACGAAATAAAAATTAATACTGCTGTCAGGATCTGATTCATTTCATCAACACCACCTTCTGAATTTCCCTTTGTCCACTTCCCTCAAGCAGTACAAAATACATCCCGCTTGAAAATCCATCTGCATTCCACTGAACACTATGATTCCCCGGTGAAAGTTTTTCATTCACCAAGGTTTCAACCAATTACCTTCGTTGTCATACAATTCCCATTGGCCAAATAACTCGGCTTCTGTATCTACATCAATATATCTTACGGTTATAGATTGTGCGTTTATCAAACTGATAGCCAACATTATTATGACCAAGTTTATTTTATTTCTATTCATTGTTAATCCTTTTTATTCAATTCTTGTTCCTCGTGCAATCCATACGGAACTGTCAAATCCAAAAAATTCACCATAAATAATTAATGTATTACCCTTAAAAAGAACACCCCTAACAAGACCTGTTTCAGCTTGTTCTAAAAACTCATATATATCAAGATTATAATCCCAGTTTTCACCGTTAAAATGTGCGAATTTTCCCTGCCATGAAATGGTTATGATATCGTTTGGATGGTTACCAACTAATCCCTCACCAACAACATAATGTGGTGTGTATATTCCACTATCAAGCAGGGTATAATATCCCCTTCTGGTTTGGATAGATTCTTTCCATAACTCACCCCCTGACATTACATATAGAGTATCTTCATATTGCCATATATTAAATAAATATGGATGCAATGTATCATCATCCTCAAAATAGTAATCATATCGGTATAAATCAGCCCATTCATTCCCATTAAAAAATTGAATAGTATGCGGATATTCATCCATAGGCCAGCCTAATGGTCCCCTGGAGAGTGCCCAGATTTGATTTTCGTCTTTCCCAACTACATCCTCAAAAATTTCATTTAGAACCCAGCCATCCCCGTTGCCGGTGCTGGTTTCCATAAGGGTAAACTCTCCACCGTCCCAGTGTACCACGTCAGCAGTTGAATTAAAGAAAAACATATTATCAAATGAAGTCCCCCATATCTTATCAATATGTCCTAATTCCGTCGGATACCCATCAGCACCTCCACTACCATACAAAATCCAATCTTCGCCATTAAAATGAAATGGCCGGTTACTGCCGAACCACATATCATTCGGCTCAAATGCAAAAAAGGATTGACCCCAATGACTCACTTGATTTGTATCTGCAATTGTCAATTCTTCCCAATCTTCACCGTTCCAGTGTAAGGCATTGTAATAAATTGATGTTGTAGTATCCGGCCAAAGAATAGTACCCACAACCCAGATATCATCCTCATCAATAATAAATGCATCTTTTAATTCACTAAAAGAATTTGCATCCACACCAAAGGTATCAACCTCCCACACAAACTCATGGGAAGTAATAGGGAAACAGCATTCAGAAAAATTATCATCACAAGGTCTCAAAAATTCATTTTCTTCCTGGCAGTCTTCTTCCAGTTTTCCGTTCATGTAGTTTATTTCCAAAATAACATCTGCCATGTCAATGACGCTGTCTGCATTTACATCAGCTGCATTTAACTCATAATTAGTTGGAGGCGGAGGGTTTTCAAGGTAAATACTGAGAGTTCTCATGATGTCCATGATATTTACCTCTCCGTCCTGGTTCAAATCACCTAAAGTAGTTTGGGCTGTTAAGAACGAAATACAGTAAAAGGTAAAAATGTAAAATATCTTTTTCATAAATATGTTTACTTCATCAACACCACCTTTTGGATTTCCCTTTGTCCACTTCCTTCTAACAGTACAAAATAAACTCCGCTTGAAACTCCATCTGCATCCCATTTTACACTGTGATTCCCAGATGAAAGTTCTCCATCCACAAGGGTTTCAACCAATTTTCCCTGAATATCGTAAATCCGTAGAGACACAGCATGCAACGTCTCTACATTCGGGATTGAAAATCGAATGGTCGTCACCGGATTAAACGGATTGGGATGTGCAGGATGTAAAATAAATTCATCTGGAAGTGATTCATTATTTATATTGAGATTCTGATCTGTAAAACTCCACTCTACAGGATTATCTGCACTACCCACAATATCATTGGGAATGAAACTGTAAGTGAAATATGTAGAATCAAAAATGTGGTCAATGGAAACATCATAGGCTTTAAATGAAATTAAATCTCCGGAACTATTTCCATATAAAGTCATTCCGAAAACCAAATTACCATTAGGTGGAAAAATGGAACCATCTGTTTTTACTCCTCTGCATTCATCCCCCACAAATGCTGCGATGATGTCTGTACCATCTATGGACTCCACTTCATTGAATATCAATACTCCTGTCATAC
>CAZFKU010000089.1:0-3349 GCA_964518835.1 uncultured bacterium
CTCAGGGTGAAACTGGGAGAATTTCCGGAACCATAACTGAAGTTGATACCGAAAACAAATTGCCAGGAGTGAATATCATATTTAAAGGGACTTACTATGGTTCTTCGTCTAATGAAAACGGAGAATATTCAATTGAAAATATTAGGCCCGGAAATTACGATGTGGAAGTTTCAATGATTGGTTACAAAGTTTTGCTTCAGACAGAAATCCGGGTGGATATCGGGAAAACAACACATATAGATTTTTTTCTTGAAAAAACGGTATTGTCTTTTGGTGAAGAGGTGCTTGTCATTGGTGATAGCCCTCTTTTTGACGTGGATGAAACAGCATCCGTTTCTCGTATCACCAGTGATGAGATTGAAAATAGGCTAGCATCAGGAGTTGAAGATATTTTAGCAAAACAGATTGGTGTGTCTAAGCAAGACAATGAGATTCACATTCGAGGGGGGCGTATTGACGAAAGTTTATTCATCGTTGATGGGATGTCGGTGAAAGATCCATTGTCGGGATATTCGGGGAATCTATATATCAATGCAGAGGCAATTGAGGAATTGGAGATCATCACCGGAGGGTACAATGCGGAGTATGGACAGGCAATGTCTGGTATTGTCAATGTGAGTCTAAAAAGTGGTTCTGATAAATATGAAGGTGCTGTGAAATATATCAGTGATCACTGGGGAGTTTTAAATCAGGAATCAGTGCTCAATTATTCTGATCGATTCGAGTTTAATTTGGGTGGTCCTGAAATTATATTAGGAAAAATTCTGCCTTTATTTGGAATTTACTCTTTCGGGAAATTTTCATTTTATTTATCCGGATTTGGGAATGTATTTGATGGAAATCTTCCTGTTTCAAAAGAATTATTTCCCCATCATAATTGGGAATTTTCATTGATAGATGATTCAACCGAAAAAAACTTTTTGAAAAAATTAGCTGTTCGTGAAAATAATGATTGGCATTTCATGTATAAATTACTTTGGGAATTGAATCCTCAGAAAAAATTGATTGTATCCTATGATGGTTCTCTGAATATTAATCAGGGATATTTTATGCCCAGGGCATTTTCCTCAACTTATTATCCTTACAGATACCAGAATATTTTGGATCATTACAATACCATTACCAGAGAATCAAGATTGTTTAACATAAATTGGACTCATTCACTGGGAATTCAGTCATTTTATACACTGACCCTTGGCCGGTTTATCACCATGGAACACAGTGCGGTTCAGGATCTGAACTGGACAGAATATGAGGAACGATTAGATCTAGAACCCATCAATTATATTCTTACAGATGAAGATGGAAACGTACGTATTACATATGGTGATGAATTTTATGATTCAGGTTTTGCTCCTGAATGGTATGATATGTACAGTGATAATATTCGCTTTGATTTGGATTGGACATATCACCTGCAATCTAAACATAAACTTAAAACGGGTATCGAAAATACATGGACAGAAATGCAGGTTCTGGATATTGATGAACCTTGGACAGGGACGACAGGGCTAGGTGCAAATTATGATTCCTATAAGGCTCGAACTATGTTTGGAGCTATATATTTTCAAGATCAGATCATTTTTGAAGGGATGACTATCAATATAGGGATGAGATATGATTACTGGTTCCCAGGAAAATATGTTGAGGATGCAATAAATGATACCAATGCAGTAATTATAACAGATGAAGCGCGGAATAAATTCAATCAGGAAACATTTTCAATGTTTGGAGCTAGGGGGAAGGGGAGATTAAGTCCAAGATTTGGAATTTCTCATCCTGTGACAGACAATGATGTCCTTTACTTTTATTATGGCCATTTTTCACAGTTGCCTACTTTTCAATATGTTTACGCAAAACTTAACTCCAGCGCTCAATCAACTTATCAAATTTTCGGAAATCCGAATCTAAGTTCTAAGACAACGGTTCAGTATGAATTGGGAATTAAGCATAGATTTAACCCAGATCAGGTTATGGAAGTAAAAGCATATTGGAAAGATATGTTTGATTATGAAACTTCCCAGTCTGTAGTTCCTTCCAATCCGAGATATTCTCATTTATCCTTTAATATGTATTTTAACGCTGATTATGCCCGGGCACGAGGAATTGAGACCATCATCAAAAGCCGTTTGTACAAAAATTGGTTTATTGATTTGAATGCAAATTATTCTATTATTACAGGTAAAAGTTCCACTCCTTATGATAATCTCTTGGTGGATGCTGGAGAATTAAGGGAAAAACCATTGGATGAAAATTTTTTAGCATGGGACAGACCATTTCAGTTTTTCACCAATCTGTATTATCAACATCCATCAGGATGGGGAGGGTCCCTGAGAATAGAGTTTTCCTCTGGCAGAAGATACACTCGTTCTATTCCTGGTACAAATGATAACTCTGATGGTATTATTTATGTTGAAGACACACCTTATTATATTGGTGCACGTGAAGATGACAAGCCATATTATTATTTGAGTGAATATTATCCCAAATTATTGAAAGTGTTTGGGATTAACACAATTTCCGGGTCCAGCACTGTTGACCTAAAAGTTTATAAATCATTCAAAATTTATAATGTGACCTGTAAACTATTTATCGAAACAGAAAACTTGTTAGATGAACTAATTCCTAGGCGAATCAATCCCTTCACCGGTCGTGGATACGATCCTGGAGAAATAATACCTTATTATTTAATTGAGAATCCTAGTCCTAATCAGGACCCTTCCCGGAATGGATCTCCTCGAAAAACAGTTTTAGGAGTTCAGGTATTCTTTTGAAATTGAATAAAACACTGATGTTAATCATGTTCTTGTCTGTTCTATCAGGACAAAATTTATTTCCTATCCTTGGAGGGCAGCGGGCGGGAACATCTGTTTTTACTTTTCTTAAGGTTGGTGTCAGTGCAAGGGCAGAGGGGATGGGAGAAGCCGTGGTAGCCCTACATCAAAATGCTGCATCCATATATTATAATCCTGCTACGGTTGCGCAATTCCAACAAATGGAAATTTCGGCTTCACGGGTACAATGGCCTGCAGATATTCAGTATGATTTTATTTCAATAGTCACGCCCTTTGGATCTCGTCATTTTTTTGGATTATCTGCTGGTATCCTTCACATGAAACCAATGTTGGAGACAACAGAATATAACCCTCATGGTACCGGTACTTATTTTGTTTTTCAGGATAGGTTCATCGGGCTGACATATGGGTCAAAAATGACAGATAGATTCAGCTTTGGCATTACTCTAAAATATGTAGCTGAAAATTTAGCAGGATATCACATGGCATCATCTATGATAGATATGGGAACTTTTTATTGGACAGGATACAGGTCACTGAGATTTTCAGCATCT
>CAZFKU010000090.1:0-3222 GCA_964518835.1 uncultured bacterium
CAATTTCTCATTGATCTGGTCATTTGGAATATATGAAGCCTCAATTTCTCGTTTCCAATTCAATTCCAGCAATTCTTCACCATTTCCTTTTTGATTCAAGGTTACGTTTGCAGTTATTAATTTTTCAATCGGTAAAAGTGTTTTGGTCATATCTACAGTTAATGGATGTGATAAAATCCTGTCCGATGTGAAATGCCACCGAGTGGTATAATTTGGCTGATGGTCCTTATAATGAAGGTGAATCATTTTCTCCCGGGCATCTTCCCATGAATCACTCTGGACAAAAGCCAAACTGGTCAACACATGAACGGTACAATCAGAAACATCCAGCCTAATGATAGGGTCCGTGTCCGGTTCTTTTTCTTCCCCCAGTTTGAAAATTTCATAGGGTTTTTCAACCTGCCATAAGGCAAATGCTTTCAAGCGGTCATGAAAATCCGGAAAATGGGAGTGAAATTCAGGAAGCAATTCAGACACCTCTGATTCTGTCAATGTCCATGGCTTTGGCAATGTGTCAATCCAATTCCATTGATTTTGGCAACCATTTATTGCCAAAAATAAAAAGATAAAAATGATTGATCTAAATTTAGGTGTCATCATTTATTGATTTTCTGCACAATGAAAATTAAATCTGAAATGGTATTAATTCATTAATTTTATTCACCATGATTCCTGCCAATTTAAAAAAATCCGTATCACTCCAGCAGATGGTAGGACAAATGATCATAGCAGGATTCAAAGGTAAAAAAGTCCACAAAACATCGGATATTCATCACTGGATAAAATCCTATAATATTGGAGGGGTTTTGCTTTACGATCTGGAGATGACTCAAGAACCTCCCGGTAAACGGAATATAGAATCACCTGAACAAGTAAAACAATTAACACAAAGATTACAACACGAATCTCAATTCCCACTATTTATAGCCGTGGATCAGGAAGGCGGAATCGTAAACCGTCTCACATCTGAATATGGATTTCCTGATTGTCCATCCTGGCAGAAGATAGGAGAAAAAAATAATTTTAACGAAACAAAATTATTTGCATCTTCAATCGCAAACACACTTCACAATTGCGGAATCAATTTAAACTTCGCACCGGTTCTTGATATTCAAAAAAACCATGAAACCGCTGTAGGAAAAGAAGGAAGAAGTATTTCAACTGATCCTAATTTGATTTTCAAACATTCAAAAATATTTATCAATGAACACAGAAAAAAACAAATTGCAACATCAGGAAAACATTTTCCTGGTCAGGGAAGCGCTTTACAGGATGCCCATGAAGAAATAACGAATATTTCCGAAACGTGGGATGAGTCGGAACTGATTCCATACAAAGAATTGATCAAAAATAATAATTTGGATGCGGTAATGGTTGGACACGTTTTAATAAAATCATTGGACGAGACTTATCCTGCTTCTCTATCAATAAAAATTATTGATGGTTTATTACGAAAAAAAATGAATTTTAATGGTGTTGTCATTTGCGATGATCCTGTGATGAAAGCCATTTCGGAAAACTACCCATGGGAAGATGTCTTTAAATTAATGATCAACGCAGGAATTGATATCATTTGCCTGGGAAACAATTTAAAACCCTATCGAGAAAATTTAATTCCAGAATCGGTGGAAATGATTATGTCTATGGTTAAAAATGGAAAAATTCCCATCTACCGAATTGAAGAATCTTACCAGCGAATTCAAAACCTTAAATCCACATTGTTTTGAACAGAAATCAGACAATAATTGGGATTGACGGAGGAGCAACTAAAATTTCCGGTGCAATTATAAAACAAATTGATGAAAACACTTTTTCCATTTTTCGAGAAATTTGTACAACCTACCACTCAGAAAATCCTCTTTTTGATTTACAGTTTCAACCTGTTAATTTGAAAATTCAAAACAAAGAAGCAATCGATCCAAAATTGAAAATTTCAGAAGAAAAACAAGGATTAGCTATCTTAGAAAATTTTGAAAAAATAATTACTGACATTATTGGAAATTTGAAGGGAATTAAACCATTAATCGGAGTCGGGATTCCAGGGATTAAATCTGATGATAAAAGAGGTATCAATGTAGTAAATAACGGTCCACGAATACCTCGATTTCTGGATGTGTTAGAACACCGGTTAACTCTAAATGGACTCAAATTTCATCCTATTGAAAAATTAGAAAATGACAGCAATTGTTGCGGATTGGGAGAATTATTTGGAGAATCTGGTTCATTTAGAGATATAAAGAATGGGGTTTTTCTCGGTTCAGGTACAGGAATTTCGGATGCTATATTACTGAACGAAACCCTTGTTTCATTTGATGATATTGAATCATGGATGCCTAAAACGTGGCAATTAAAAAATGAAAAAGGTGTCCCCGTCGAATCTATAATAAGCTATAAAGGATTAATAAATCAATATAGTGAATTGATCGGAATCCCATTTTCAAAATTGGTGAATGACAAAATTTTTCCCGAACAGTTTTTGAAATCAAAAATTGCTCAAGTTATTAAATCCAAGTTTATTTCAACAGTGGCTCATCTCATACTTCAACGAATCGAATCATTGTTTTCAAAATTCCCGAATTACCATTTTGATAAAATTGTATTAGGGTTACGGTTTGTTCCACTGTTTAACGAAATCCCGGATTTATTGGATAGTATAAAAAATACTGTTAAAAAAATGATCATTAATTCTTCAATTCTAAATCAAGTTTCTAAAATTCATTATTTAGAAAACAATACGATTGTCTTGTCAAATTTACCGGATGCGCCTGTGATTGGTGCAGGAGTTAGTGCTTACTTCAATGATCAATAAAGAACCCATTTTAAACATCGGGATCATCTTACCAGATGACAAACGAAAAAAAGTAAGTTTTTTCTTTTCAAATCCGGAAAATTATGAGATCAAATATCAAGATTCCAAAAAATCTCATCCAACTGAAAATCTTACCGTTTCGATCAATGATGGTGATATGGAAATCACAAAATTAAAAAAGGAAGAAAAAATTAGTGAAATAACTATTCATGATGTTCCTGCTGGGCGAAATTTTCATTGGAAGAAAATGATTAATGTCAATCTTCCCGGTGATATTCAAATTAAACGATATGAAGACTTTCTTATCATCATAAACAAGGTAAAAATTGAAGACTATCTTGCCTGTGTGGCAGTATCTGAAATGAGTAGTTCTTGCCCAGATGAGTTTTTAATCGCTCAAATTATCACAGCCC
>CAZFKU010000091.1:0-3146 GCA_964518835.1 uncultured bacterium
AAAATGCAGGATAACCGTTTGGAATATTCACATTGTATTTTTTAAAGAGTTCTTTAGCTTGATATTCGTGTATCTTCATTATTGTTTTTTTTCTATTTTAAAATTGTTGTTCCTGCTTTTCCTTCTATAGCTTGTTTTATATTTTCTACATTAGTAATAACAGCTTTTTTCCCACCATGTTCTAAGAAATATAGAGCTGACCTCATTTTTGGTCCCATGCTTCCTTTTTGAAATTGACCTTGATTTTTATACTTTTCTGCTTCAGAAACTGACATTTGATGAATGGGTTCCTGTTTTTCCTGTTTATAATTTAAATAAACTTTGTCCACATCTGTGATGATATAATATTCATCTGCTCGTACTATCCAGCCCAATTTTGCTGCTGTAAGGTCTTTGTCAATGACTGCATCCAATCCTTCTAAATTATGTTGGCTATCATTATAAACTGGAATGCCCCCACCACCCGCCGCAAGGACAATTGTACCTCTTTCCACTAAAGTGCGGATTGAGTTTCCATGAAGAATGTAAACCGGATCCGGAGAGGGAACCACTCTCCTCCAATTTCCGGATTCCTGTTCTTTTATTCTCCAACCAAATTTAATTCCCAATTGTTGAGCTTCTTTTTCAGAATATCTTTTCCCTATAAATTTTGTTGGATTTTCTATAGATGGATCATTTTCATCTATCCGAACTTGAGTTACAAGTGTAACCACTTCTCTATCAATTTTTTCCTTTCGTAAAGCATTTTGAAAAGATTGTTGAATCATATAGCCAATAGTTCCTTGTGTTCCTGCAACGCATACTCCCAAAGGAAGAGGAGGGATGACTTCATGAGTCATGTCCATTCGGTGGAGTTCATCTCCTACCTGTGGTCCATTCCCATGTGTGAGACAAATGTTGTAATCCTGTCGGACAAATTCCATGATTTTTGAAAGACTATCACGGGTATGGGAAAATTGTTGGTGAATATCCCCTCGTTCTCCTTTTGGAGAAAGAGCATTTCCTCCTAATGCGATCAAAACGGTTTTTGCCATTAGGCTCTGTCCATGGGCAAAGTGAGACAACGAGGTCCACCTCGACCTCTGGGCAGTTCTGCGCTATCAATGGTAATTGTTAATTTTCCTTTATAGCTTAGCCATCGGTTTTTATCTGTGCTAAATTTTACTGCATCTACAGATTTATAACCACTTTTTTCAAGTTCTTTTAAGGTCTCGTGGTTTCGGGCATAACTGATTATTTTTCCCGGTTCCAGTGTAAATGCATTCGCACCGTCTGACCATTGTTCTCGTTCTTGAAATATCGGTTCATTCCCGCCACAATAAACAGGATTCATGTTAAATCCCAAGTATTTCAAACAATGTTCTAATGAATGATGTTCAGGTATTCCATCAAAAATGGATTGATTTTTCTCCAAATAGTAAAATGAAATGGGCTGCCCCTTTATTACTTTTTGATGAAATAGGGGTGGATATACCAATATATCTGTTTCACTGATACGACTAAATATGGTATCCAGATGCATGATGGTTCGGGTTTTTGGTAAATCTACCACAATGATTTGATCAAATCCTTTTTCGTAACAGAGTGGAAGGATGCTGTCTATGGCTTCCTTTGAATTTCGTTCACTTAATCCGATGAACAGAGTGGAATCATCAAAAATAATGATATCGCCACCTTCTATGGATAAATTTGGATGAAATTTGTGAAAATCAAATTTTGGTATATTTTTTAAAAGAGGGTGGTGCTGAAATATAAACTTTGTCAATAACATTTCTCTTTTTCTCACATTTCGCTTTGCCCATGTTAGAAGAACCGTATTTCCGATCATTACAGCAATATCTCTTGTAAATATAAGATTTGGTAAAGGCCATTTTAAAACTGGTTGTATGTGATCATTCTTCCATCTACCTGATAATATAACATTTAGAAATTGGGGAGAATCCAAATCCAACAGCATATTTTTATCCATGGAAATATCTGTTTTGTAAAGTTCAGAATCAAGGAATAAACATTGATCCAAAAGTTCAGACTTTGCTGCATTATTATCAACCACATCCATAAGTAAGTCACAAAATTGTATTGTATGATTGTCTCCGGTATAGGATTTCAAAACGGTCACCAGTTGAGAATGTTCATCGTTCATTTGTGATGGAGAAATTAGATCATCAAATAAAAGATAATCCGGATTATGAATCATTTTCCCATTTTTATCTTTTGTCCACTCAAATGTGTTTTCCGGGAGAGTGTAATGGTGTTCAATCCCGGGGGAATGAATGATGACTTTTTTTAACGGATTTATTTCAGAGCGAATCATCAAAATATTTCTATTATTTATTATTTATAATCTCAATCACCGTAGGACAGACATTCTTGTCTGTTCAATTGAAGTCAATAAAAAAAATCTGCAGACAGGAAGGTTTGCAGGACGAAATATATTTAGAACCATTATTCTTCATCCATAAACGGATATCGGTAATCCACAGGAGGTTCAAAGGTTTCTTTTATAGTTCGTTGGGAAACCCAGCGAATCAGATTAAAAATGGAACCGGCTTTATCGTTGGTTCCGGATGCTCTGCTTCCGCCGAAAGGCTGTTGTCCCACCACGGCGCCGGTAGGTTTATCGTTGATGTAAAAATTTCCGGCAGAATGGGAGAGTTTTTGCCTCACTTCATCTACAATATCCGGATCATCAGCAAATACAGCTCCTGTGAGGGCATAGGGTGAGGTAGAATCCACCAGTTTCAAAGTTTCATTCCAGTCCTTGGGATCATACACATAAATGGTGAGGACCGGACCAAAAATTTCCTCTTCCATCGTTTTAAAATTAGGATTAGAAGTTAAAATAGTAGTGGGCTCAATAAAATATCCAATTGAATCGTCATACCCACCACCGGTGAGAATTTCAGCATCGCTGGAATTTTTTACATAGTCAATATATCCTGTGATGGAATTAAAAGCGGATTTATCAATGACAGCATTCACAAAATGAGTGAAATCTTCCGGATCGCCCATCTTAATGGTATTAACCTGTACAATATATTTTTCTTTGACTTCATCCCAGATGGTGGATGGAATGTATGCCCGGGAAAGGGCAGAACATTTCTGTCCCTGAAATTCAAAAGCTCCCCGAACCATGGATGTTACCA
>CAZFKU010000092.1:0-2982 GCA_964518835.1 uncultured bacterium
TAAATGCCAATGGAAGTCCCGGTTATACGGAATTATTTCCTGAACCACCTTCCGGTGGAGATACCTGTGAAGTTGCAGGCGTATTGGGCATGCTCCCTGGGATTATTGGAAATATCCAAGCATTGGAAGCGGTCAAATTAATTGTGGGCATTGAACCGAATCTGATCAGAAAATTGCTTATTTATGATGGCATGAATCACACAACAGAAATAATAAAAATAGGTTAACAGCCAATGGAGTACCCACAAAATACACGAAAGACACTGAAATAGATTTTCGTGTGTTTAGTGTGTTTCGTGGTTGAAAAATATGAAAATAAAAGTAAAATGCTTCTCTCAAGTGAAATACGCTTTGGGTGAAAATGAAATAAATGTCGAACTGGAAAATGGTTCAACCACTTCAGATTTAGAAAAGATTATCCGTGATAAGGCTAATGGAAAACTGGATGACGTCTCCTTACGTATTGCGGTGAACCAACAATATCAATCGGATGAAATCGAATTAAATGACGGCGATGAAGTGGCTTTCATCCCGCCGGTGCAAGGGGGATAGATGGTTATTGTTGAAATTATCAACGGACCGATTGCACCATTTCCATCCAACGATGATCGCCATCAGGATGGGGCAGAATTGGTTTTTAATGGGCGAGTGCGAGATTCTGAACATGGCCATAAAATTGTGGCATTGGAATATGAACAGTACGAAGGTATGGCCGAAGCAGAACTCACCCAATTGGCGGAAGAGACGTGTCAAAAATTCCCCATAAATGACCTGTTTTGCAAACACCGTATGGGAAGAGTCGGGATTGGAGAAACAAGCCTTCATGTATCCGTTTGGGCCAAGCATCGGAAAGAAGCCATCGAAGCCATAGATTGGTTCATCTTTGAACTCAAGAAACGAGTGCCCATTTGGAAATGGGCCATCCATCCAGACGGGACAAAAGTCCCAAGTGAGTGTGGACATTAAATATTATAAGTTTCGCAAATAAGAAGTTGAGATTATATCCAATTGTATTATTTCAAAAAAATATTCATATTAACGATCGGACTATTATTTAGCATTTTTGCAGTTATCCAGATCAATGACCCGGATCCATTCATTTGGATCATAGCTTATTCGATCCCTGCTTTATTTTCATTTTCATTGCTTCTTGATATTACCAGCAAACATTTTCAATGGATGAGCCCTATTTATTTGATTTATGGTTTTTATTTATTCACAAATCATAAAGAAACAGAAGTGATGTTTATTTTTAATGAAACTATCAATGAAATATTTGGACTTATTTTATGTGCTGTCTGGATGTTTATTTTACCCCGGTTAAAAACAATTGGTAACTCTTAGACTTTCAAAACTCCCAATATCTGAACGATATTAAAAAATGGTAGAGTGTGTAATAAAAATCACAAGGATATTTTAAAAAATTATTGCAAATTCCCACCATGAATAGAATCCAAAACCATAAACACTTTTCTTAACAGGAGATTAAAATGAAAAAATGTATCATATTACTATCAATAATAACCTTTGTATTTGCCGGAGAAAAAACCACCCAAATAAAGGTTAAAGGAATGGCATGTCAGTATAGTTGCCCTACTCAGGTGAAATCAGCATTAAATGATGTTAAAGGTATAAAATTGTGTGACGTGAATTATGAAACAAGCACTGCAACGGTGACTTATAACGAGGATGATATACAGGCAAAAGATATCGCAAAAATTCTTAGTGATAAAACAGACTTTGAAATTTCACTGGACAAACCTTCAAAGGAAGAACCCTCAGGTATTAAGAAATTTTTCTCAAAATTCTTCAAAAGCTAAAATCCTTTAATTCAAATTTAGACTATCATTCTGCCGGATTTACATCCGGCAGTTTTATTTCTACAAAGTCTCCATTAATCCGCACGTCAAAAGTGTCAGTGAATCGGTTTTCAGTGCTCAAACATTTTCCATCTCGAATATCATAGACCCAGCCATGAAGGGGACATTCCACCATATATTTCTTTACATTGCCTTCTGATAATGGAAACCCTTGATGAAGACAAGAATTCCGAATAGCATAAAAATTCTTTTCAAACTTAAATAAGGCAACCGGTCTGTTTTGAATTTCCACCTGCCATTGGTTTCCGGTTTCAAAATCAGATAGTTTTCCAACTATTTCCCAATATGTTGATTTTTGATTTTTCATATAAAACTCATTTTGATTTTACTACATAGTTCGTTGAATATTTTTACAAAACCAGCATAATTTAAGATTTGATATCTCAATAAAAAAAACATTCATAATATTATTTAGTATGTACTTTTTCCACCGTTCTTTTATTAAAATCCGAAGATTATTTTTGGTTAAAATTTAGATCTAACTATTTTAAGGAGATTACGATGAGTTCACATTTTCCCATTACCCGGATGTTCACAGATGATAGCGGACACACCCGATTCGCTAAAATGTATCTTCCCCTTGTTGAAAAAACCGGTTTGGGATCCGTAGGATTATTTTCTTCCTTGTTTGTTAACCCGAATCTATTTGATAATTCAGGTGATTTGAGGTTGCAGTTCGCTATTACACCGCTACCTGATGAATCTTCAGGAGAGACTCCGAAACTGGCTCACACAGCACCCAGAGAACAACTGGTCATTACCTTAGGCGGATGCCTGGAATTCAAAAGCTGTGATGTGGAGGATTTTAAGTCCCGCCACATTGCCATCATCAAACCGGGAGATGTTCTCTTGGCAGAGGATTTGGACGGTGCGGGACATGTGTGGAGATTTCTTCCAGACGTGCATGGGAATCTGAATCCATGGGTTCGGTGTTATATCCATTTGGGAGAAGAATATGATCATTTGGTTTCTCAATTGGTTCAGGGTGAGTAATTGAAAAAATATTATCCGCTCATAATTCTATTCATTTTCTCCTGTGGTGAAATTAAGGAAGAATCAGACTGTGCCGGTATTATTGGTGGAAATTCTATTTGTGGATGTA
>CAZFKU010000093.1:0-2814 GCA_964518835.1 uncultured bacterium
GAAACGAGAAATTGAGGCTTCATATATTCCAAATGACCAGATCAATGAGAAATTGCTGAAAAAATTACCGAATGTGTGTGGAGTTGCCTTTGTGAAAGAGTCCTATTTTAAGTCAGGTATTGTCATCGCTCATGAAGGAATGATCATTGATAACCAATTTCTTATTCATGCGTCCTCCACAGCAGGAGAGACATCAAAAATTGATTTTCTAAAATATTATTTTCAAAAACAGGAAGGACTGTTTGATGGGGTGATGATCTATGAATTTAGGTCTATGGATTCGAAATTAATCAATAATGAAAACTAATCCACTTAGTATCATAGGTGGATAGTATATGTGTTATTTTAAATATAGTTCTTTAAAATAATTCGTCTTTCCAAACCAATAAGCTGGTTGAAATCCGGTAATTTTTCTCTCTTTTCCGGTTGTCGCTTTATTAAATGTCATGGTTGACGTCAAACTCAATTCTGTGATGGAACCTTCCGATAAACCAAAATTCAATTCAAATTGATCAAAGCATTCTGCTTCATCAGCATAACCTTCACACGGGTCTTTGGATTGTGAAAAAGTGAGTATGTCCGATTCAAATGTGTAAGAAATGGAAAGTGTTTCAGTGACGGTTTCACCTGATTCCCAATCTTCGTAGGTTTCGATTATGGTCATAGTCTTTGCAGTTGTGTCTGTCACTTCCCAAGTTCCATCTGCTTCGTCTGGGACTCCGCTACCGTCATTGGTCAACCGAAAATATTCTCCGCTTGGATTCAAAATGATAGTAGTAGTAGTCTGAGTAAACGATAAGGGAACGGAAATTGGATTATTAGCGACAAGTTGCGTTGTGTTGATATCTATAGCACCATTCAGGTTTACAGATTGTGAAGAATCTGAATTGAATAGGGTTTGTTCGGATAATGAAAGAGCATAACCAGAGGGATCGAACGAGAATTGAACCAAACCGGAATAATCTTCACTATCACCTGAATCATCTGTTGAGATGGAATACACTGCAGTATCGGGATCAACATCGCTGTAATCTACAATAATTAATTCATGAAGAGGGTAGGAATCACTACCTATGGAATGATTTTGAGCTAAAATGATATTGGTATCTCCCAAGCTTGCCTGTAGATATTTCAAGGAAGCAGAAGTTCCATCTGAAAATTGTGCAACCAAAGAGTCTTCGCTGGGAGTAGTAAAATCTACAGCCAACTGATCAGAATTGGATGTGATCTTAAAATCAAAATTTACCGATTCCTGTTCCCATTCTGCAGTGATATTCCAGGGCCAACGTGGGTCTTCTTCATTCGTAGGTTCACACTCATAATATGTTTTACTGCAACTGTTTACAATTAGCGCAGTTGCTACGAAAGGGATGAGAAATTGAATCAGAGTTTTCATTTTCATTCGTAAAACGGAAGGAAATATACAACGGGATTTTTTGTCAATGCATTGATTTATTACTAAAATTGTTCATGATTCAAAATTTTACTGAAGTTATAGTTTTTTATTTCAAATGGGTTAATTTTACCGTTGGATTTTTTAAACAAACTATGATTTTCTCTTGAATTCCAATCCGAAATCCTATTTTCAGGACATCGTTAGACAAACATTGTCCAGTGAAGCAAAAGAGATAGAAAAAGCATCTCTGAGAGTCACCGAAGCAGTGGTGGAAACAGCAGAAATAATTTTGAATCACGAGGGTAAAGTTGTGATTTGCGGTCTTGGAAAATCCGGGTTGATTGGACAAAAAATAGTTGCCACCCTATGCAGTACAGGAATCCAGGCGGTCTTTTTACATGCTGCAGAAGCTCTTCATGGTGACCTTGGAATTTATCATCCCGGTGATCCCACAATTCTCATTTCCAAAAGTGGAGCAACTGAGGAACTTCGCCGGCTCATTCCCCAATTACGTGATTTTCATTCTCCACTTATCGGATTGGTTGGGAATGTTCATTCTCCGGTTTCAGAAGAAGTGGATGTAGTTTTGGATGCGACCGTTTCTAAGGAAGCCGACCCTTTGGGAGTTGTTCCCACATCAAGTACAACCCTTACATTAGCAATCGGGGATGCACTCACATCTGTTTTAATGGCAATGCGGGAATTCAACCATAATGATTTTGTTAAACTTCATCCCGGTGGAGAATTAGGAAAACAATTGGGATTACGGATTCAAGATGTGATGCATTCACTTGATGAATCCGTGACCGTCCGTCCGGAGAAAGACTTTTTTGAAGTTACCAAACTGATGACGGAAAAACCGCTGGGTGCCGCATTGGTCCTGGATAAAAAGAAAAATCTGTTAGGAATCATTACAGATGGAGATATTCGCCGTTGTCTTGCATTAAATGGAAATTTAAACAATTTACAATTGACGGATATTATGAATAAGGACCCGATATCGATTCCTCTCCATGCATCATTGGAAGAAGCCATGAAATTGATGGAGGACCGTCCATCCCAGATTTCTGTACTTCCTGTTATAGATGTCTCTAATAATGAATGTCTCGGGTTGTTACGTCTTCATGATATTTACCAGTCCAAGTTATATTAACCATCAGATTTGATTCAATAAATTACCCTCATTTATTGGGAATAAGAGAGGGAGTTGAATTGTCTAATGCTTATTGACTGTCATTTTCAGTCTCGAAAATATACATTAAACCGTTAATTCAGGAGATTAAATGCGAATCCGACACCCTTTACTGATTTCAATATTTTTCGTTTTTCAAATTACCTTTGCCCAATTCACCCTTCAGGACAGTGAAACAGACAAGACAGTGCTTCAATTCACTCATGGAGATGTATCGTTTGAACCT
>CAZFKU010000094.1:0-2292 GCA_964518835.1 uncultured bacterium
TCTCTTTCAAGACGGGCATATTCCATTTGTTTCTGTGGAAGCTCTTCAATTTGTGTATTATACCGATCCATTAATTTTTTATATTCATCTGCCTTTGCCTTAAATCCTGCTAATGTTGCTTCCGACGTCAATAAACTACCTATAAGTTCCTGTCTGTACTCCATCGGATCTGATACTGATAATCCCATAGAAATGAGAGTCTGGATTTCTCCATCTAATTGATTCTTTAATGTTGTGATCCTTTTCCGAGTTGATTTCACAGCATCATGTTCAGAGCCATAGACTCCTTCATTTCGAATCAATTCTGCTTCACGTTGCCCAATTTCCGCTCGCAGTGCCGTAACCTTGATGTTCAGTGAACTGAGCAATTGATCAGCTAATTGTTTTTCTTCTTTTGACAGCTGTTCACGAACATAACGTATGTTTTCCTCACTGATATTAATTTCTGCAATGGTTTCATAATATTTACTTTCCACTCCAGATGATTGGGATAAAACCAGATCTGCATTACCGGTGAGGTCAAATATTTTTTCCGTTTCCATGAAATCCTTTACTGTTTCCTCTGCAAACGTCAACTCATTTTCCTTTATCTCCAGTTGATCTTCGAGAAAATCCAGTAAATTTAAGGTCTGATCTGCACCCCATTGCTGATCCAGTTTAACAAACTCCCTTGCAACAGTATTTGCAATGAGAGGTGCTTCATCCGGAAAAGGACTGGTGGAGGATAAGGTAAGAATGTCTGTTCCCCGTTTGTTGGATACATCGAGAGTTCTTTTAATTCTCCCCGAAAATTTTCTTCCAATTTTATCCGAATAATCTTCCTCAAATCTTGCAGGTTTATCAGATTCAGGATCATAAAGTCCCAAAGTGATAATTTCCCTTATCAATTTCCGAGGTCTTTGTCCCCGGGGCAGGAATTTCCGGGATTCGAACACAGAAAGATTATTGCGGTGCTTTGATTCCCAGAGGGTTTTAACAGTAGCTGTTGCCACTTGACGTGATTTCAATAATTCGATTTGGTTGGCAATGGTTGACTGACTCATTCCACCGCCAAAATCAAATATGGCTGCAGCACCGGATTCGGTTTTTATGAGCAGCGTTGCTGAAGCAGTATACTGGGGGGCAACAGAATAATTGTAATACACAGTAAAAGCCAGTACAACCAAAGTAGAGAGAATGATCCAAAACTTTCCTCGATTAATGATTAGCCAGTAATCATGAATGGTCAGTTCCGGTTCCTGATTCAATTGCCCGTTCTGTGTATCCTGAAATTGCTGAAGATTATCCATCACTTAATTCCTGTTATCAATTTGAAGATATATATTTAAAATTGAAAGGATAGTATTGAGCGTTCCAACCTGCGCCATTATATAACTGCTGGTGGTTTGTGGAACGATATAGGTGTCATTTGGCATAACTTTCACAAATTCACTACGATCGCCGGTTTTGAGAAATTTTTCAAGATTGATCGTGTAAACAAGCTCCCCGTTATCATCAGCCGTTTCTCTAAATAAACGAACATTTTTCAGATTTGCCCCTCCTTTTGGTCCTCCTACAACAGAAAGGAGAGTCGCAAGGTCAATTCCATCAAATACCATATGACGTCCCGGCAGGTTCACATGTCCCCATACATTTACATTCATGAGAATTGTACCGCTCTGATCTGTAAAAAACCTTTCGCTGGAAACATTATATTGGGGTTCTCTTTCAGCATTTTCCCCACCTTGGAACTGAGCCAAAATTGGGATGCTCAAAACGAGCCATAAAAGAACAATTCTATAGATTCCTGACGTAGTTTCTCTTCTTCCGGTAAAAATAGATTTAACCATAGCCTGTAAATTTAACCCATTACCCCTTAATAAAAAATCCTTCTTCGTACCTTCTGAAATATCGTTTTCGGTTGAGAAATGGGAGTTTCCACATGTGTTTGGATGGATTCTCCCTTAATTATTTTTCGCGGGTTAACCGTTACCATCTCCATAGCTTTTTCTCCTATAATTTCTTTTGAAATTGCTAATGCATCTGCCAGAAGAAAATTTCTGCGATAGTCATCATGAGCATCCGAACCGATGATATGACAGCATCCTTGCTCAACAATTTCAAGGGCAGCCTTTTCAGAAGAGGACCCCAACGATCCCGTCAAACTTCCGGCATCTACCTGAATGACGCATCCTCCACGAATAAAACGGCGAACGATGGACAAATCCTTCTGTATCGGTTTGATCCTTTCCGGATGAGCAATAATTGGTGTTACACCGGCAAGTTTTAATTTAAAAAATATATCCTGACACC
>CAZFKU010000095.1:0-1681 GCA_964518835.1 uncultured bacterium
TTCGGCAAGACTGTAAGTGCCGGGATTTACCTGTTCAGATTACAAACAGATCAGTTTTCAGAAACTCGTAAAATGATTTATCTTAAATAAAATTTGGTCATTCTTTGTATTTTTTCATCAGAACCAGATAAAGCGCTGATGAAATACCTGTTGATCCGAAAATCATGCACATGACCATAATCTGATATTTTACCGCTATCAGGGGTGAAATTCCGGATAATATCATCCCTGTCATGGTTCCGGGAAGGGAAACCAGTCCCACAGCTAAAAGAGAATTGGTGATGGGGATGAGGGATGCTTTGAATGAAATATTTCTCTGTTCTTCAAAGGTCAATCCGTTTCCATTTTCGTTTTCAAACCGTTCTGCTGCTAAACTGATGGAATTCATACAATTGGCAAATATCATTCCACCCAGGGGAATTAAAAAATGTGGATTATACCATGGGTTGATTTTGATGACGAATTGTGTCACGATATAAAGTGTACCTGATCCTGCAATAAATATGGAAAAGGTCGAAAATAAATAATGGAAAAATTGTTTTTTCTCTAAGGGTCTCGGGGCAATATATCCTGCGATCAGGATCATGACACCAAGGATCATCATTATTACAGCGGGATGATCATTATTGAAAATGTATTTCAGGCAATATCCAATTGCAATGAGTTGAATAAACATGCGGACATGTGCGTAAATCACGGTGGAAAATTTTAACTTCCATTTAAAAAAGATATAAATGACGATAAGGACCGGTAGTAGAATATAAATGAGGTCAAAATAGGAAATGGATTTGGCTGCTTCTGACATGAGTTAAACCTTGTTTTAATAGATTTTTTACGGAAGAAAATACTCCCTGTAAGGTTGAAGAAAAAAGAATCCTGTGGTTTTATTTTATTATTAATCCTTATACAAAAGATTAGTCCATTCATTAGTGGTACGTATTTTTTATTTTTGCTTATGATCTTTAAATATTCTTATTGATTATTTTGGAAGAAATTGAGAGAGTGTATTTAAGTTAAATTATGACGATAATTAACCGATATTAACAATGAGAACTGGTCGCATTCAGCCATCAGGAACAGTGGTATCTATACGAAAATTTTTAAGAAAGTATTACATACCACATATACTTAATTTTTTTAAGGATTGAAAAATGAATAATGGAATCTTAGGAATAAAAGAAGTCGCTGACTATTTAAACATGAAGGAACAAACAGTTTATCGTTTGGTCCAACAGCGAAAGATTCCAGCTTTGAAAATTGGTGGACAGTGGAAAGTAAAAGCGGAACACATTGATAAGATGTTTGATGAAATGCTTCAGGAAAAATTGAAAGAACTTCAAACCGTATAATTTTTCTAATAAAATGAAATGTTCAACCCCAATTTAAATTGGGGTTTTTTGTTTATATTATAATAGAGATAGATTTCACGTATTAACAATGATGGGTTTTGATGAGTAATCACGAAAACAGATAAACCATGGGTAAAATCCGAGATCGAATTAAGATCATAATTTTCGGGGTTGACACCTGGGGAGGGAAATTATTTGATGTTGTCCTAATTGCCACAATTATTTTAAGCATCATCGTTGTTTTGCTGGATAGCGTAGAAGCTTATCACCAGAAGTATGGCACCATTCTCATTACTGCAGAATGGATATTCACCATCATATTTACATTGGAA
>CAZFKU010000096.1:0-1632 GCA_964518835.1 uncultured bacterium
CCACGGGAAATCGGTAAAATCAATTGAATTTCCGATTTGACCGTAATCCGCTCCGGGGACATCATTTAACAAATCAACAGCATGGAACTCTGCAAATGTTCCGGAAAGGGTAATTCCCCATCCCTGATTTAACTGATTGCGGAATTCATCCACGAAAGTACCGGCACTGGTCCATGTACCATCCTCGTTGACGGGCAAAACTTCCTGAGATGTTACACAGTCAAGTGTGACGGTTGTAGGATAGGAACTACCGTGGATATAAAATGGAGGTGGGGCAATGGGATTGTCGGGATCATCGCCTGGACCGTTGAAGAAATCTCCTTCGGAATCATTTATATGAAAGGTTCCATCATCATTGAAATCAACATTCATAGAAATCCATCCATATGGAAATCCTGCCAACTGGAGTAAACCCCATAGTGGTACAGGCAATGTCGTTGCAGTATCACCTACGGCAAAGGAGGCAAGAGGATAGGTAAAAATAGGATTAGCACTGCTGGGCCAGCTGACATTGAGTGAATAACCTCCGGAAGCATTATTTGGATTACCGGGATCAGACAAAATTGGATCGAGATCCGTTGTGGCATCAGGGGGACGAACTACCCAGGTATAATCCACATTAATATAATCCACCTGATAATTACCTGTGAGGGATTGTGAAAATAAAAGGGTGGTTAAAGTAAGTGTGTATAGTGATATTGTAAGTAATTGTTTCATTATTGACTCCTCCTTAATGAAATAGGGTTTGTACACAAAATTGCTGTTTTGCTGTTTATAAAACACATACAAAAGGGATGAAAAGTACTTAGAGTTTAGTAATATAACAAATGGTTTTTTTATTTATGTGAGTTGAATCACACGGCAACTTTTCAATGCCTTTTCCATAACATAAATTCATTTATTGTATTTTTGTTCTATCCACCGTTTAAGAAACCATAAAAGAACTAAAATTCCCAAAGTGAATAAAACATTTCCGATAATAATTAAAGATAGATTAGACATAGTCAACGAAAATCTACATTCATTATCCAATAAATGAAACCGTGAATTTATTTAAACGAAATATCTCAGCAATGTAAATTAACCGTTCATATTTTGTAATCAAATAACCGACTAATGGGAAATTAATAAATGAAAATTGCAGTTTTGATCAAGCAGGTTCCGGGCAGTGATTCTGCATTCCGACCTTCAGAAAGTGAATTATGGATAGATGAGAAACAAATCCAGTTCGAAATGAATGAAAATGATTCATTTGCATTGGAAGAAGCATTATTGATAAAAGAAAACCAGGAACAGGGTGAAGTGGTTGTAGTCTGTATGGGACCCGCAGAAAGAGCTCCAAGGGTCATTCGTGAAGCATTGGCAAAAGGTGCGGACCGGGCAATTCATATTGTGGAAGAAAATCCTTTTGAAACAGATCCTTATCAAATTGCGCACATTTTATTTGACAGCATCCATTCTGAATCATTTGATTTAATTTTTTCAGGGTTGCAATCCGTTGACTTGGGAATGGGGCAAACGGGAATTCTGTTAGGAGCCATGCTGGGGATGTCCACAGCGACACTTGCAATGGCTACGGAAATTAAAGGAGACAAAATCAGGGTTAAACGGGAATTGGAATCAGGCTGGTTT